>DASUJK010000123.1:0-13839 GCA_036279295.1 Pseudonocardiaceae bacterium | reverse complement strand
AACCTGCACACGCAGCTTTCAAATCCCTCCATCGAGTGAAGCGCGCGGGGGTTAAGATCAGGCAGAATGTCCGTCAGAGAGCGCGGACCCGGAGGCAAGCAGGTGAGCAGTACGAGTTCCACGGTGCCCAAGCGTCAGCTCGGCATGGCACTGCGCAAGCACCGCGAGGCACTGGCCATGGAGAGGGAGGAGCCCGCACGGCTGTTGGACTGCTCGCCGTCCAAGATCGGCCGGATCGAGAACGGCGACGTGGGTGTCAAATCCAGCGAGCTACGCGATCTGCTGGGCCTCTACCAGGTCAAGGGCCGGGAGCGGGCCGATCTGGAACGCCTTGGCCAGCAGTCCCGCCAACGTCGCAAGCGCACGACGTACGGCACGGCACTGCCGGACTGGTTCCGGCGGTACGTCAATCTTGAGGAGGGCGCCACCAGCGTCCGAACCTACGACGTCGAACTGGTGCCCGGCCTGTTCCAGACCGAGGACTACGCCCGAGCCGTCACGCAGGCCAGTCCGCTACCGGCTCCCGCTGACGTCGACCGGTTGATCGCCGCGCGCATGGCACGGCAAGCACGTGTCACCGGCGATGATGCCCCTGAGCTGCACGCGGTGTTGTCCGAAGGAGTGCTTCGCACCCAAGTAGGCGGTCCTGATGTCATGCGTGCTCAGCTGACGAAGCTGCGCGAAGTAGCGCGCCTACCGAACGTCACCATCCAGATCTGCCCGTTCGGAGCCGGAGCTCACGCCGCTACCGGGTTCCCGTTCACTCTGCTGCGACTGCCGAACGCGGACGGCCTGGATGTCGTGTATCTGGAGGATCTGACGGCTGCTCGCTACATAGACAACGATCCAATGGAACAGCAGAAGTATGGCCTGATCTGGAGCTACCTCATCAGAGCAGCCCTGTCGCCAGCCAAGTCCATCAAATTGGTGACTACCCTGATGGACGTACCGTGAAGCGACGAAGGAGGGCGTCATGGCCCCCGATCGGCCACTTCGGTGGCGCAAGAGCAGCCATAGCGGCGGCAACGGCGGACAGTGTGTCGAACTGGCACACACCCTCACCGCCGTGCGCGACAGCAAGAACCCGGCCGGTGCGATGTTGGTGGTCAATGTCGCAACCCTGGTGACCGCGGTCAAGCTCGGCCACATCGCCTGACCCGCGGAGCGGAGCCCAGGCAGTCATCGGGCTGGGCTCCGCCGCGCAACACCAACGTCGCGCACCAGGAGATGAACTGACTGGTCAGAACCAGCCAACGCCTGGCGCGTCGGTCCATTTCGCCGCCTCTGGTGGCTGCACCTCGTCGAATGCCCACTCCAGCACAACCTGCCGCAACTGGGCCACCGTGATGAACGATTCGGGCGGGAAGACCATCGCCGCGCTGCTCCAGGAGTCGTGCGACAGCACCACGTCGCCGGCTCACCCGGCCGGAGGTCGAACACATCCTGACCGACTCCACCGCGACGCTGGTGTTCACCGATTCGGCCGAACTGCCGGTGGCCGGGGTCGGTGTGGTGTTGCTGGCCGACATCGCCCACTGGGCCGAGACCCCAGCCGCACCAACGAATTTCCCCGCCGACAACCAGGAACGGCCACTCGTGCAGATCTACACCAGCGGCACCACCGGGGCGCCCAAGGGTGTCGTGCTGGCGCAGCGGACGTTCTCCGCGATCGCCGGGCTGCTGGCCGAGCACGGGCTGGACTGGATCGACTGGAAAGCTGACGACCGCAGCCTGCTCGGTGTGCCCGGGTTCCACGTCGGCGGTGTCTGGTGGGCGGTGCAGGGCCTCAACGCGGGTGTGACCAACGTGGTGCTGCCGGCGTTCGACAGCTACACGGCCGTGCAGCTGATCCGGGAACTCGGGATCACCACGACCTGCATGGTGCCCGCGATGTTGGGCATGCTGGTGAACGAGCCGGGCGTGACGCGGGCCGACTTCGTGTCGCTGCGCAAGGTCGCCTACGGCGGCTCCCCGATCTCCGACGTGCTGATGTGCCGCTGCCTGGACACGTTCGACTGTGAGCTGGCCCAGATCTACGGGCTCACCGAGTCCGGCAACACCGCGGTCTGCCTGCCGCCCGCCGACCACAAGCCGGGCAGCCACCGGCTGGCCGCGGCCGGCAGGCCCTACCCCGGCGTCGACATCCGGATCATCGACCAGGCCGGTGCCGACGTGCCGACCGGCGAGATCGGACAGGTGTGTCTGCACACGCCAGCCCGGATGCTGGAGTACTGGCGGCAACCGGCCAAGACCGCCGAAACGCTGGTGGCCGGCTGGGTGCACACCGGCGACGCGGGTTACCTCGACGCGGACGGCTACCTCTACATCTGCGACCGCATCACCGACACGATCATCGTGGCCGGGGAGAACATCTATCCGGCCGAAGTGGAGAAGGCGCTGTGCCGGCATCCGGCCGTCGCCGACGCCGCCGTGGTCGGCGCACCGGACGACACGTGGGGTGAGTCCATCAACGCGTTCGTCGTGCCACGAACAGGCCATGACGTGACCGGGCCGGAGTTGGCCGCGTTCCTGCGCGGCGGCATCGCCCAGTTCAAGGTGCCGACGAAGTACGTCTTCACCACCACGCTGCCGAGGAATCCCAGCGGGAAGATCCTGCGCCGCAAGCTCCGCGACGAGTTGTGGGCCGGCATGCGACGCAACGTCAATTGACAGGGAGCAGCAGATGGACACCCGAGGCGTGCGCACCGCGGCGAGGTACGGCATTCGGCGAGCGGTCACCGAGTACCACGCGGTCAAGGGCGACCCGGCCGCCGAACTCCTCGGCGTCCGCCAGCGGCCCGACCCGTTCCCGCTCTACGAACAGATCCGCGCACGCGGCGAGATCTACCGCAGCCCACTGGGTTTCTACTGCACGGTCTCGCATCCGATGGTCCGCGCCGTGCTGTCCGACGGCCGGTTCGGTATGTCCAAGCCGACGGCGGCGCGGGACTGGCAGACGGTGCCCGGCGACCAGCGGCTGCTGGTGCATCCGGTGGAGCACTCGCTGCTGGCGGTGAACCCACCGGAACAGACCCGGCTGCGCAAGCTGATCTCCGCGTGGTTCACCGCCAAGGCCGTGCGCGACCGGACGCCCAGGGTGCGGCAGTTGGTCCAAGAAGTGTTGGACAAACTCGTCGGCCGGGACGAGTTCGACGCCGTCACCGACATCGCGGCACGTGTGCCGCTGGAGGTCATCTGCGATCTGCTCGGGGTGCCGATCGAGGACCACGACCGCTTCATCTGGTGGGGCACAGTGCTGGCGAGCACCATCGACGGCCCGAAGACGATGACCGAGCGGCGCGACATCCGGGCGTCGCTGGGTGAGATGAACGCGTTGTTCGCCGAACTCGTCGAGCGCTACCGGGCCGTGCCGGCGGACAACCTGATCAGCGAGCTCGTGCACACGTCGGTGGACGGCGAACCATTCGGCCGCCGCGACCTGCTGGCCCTGACCCAACTACTGTTCGTGGCCGGCCTGGAAACGACGGGCAATCTCATCGGAGACTGCGTCCGCCTGCTGCTTGCCCACCCGGACCAGAAAGAACTGGTGTTCTCCAACCCGGAGCTGGTACCCGGCGCGATCGAGGAGGTACTGCGGTTCGACCCGCCGACCAAGTACACGGCACGGCTGGCCACCGAGGAAGTCGAACTGGCCGGGACCACCTTGCCCCGAGGTGGTTTCCTGTTCGAACTACTGGCCGGGGCCAACCGGGACCCGCGTGTCTTCACCGATCCACACGTCTTCGACATCACCAGGAAGAACAGCAGGGAGAACGTGTCGTTCTCGGCCGGCGTGCACCACTGCATCGGATCCGGACTGGCCAGGGTCGAGGCCGAGGTGACCCTGCGGGAGCTGTTCGCCCGCTACCCGAGGCTCCGGCCAGCGGGTCCGAGCCGCATCCGGCTGGCCAGGAGCGTACGTGGTCCCTACCAACTTCCGGTGCGGGCCTGAGTACCCTCACGTACACCCAGCCAGCCCACTCCAGTTTAGGGGTTTTCATTTAGCCGGGGTAACTGCACTGACCGGAAACCGTTACCTGACTGTACTTCGTTCTTACCAGAACGATGCGGTATGTAGATGCATGCGCACGCATCTAGTTGTAACAACCCAATTGCCTCTTAACGAACCTGTCTGCGGAAGTCCTTTCCGAGATATTGTGCGTGAGTCTCCCACCACCACGCCGACGAAAGACGGTTCGCGATGCGCTGCGCCAACCTGACCGCCACCTGGGCGGAGCTGACTCGCTGGCTCGAACGAAGAGACGTAATCGTTTTACCACCACTGGTAGCCCATTTGCCGATGGTCCGATTGGACGCAAACACTGGCGATACCGCCGATGCCGCCGAGGTCGCGATCACTCGGTTGCGTCGACTGATCGAGCATTTCGGCGTCCGGGCCGTCTACGTGGAGCAGTTCAACTCTCTACCACTTGGCGAGGACGCCGTGCCGGAGCTGGCCGTGCTCACGATCCGGGTGCTGGTCGCCGGTGCGGTGCACGAGCTGCGCCTGTACGCCGGATGGTACGGGGCCCTGCTTGATACCGACGTCGGCGCGGAAGCCGCCGCGTTGAGCTGAGAGGCGGCCGCCGTGCGGACGCGTCGCATTCCAGGCGTAGCAAGTTTGCCGAAAACCATGGCTGGTACTCCCTTGACGACCCGGGAAACCGCGATCATCGTCCTCATGGCCGGTGGCCACACCGCCAGAGAGATCGCGGATCTGTTGGATCTGTGCACTCGCACAGTGGAGAACCACAAACGACACATCTACGAGAAGCTGGGGGTCGGCACCCACCACGATGCCGTCGCCGAGGCGGCACGGCAGGGCCTGCTCAGTGGTCCCGCCGATCAGCGGTGGCCCGGTGAACCCGGCCGGGCGATGCTGGTGCTGCTGCGCGGGCCGGCCGGGCAGTGCCGTGACTCCGTCGCTCGCACGTTGATCACCGAGGGTATCCCCTTCGTTTCGGTATGGCGGCGGGAGTCGGTGCTCCAGGATCATTGGGCTCGATGGCACCGGGGCACGGTGCTCACCGTGCTCGTCGACCCCGAGCCGGAGGACTGGTCCTGGGCCGCGACCCTGCACACCCCGGTGATCGTCGTGCGGGGAGCGGAACGGCGGGCACGGTTCGCCGCCGTGGACGCGCTCGCCCACCATGCCAACGGGCTGCTCAGTGGTGACGACGTCGCGACCGGACTCGGTGCCGCGCTGCGTGTCGCGGTCACCGGTCTGTTCGCGATGAGCCTGCCCTACACCAGAACCCTGGCCACGTGGGCACCACAGACGACCACGAAGGCGCCACCGCAACTCACACCACGGGAACGCGACATCCTCGGCTCCATCGCCAAGGGTGACACGGTCCGGCAGACCGCGCGCACGCTCGGCATCGCGACCAAGACCGTGGAGAACACGCAGGCGCGGCTGTTCCGCAAACTTGGTGCCCGCAACAGGGCGGAAACCCTGGTCATCGCCAGGGATGTCGGCCTGCTGCAGTACGCCAACTGAGTGATCCCCCTTGGGGGATGTGTGCTATGTCAACTGTCACGATCGCTCCGTAGCGTCCGAAATCGTTATCTCCCAATGATTTCGAATGATTCGGGGCCATCGTGGACAGTATCCCCTCCGTCAACAGACGCAATTTCCTCGTCGTCGGTTCACTCGCCACCGCCGCCACAGCTCTCCAGCTCACGGGTGGGCTCGCCACCATTCCCAACCGTGCCAACGCGGACACACTGCCCGCCCCGTCGGACATCCAGTTCGACGTGGGCGCGTTCTGCGCACCGCCGCAGACGATGGAAGGCATCATCATGGCGATGCCTCCGGTGCACACGATTCACCTTACCGCACAACTACTTCGGCGCCCGAACCAGCTCGACCAGATCGAGCTGACCAGGGTGCTGAGCGCGTTGGAATCCGCTTATCCGTGGGGCGCGGCCGGGCTGGTCACCTTCGTGTCCTACGGACTGCCGTACTTCCAGCGGCTCGATCAGTCGGTGGTCACGGCGAACATGCCGCGACTGTCGTCCGATCCCACCCGGTTCGTGCTGGAGGAGGCGATGCCGTCGGGTTCGGACGTGTTCCCCGGCGGCCGCACCAGCAAGATGCGGTACAACGTGTCGGTCAACATCGAGCACAACGACATGCTCTTCATGTTGCGCAGCGACAACGCCGACCACCTGCAGGACGCGGTGAACTTCCTGTCCGGGCAGAACTCACTGGCCGGCCAGCCAGTGCGGGCGCCACGGTTCGGTGGCCTGCTCGAGTTCACCTCCAGCAGGGCGATGTTCGTCCAACAGGGCCTGCCCAGGTCGGTCGCGGACCAGGACAGCCTGCCCTACAACTGGTTGGTCAACCCGGACTCTCCCATGTGGATGGGTTTCTTCGACCAGCACACCAACGGCGCCGGCCCGCCGCAGATCTGCACGTTCGCCGGCAACTCGTCGGCGCACCTGACATCGGCGGTGGCCGGTGACTACTTCGACAACGGTGCGATCCAGCACCTGTCCCACAACATCATCGACATGTTGCAGTGGTTCAACATGCTCTCCGAGACCGCGCCACCTGGTGCGGACGGCACGTACGAAGAACGTGTGCAGTACATGTTCCACGCGCCGGCGATCAACCCGGGCAACGACGACCAGTTCACCAACGGTGGTGGCCCGGCCATCCTGCAGAACGAGAACCGGGGGCCGCTCTACGCGGAACAGACAGCGCAGGGCATCGGCATCGGGGTCGGCAACGACGACGATCCCACCGAGCCGAGGGTCGGTCACCTGTCGGCGTTGCAGCGTTCGTCACGAGCCGCCGACGGGACGCCGATCCACATCCGGATGGACGGTCCTGGCTACGACAACATGGATGTGCCGGACGGTTCCGTCCAACCGAAACTCCAGTTCACGATCTTCGTGCCGACGAGTGACTTCTTCCTGACCATGCGGGCCAACGCGGCAGCGGCGGACCTGATGCACAAGTACAACATGGCGCAGGAGGACAACGGGTTGGAGCGGTTCATCACGGCAACGCGACGGCAGAACTACCTGAACCCGCCACGTAGGCACCGGGCGTTCCCGTTGGTCGAGATCGGCGGGTAACGGCGTTCGGATTCAGTTGACCCGGCGGAGGGGCCGGAGGCGGGGCGAACCTGACCAGTTCGCCGCGCCGCGCGGTACGGGTTGCCCGGCGAGGGGTGACCCGTACCGTCCGGCCCCTCACGTCTCGGTCCGTCATGTCCCGGTCCGTCATGTCCCGGTGATGATCCGGTACAACGGCCGCAACGCATCCACCAACGGCTGGCCGCGCACACTGATGTCCGGCGGCGCCACCTGATCCAACACCAGATCCGGCTGCCGAACGCTCTCCGCCAACGGCGGCGGCGAAGCGGGCGCCGGCAGCTCACTGCCCCAGAACACACCCATGCTCTCCGCCAACGACCGCGACCCACGAGTCGTGGCCGGCCGGGACTGGTGGGCGGTCCGCAACGACACCAGCCGGTCCAACAGCTCCAGCCGGGGACAACCGCGCCACGCGAAGACCGTGAACGGGTCGGTGTCGAACGCGTCAGCCAACCGACCACACACGGCCACCAGGTGCTCGCACGGCACCTCCCAGTTCGGGCACGAGCAGTCCATCGCGATGTCCCGCGAACTCCTGGGCAGCAGCGGCAGGTCCAGCTCGTCGAACACCGACTCGATGTCCAGCGGCAGCTCACCGGACAGCAGCTTCGCCATGTACCGAGTGCGCTCGGCGATTGCCCGCTGGAGCTGTGCCCACTCCCCCGCGCCGAACGCCCGCATGGCGATCCGCGCCCGATACGGCTCGCCGTCCGGTGCCTGCACCGTGGCGATCACCACGCTCTTGGCCACCGAGAAGCTCAACAGCTGCACCTGCGTGGTTCGGCGCCGTGGCAGCCACGTCGAGCCGAGCCCGATGGTGGTCAGGGCGTCGAGGAACCGCCGGGACCAGAGTGCGTCACTCAACGATGGCCTCCGGGGACAGCGTGATCAGCTCACGGATCTGCTGGAACGACATCTCGGTCAGCCAGTCGTCACCGGCGCCGACGACCATGTCGGCCAGCGCGGCCTTGCGCTCCAGCAACTGGTCGATCTTCTCCTCCAGCGTCCCCATGCACAGCAGCTTGTGCACCTGCACGGTCCGCTGCTGCCCGATCCGGAACGCCCGGTCGGTGGCCTGGTCCTCGACCGCCGGATTCCACCAGCGGTCGATGTGGATCACGTGGTTGGCGGCGGTCAGGTTCAGCCCGGTGCCGCCCGCCTTCAGCGACACCAGCAGGATCGGCGACCCGTCCGGCTCCTGGGCCCGGTCGACCATGGCGTCCCGGACCTGTTTGCTGGTGCCGCCGTGCAGGAACGGCACCTCGGTACCGAACCGAACGCTCAGGTGGCGTTGCAGCATCCGGCCGAACGTGGCGAACTGTGTGAAGCACAAGGCTTTCTCGCCCTCGGCGAGCACCAGCTCCAGCAGCTGCTCGACCCTGGCCAGCTTGCCGGACCGGCCGGCCAGCACGGAGTCGTCGCCGAGCAGGTGCGCGGGATGGTTGCACACCTGCTTCAGCTTGGTCATCGCGGCCAGCACCAGTCCCTTGCGCTGGATGTTGTCGCTCTCCTTGATCCGGTCGAGCATGTCGTCCACGACGGCGCGGTAGAGCGTGGCCTGCTCCACGGTCAGGTTGCACAGCTGCGTCGTCTCGATCTTGTCCGGCAGGTCGAGTTCGATCGTGGGATCGGCCTTCACCCGCCGCAGCAGAAACGGCCGCACAGCGCCACGCAGCCGGTCGGCGGCGTCCTGGTCGCGGTAGCGCTCGATCGGCACCGCGAACCTGGCGTGGAACGAGTTGGCGGAGCCGAACATCCCCGGATTGGCGAAATCCATGATGGACCACAGTTCCGACATCCGGTTCTCCACCGGCGTGCCGGTCAGCGCCACCCGGTGTCGCGCCGGGATGGCCCGAATGGCCCTGGACTGGCGCGTGCCGCTGTTCTTGATGTTCTGCGCCTCGTCCACGACAACGCGGTCCCATTCCAGTGCCGTGAGTTCCGCGGTGTCCTTGGCCGCGACGGAGAACGTGGTGACGACGATGTCGTACTCACCGACGGTCTTGGCGAACGCGTCGCCCGACTCCCGGTCCGGTCCGTGGTGGACGTGGACGGCCAGGGTCGGCGCGAACCGGGCCGCCTCGCGCTGCCAGTTGCCGACCACCGACATCGGACAGACGACCAGCGTCGGCGGCCTCGGCCGCTCGGCCCGGCGCAGCACCTCCAGCGCCAGCAGCTGCACGGTCTTGCCCAACCCCATGTCGTCGGCGAGGCACGCGCCCAGCCCGAGCCGGTCCAGGAACGCCAGCCAGGCCAGGCCACGCAGCTGGTAGGGCCGCAGGGTGGCGGTCAGCTCGGCGGGCGCGTCGATGTCGGGCAGCCTGCCGTCGATGTCACCGGACAGCAGGTCGGCCAGCCAACCCGTGCCGCCTGCGCTGCGTACCGGGATGTCGTCCCCGGTGGGCCGCAGCCCCGCGGTCAGCAGTACCTCGCGGGCCGGCATGGTGCCGGTGGCCACCCGGCGGAGGAACCGCAGGCCGGCGGCCAGTCGCTGCCGGTCCAGGTAGGTCCACTGGCCACGGAACCGGACCAGCGGGATCTTGTGCTTGGCGAACTCGGCCAGATCGTCCTCGGAGATCGTCTCGTTGCCAAGGGCGATGCTCCACCGGCAGTTCACGATCTCGTCGCGCGTCACGGCCGTGTCCCGGACCATGGCGATCGAGCTGTCCACGCTCGTCGTGGTCACCTTCAGGCACAACTCCCCCGGCCGGCGCCACCACGACGGCACCTGGACCCCGAACCCGGCCTGGGCCAGCAGCTCGGCGTGGGTCAGGAAGTCGTACGCGCCCGCCACGTCCATGCTCATGTGCACCGGCTGCCGCTGGGCCAGCGCCGCCTCCAGGCCCGGATACAGCGCGCTGGCCCGGCCAAGGTCGGCGAGCAACTGCCGTTCCGGGTCGGCCACCCACCGGTACAGGCCCGAGTCGTAGTCCTGCCACACGTCCTCGGCCGACACCAGTACTGACGGGTCGGCAACGGCCTGCACCATGATGTCCAGCCGCCAGTCGTCGCCACGCGGATTCTGGTCCGGCGTGCGCAGCCGGAAGCAGGTGCGCATCGGGTTGCGCCTGCTCAGTTCGGTGTGCCAGCTGTCCAACTGCCTGGCCAGCGTGCGAACGACAGCCGCATCCTCGGTGCAGCGGGGCGAACCGGTGAGCGCATGGAACCAGTCGGTCGGCTCCGCTGTGGCCGCACCGAGCCGCCGCCGCACCTCGTGATCGACCAGAGCGGCCAGCGTGCCATGCAGGGCGTCCGTGGCTGGCCTGCCGTCGGCGCTGGTCTGTTCAGCCCGGCAGATCGGCGGCATCGCGTCGCACAGCCCGTCAAACCGTGCCTGGTCGACGCCGGACAGCACCGGCCGCCAGCGGGCCGCCGGGCCATCGGGTTCCTCGACGACGGACGGCAGCACCTGGCCCCTGGCCACGAGTTCTGCCGCGAACGACCGCACGCCGAGCAGGTAGCGCACGGACGCGCCGAACCGGTGATCGTCGCCGGCCAACGCGTCGGCGGACGTCAGGACCAGCACCGGCACCTGCCACGCCCGCAGCTCGACGCCGGCCGGCGTCGGCCCGGCAGCCGACACCGGAGCCGACGCGGTGGACGGCAGCAGCAGCGACATGCGCTTCGCCGTCACGTCGTCGGCGGCCAGCCCGAGGCCCTTGGCCAGCGTCCTGGCCGGAACCGCGAACGGGTGCCCACCGCGGGCCGGCCGCCGTTCGGGGTCCTCGGCCCACAGTGCGACGGCACCGTGGCCAGGCAGTACCGCATGCACGATCACGTTTCGACTCTAATCGGGCGATCGGACACCCGGGTCGGCCGGCACTGGGCCAGCCCGGTGACGAACAGGGCCGGTCGGGCGCATCGGGAAGCGGGGGAATCAACCGTCGGGTAATCATGCGTGCGATTGTTTCGCTCGATCTGGTGGAAGCGATTTGGCGCGGTCTGGCCGCCACACCGAACGCGACCTACCGGCCGATCGCGGCCGACCTGTGCGAGGGCTGGGCGGGCGCGCTCATCGACGCCGGTTTCGACGCAGCGGCACCGACGGCGTGGCTGGCCGAGGGTGTGCTGCTCTACCTGCCCGCCGCCGCGGAACGGCTGCTGGTCGACACCGTGCACCGGCTGGCGGTCGGTGACAGCGCGTTCGTCTACGAGATCAAGCTCGGCCCCGAGACGCGGGCGGTCCGCTGCCGGAGCGCGACGACGCGTTGACGCCAACCGGTGGGTGTTCGCGCATCGGGCGGCGACGACCGGCGGCCGGCATCGCAAGGCACCGTAAGCATTTGCGTGAGTTCCGGAACCGTCGGATTGTCTTGACAAGGCTCCGAGTACGGCGTGATATTCGCAGAGAGCGCTCTCACCCTCTCTTCCGCCCCGTACGAAGGAGTACGCATGTCGATCAGAGGCACACGAGCGTGGTTACCGCGCGGCCGACCAGCACGGCGAGCCGGCCTGCTGGCGGTCAGCATCGTGGGGGTCACCGTCGCCGCGACCGTGGTGTCGGTCGGCTCGTCCGTCGCGGCAGCGACACCGGTGGCCGGGAAAGATTCACCAGCGTGGGTCCAGCCGGGGCATCTGCTGCCACTCGATCTGCTGCCACTCGATGCTGGTGGGACGCTCGCCAGTAAAGATGTACTCTTCGACGAGCGCGTGCACCCGCGCCAAGGGCAGCACCGAGACGCGGGTGAACAGTGCATTCCCGGATAGGTCATACCGGAGGATCGGCGCCATACTGAACGGCTCAGGGTTCTCAGCGAAGTGCAGCTCAGGACCATCGTCGAAGGCCAGCGCGCCGTATGCCGTTTGGCGATGTCACTCCACTCCTCGCCCACGGTGGTGCGCACTCGCTGTGGCGTCAGCACATCCAGCGGCTGACCACCACCGGGCGCCACCGTGCTGTCCCAGGGCAAGCCGACGACGGCCTCGTCCATCGAGAACGCGAGTTCCCGGCCGGCAACGCGACGGACGGCAACACGGCCACCCGCTGGTCCAGTGCGTTCGGCGACCCGCAGTCCATCCAGGTGGACCTCGGCGCGAGTCACACCGTCAGCCAGGTGGTGCTCAACTGGGAGGCGGCGTTCGCCACCGCGTTCCAGGTCCAGACGTCAGCGGACGGCGTGACATGGACCACGGTCTTCACCACGACAACCGGAGCCGGCGGGGTGCAGACGATCCCCGTGTCGGGCACCGGCCAGTTCGTTCGCGTGCTGGGTACGGCACGTGCGACCCAGTTCGGGTACTCGCTGTGGGAGTTCCGGGTGTTCGGCACGTGAGGTGACGCCGGCCCGGAGGCCCCGTTGCCTCCGGGTCGGCATCGCGGCCATCATCGTCCCCGACCGATCAGCTGAAGATCAGGGGCGAGATGACACAACGACGCCACTCCGTCGCGGCGATCGCGGGCGACGGCATCGGACCCGAGGTCCTGCCGGCGGCACTGAGTTGCCTGCACGTGGTCGCGCGGCGCTACGGGTTCACGCTGGACGTGACCGACTACGGCTGGGGCTCGGCCTACTATCACCGGCACGGCTCGATGATGCCGACCGACGGGCTGGACCAGCTGTCCCGGCACGACGCGATCTTCCTCGGCGCGGTCGGTGACCCGAGCATCCCGGACACCGAGACGCTGTGGGGACTGCTGATCCCGATTCGGCGCACGTTCGACCAGTACATCAACCTGCGGCCGGTGCGGACCCTGGCCGGCATCCCGTCCCGGGTGGTCGGCGCCGAGCACATCGACCTGGTGATCGTCCGGGAGAACGTGGAGGGCGAGTACTCGTCGGTCGGCGGCCGGATCTACCGGGGCCAACCCGGGGAAGCCGCGGTCCAGGAGGCGATCTTCACCCGGCGCGGCATCACACGGGCCGCGGCCTACGCGGCGACGCTGGCCGCGGGCAGGCGCGGGCTGGTCACGTCGGCGACGAAGTCCAACGGGATCATCCACACGATGCCGTTCTGGGACGAGGTGGTCGCCGAGACGGTGGCGCAGACACCGGGCCTGACGTTGACCAAGGTCCTCATCGACGCGCTGGCCGCGAAGCTGGTCACCGACCCGGAATCGTTCGACGTGATCGTGGCGTCCAACCTGTTCGGCGACATCCTGTCCGACCTGGCAGGCGCGATCGCGGGCTCCATCGGCGTGGCACCCAGCGGCAATCTCAACCCCCGAACGCCGGCATCCGTCGATGTTCGAGCCGGTGCACGGATCGGCCCCGGACATCGCGGGCCAGGGCGTGGCCAACCCGGTCGGGCAGCTGTGGGCCGGTGCGATGATGCTGCGTCACCTCGGTGAGGAACAAGCGGCGGACGACATCGAGGCGGCGTTCGAGAACTGCCTGGGCGCCGGTGTGCGCACCCGCGATCTGGGCGGTTCGGCGAGCACGGCAGAGTTCACAGCCGCGGTGCTCGACCGCCTGGCCCAACCTGAGGAGCTTCATGCACGTCGGTGACTACGAACTCGCCGCCAACCTGTCCCTGCTGTTCACCGAGCACGACTACCTGGACCGCTTCGCCGCGGCGCGGGCGGCCGGGTTCACAGCGGTGGAGTCATGGTGGCCGTTCCCGACGGCGGCACCCGGTGCCGCCGATACCGACGCGCTGTGCCGGGCGGTGGACGCGGCAGGCGTCCGGCTGGTCGGGCTGAACTTCTTCGCCGGTGACATGGCCGCGGGGCAGCGTGGCGTGCTGTCCGATCCCGCGCGGCGCGGCGAGTTCCAGCAGAGTCTCTCGGTGATC
>DASUJK010000122.1:0-12218 GCA_036279295.1 Pseudonocardiaceae bacterium | reverse complement strand
CACTGAGTGGATCAGTCGTAACCCGCTACGAGCACTCTCCCTGCTCGTCACCCAACGTGACTAGCGACTACTGGTGATGATCTTGTCGCTGCCCTGGGCGCCAACGGCATCCGTTCCAGTGGTTCCGACCTGCTCGCTGTGAATCGTCACATTCCCACGCGTCACAGCGATAGAAGCGTGGGCGTTGCCCTTGTCGAGGTACACAGTCGCGTGACCGGACAGATCTTCTCCACAGTTGTGGACCAGCAATGGGGTCGCGCCGGCCTCGACGTAGTAAGTGTGCAGGCCGTTGATCGTCAGGTCGTACGTCGTCGTCGTGGCGTGGTACTGGTGGACCGCCGTGATCTCGGCCCGCACGCCGCCCACGGACTGGAGCACATCGCCGGCCGCAAGGTGGTCGGCGTCCACGAACGCGGACTGGGTCACGTCGTAGAACGGATGGTGGTACGTCGTCGTGACCGTCGCCGCCTGGGCTGGGCCGACCAACAGCGTTGCTGCTGTCACCGCGGTCGCCGCGACTGCCGCGATCTTGCCCAGCCGCTTCACCGTGACCCGCACGAAGTCATGGTCGGTCTTCGTGACGATCACCCGCGCCACTGGGTGGGTCTCCATCACCGTGCTGCCCGGCACCGAGTCGGCTACCCGATCCCCCACCTTGACCTGGGAAATCGGCTTACTCGAACCGTCGGCCAGCAGCACCTTGGTCGAGCCGATGAAGCTGTGTGCCGCCGCGCAACCGGTGGCGTCGTCCTCGCCGGCCTTGGGCTGTGCCGGCGCGCCCTCACCGGAATCGGCCATGGCGCCCTTCGCGCCACCGCCGGCCCCGGCGATCGCACCGAACGCCGCACCGCCGCCGGCCGCGGACGCCAGGCCACCGGCCGAGCAGCCCGACTTGGTCGTGCCGCACGTCAACCCGTACATCGCGGCCGATGTCGCCGAGCCTGCGGCGGCGCCACCCGCGGCGCCGGACAGGCCGGCCACCGCAACCTCCGGCAATGCCCCGTCCAGCGCTTCTGTCACCAGGCGACCGGCCAACGGACCGACCAGCTCACCCAGCGAACCACCCGCGACTCCCTCCGCGGCCCCGAGACCGACAGCCTCCAGGGCACCGCCGACCGAGCAGCCGTCCGCCGAACCACCGCAGCTCACCCCGTACGAGACCGCGTTGCCCACCGCGCCGGCCAGCGCCGCGCAGCCGATCGTGCCGATGCCGGCGGTCAACGCCTCGCACCCGACGAACGTGGCCGCTCCCGCCGCGAACGACACGATCGCCGTGGCGTGGTGCTGCACGAACTGCGCTGTCGCCACCGCCGCCTTCTTCACGGTGTGCGCGACCGCCTTCACGGTCTTCTTCACCACCTTGGCGACCGCGTGCACCGCCTTCGTGGCCGCCTTCTTCACCGCGTGATACGCCGTGGACACCACATGGACCGCCGCTCTGGCGACCGTTCGCACCGCATGGACCACTCGATGGACCACGCGTTTCACCACCCGCACAGCGGCGTGATAGACGTCCTTGACCTTGTGCACGACCGTCTTCACCGCGTGCACGATCGGCTTGACGACCTTCTTCACGACGCGCACGACCGGCTTGATGATCCGCTTGTTCACGAAGTGCGCGACGGGCTTGACCACGTGCTTGGCCACCCAGTGGAACGCACTGGAGAACCAGCCGTGCCCGCTCGGGTCGGTCCCGGTCAGCGGGTTGTCATCGACGTACGCGAACGGATTGGCTTCCGCCGAGTTCGGCACCGGGTTGTTCGACGCGCTGTCGCGGTTCATGAACTGACCGGTGGCCGGGTTGTACCAGCGGGAGGCCATGTTGACCTTGCCGGTCGCGTTGTCCGTCCAACCGGACTGGTAGCCCAGCGAGCCTGCCTGGTTCGACGTGCTCGTCACGTTGCCCAACGGGTCGTACGTGGTCGACCCGGTCAGCGTCGCCGAACTGGGACCGAAGTCGCCGACGACATCCATGTGCTGGTCGACGTAGGCCAACACACCGCTGCCCGCCACGGTCCCGCCACCGGCCGCTGCCGTGCCGATGCCGACCAGTCCGTCGCCGGGGTCGTAGGTATAGGTACTCGTGCTGTCCGACGCGATCGTGTTGCTCACGCCGGAGTAGGAGAACCCGGCCGTCGCGGAGCCACCGGTCGTCGTGTCGTTGATCGTGCGGCCGAACGCGTCGTACGTGTAGTTCTGCAGGCTGACACCGATCATCTGGCCGAACGCGTCCGAGCTGTAGCTCAGCGACCCGGACGTGTTCATCTGCGACGACATCGTGCCGCGTGCGGTGTAGCTGTAGCTGTTCACACCGTCGGACGTCAGCTGGTCCCGCGCGTCATAGGTGTACACATTGGACCCGACCTGGGTCCGGTTGCCGGATGCGTCATAGCCGTAGTTGACCGTGGACGTGCCGTTGTTCCACGACGTCAACCGGTTGGCCTCGTCGTAGGTGTACGTGTTCGAGGACGCACCGGCGAACCCGGTGGTGTTCTTCGACGTCAGGTTGCCGTCGAGGTCGTAGCCGTATCCAATCGACGCGACCGTGGCGCCCGCCGACGTCTTGAGTGTGTCGCTGGTCCGTTCGTGCAGGCTGTTGTAGCCGCAGGACCGGGTGTCACCGGTGCCGTAGTGGATCGCCGACACCTGCTCCATCGAGTTGTAGGAGTACGTCGACTGGGCGCCGGTCGCCGCGTCGTTCAACGTGGACAGCCGGTCGGCCGAGTCGTACCCGTACGTCGTGGTGCCGGCCGCGTCGGTGCGGGAGGTGAGCAGGTTGTCCGGGTTGTAGGCGAACGACGAGGACCCACCCGAGCCGGATGTCGTGAGCAGGTCACCCCGGTCGTTGAAGGTGAACGCCTCGCTGGTCGCCGTCTGGGTGCCGGCCGCGCTGGTCGCGGCCGAGGTCATCCGGCCGTCGGCGTCGTAGCCGAATGTCCTGCTCGCTGTGGCCGCGTCGGCACCGGTGCCGGTCTGCGAGGTCAGATCACCGTTGAGGTCGTAGCCCGCGGTCAGGCTGACCCCGCCGGGCTGGGTCTGCGCCACCGGCTGGCCGTCAGCGTCGTAGCTCGTGGTGAACGTACGGTCGGCCATCGACGAGTACGTCGCCGTCGCAGGCTCGATGGTCGATTCGGGCAGGCCCCACGAGTTGTACGTGTAGGACCCGCGTTGCCCCGGCCGTCGGTCATCCGCGTGCGGTTGCCGTCGGCGTCGTAACCGAACGACGTGGTGATCGAGTCGGTCGGCGAGGTCGGCTGCACCTCCTGGGTCAGCGCGCCCGTCGCGTCATAGGCGAACGTGCTCGTGATCCCCCGCGCGTCCACCGCGGTCAGCTGATTGCCGTCCGCGTCGTAGCTGGCCCCGGTCGACGCCAGGACCGCGCCGGTCAAGTCGTTCCGGGTGACCTTGATCGGGTCCGCCGCGGTGTCATACGTGACCGTGCTGGACGTGCCGTCCGGCATCGTCGTGGTCAGTGCGACGTCTGGCCCGTCGCCCTCTGACGGCCAGAAGACCTGGGCCGCTCGAACAGCGCACCGACGTGGTTCACATGCGTACGGGACGCCGACACCATGCCCGGTCTTCTCGTGTACCCCACGCGGACGTCTGCCCTCGCCCGCCACGGGCGATGTCATGTCGCTCGCCACCTCGCAGACTGCGCTGGCAACAGTCGATCGGACAACAGGCCTGGCGCGGCAACGAAGACGGTCCGGAGTTCGACCCCGGGAGAGATGCGCACATGAACTGGCCGCTGAGGCGCTGGGGTGAAGGCCAACGCGATCTACGGGCCGGGTCGAGGCCGAGGCAGCACGGGTTGTTCGGTTCAACGCGGGGAGGAGCAAGCCATGCGCCGTGTCGCCACCGGCCTGTTGATCCTGATCAGTGCGCTGGCGATGGTTCTGTCCAGCACGTCGTTGTGGACGCGGCGGCACGTGGTGAACACGGACGTGTTCGTCGCGGGGGCGGAGCGAATCGTCACCGACCCGGCTGTGCAGGCTCGGATCGAATCCCAGGTGGTGGCCTCGATCCTGTCCGAACCAGCTGTCCAACAGGCCATCGGCCAGGCGGTCGCCGTCCTCCCACCCCAGCTGCGATCCTTCCGACCCACCATCGTGGAAGGTGCCCGGTCCTTGCTCAGCAAGGGCGTGCGGACGATCCTGACATCGTCGGCGTTCAGCACGTTGACCAGCGCGGCCTTGCGCAGCGCACAAACGCAACTACTGGCCGGTCAGCCGATACGGTTCACCCTCGGCCAGGCCAAGGCACTCGTGCCGGCGCAGAGTCGCACCGGCTTGGCCGGCCAGGTTCTCGACCTGATGCCGGACGACCTCGGCATCACGGTCCTGACCAAACAGCAGGCCCCTCAGGTCTACACCCTGATCGACCTGCTGAAATCGCTCTGGCTCTGGTTGGGACTGCTGGCGTTCGCGACGCTTGTCGGGGCGCTGGTGCTGTCCAGACGGCGGTCGAAGACACTGCGGGCGTGGTCGGTGACCACCGGGACGGTCGGGTTGTTGCTCGTCTTGGCCCTCAAGGTCGCGCGGGGACCGCTGTTGGGGCGGGTCAAACCGGTCAACGTCGATGTCGCCGACGCCATCTATCAGGGCGTCACGGCCACCCTGCGAAACTGGACGCTGTGGCTGGTGCTGATCATGGTCGGCCTCATCGTGATCACGCTGTTGTGGGGCCGGATCGGGTTGCTGCCCGCCACCGCCCGCGGCTATCGCGCGGTGCGCGACCACATCGCTCTGGACCGCCAACAGCGACCGCACGACACCGGCTCGAAGAAAGCCTGGCCAGACCGAGTCTCGGCCACGACCCGAGCGTTTGTGGACGGTCTGAACCTGCCTGATCGACTTGGCGTACCAGCCGCGTTCCTACGACGCAATCTGCGTGCGGCTCGATGGACCGGGATCGCACCCGGGGTGATCGTACTGTTGTTCTGGCCCTCGCCCACGCTGTCGACGCTGATCTGGGTGGCGGCGTTGCTGGCGCTGTACCTCGGCCTGATCGAGCTGGTGCTGTCCATTGCCGCCACCGACCCATCCCCCACGCCGATCGACGCGGGCGATGTCGTGCCCTCCGCAGCCGCCCCTGCGGCCACCGAAGTGCTCCTGGTCCGCCAGCGAGTGGGGCCCGAGGACCTGGCGGCCATGGGTGGTCGGCTGGATCTGCTGATGCGACTCGGCGAGGCCCGCACCGCGGGCGTGCTCACCGAGGAGGAGTTCGCGAGAGAAAAAGCCGATCTGCTGGCGCTGTGACGCGGCCGCGGTCACCTCACCCCTCGCTGACGAGGCGACGGCGGGTTCAGCCAGATAGACCACGAGTGCGGTGTGCCATCGAACCGCACATGGCCCTGAGGCAGAATGGAGAAGGCAATGCTCGAAGCGGCGTCCGACACAGGGTACCCATTCCTCAACCTGATGTTGACCATAGCCGTTTTCTTCGCCTGGATGATCTGGTTCTGGTTGCTCATTCTGGTCTTCCGAGACCTGTTCGGCCGCTCGGACATCTCAGGCTGGGGCAAGGCCGCATGGACAGTCTTCGTGATCGTGCTGCCCTACATCGGAGTCCTGGTCTATCTGATCACTCAGGACAGACACCTCGGACAGCGGCAACGCGACGAAGCCACTGCCGTGCAGGCGCAGTTCGACGACCACATCCGCGAGGTGTCGAGGTCCAACGGACACGCGGCCGACGACATCACCAAGGCGAAGCAACTCCTGGACAGCGGAGCCATCAGCCCTGGGGAGTTCGAGGCACTCAAGAAGAACGCGCTCGCATCCTGACAACCCGGAAACAACGTCCTCGACAGCGGCTGCTCACCGTCCAGCCGGGCGGTGAGCAGCCACTGTGGCCGGGCTCAGATCCCCTGGTCCGTCGCGGTTCCAGTCATAGACCACCATCGATCGCAGCACGACGTCCTGCAGGGAGCGACGCCGCGGACTGATCAGCGCCCACAGCAGGCCGATCGGCACGAGGACGCAGCAGACCGCGCGAAGGGTCGCGTGGGGCCAGCCGAGCAAGCGGTGGTCGACCGACAGCACCCGGAGGCCGAACAGCGATCCGCCATACCCGCGACCGACCGTCGCCCAGCAAACGGTCAGATAGACGACGGCCGTGGTCGCGCCGATGATCCCGATCATCGCCGTCGGAAGCTGCGGCCAGCGGAACGACCTGGGCGACCAGACGTAGAGCAGGCCGCAGAGTCCCCAGTAGACAACGGTATCCGCGGCGATGACGACCGCGGTGTCGACCGCGGCGGCGAGCGAGCGGGTCACGATGCCGGCCGGGCCGTGCGCTGCGATCGGCCGGTCAGGTCTGCGTGGCCCGCTCATCCTGAGGTCTGACCGGCTGTTCCGCCGCCGCGCCGGAAGACGCGGTCGACGAGCCCGGCAACGGCATCGTCGGCATGCATACCGCCGGCCCGTACACCGCGTATCGCCTCAGACGCGGCCACATCGCCGGACTGCCTGATGATCTCGGGCAGGTTGATCGCGGCGACGACCTCCTCGGCGATGCCGATGAGGTCCACGTGCTCGCGCAGCAGCTGGGTGAGGTCGACGCCGGCCAGGACGGATCGAGCGGCCGGCACGACGACCGTCACCAACGCCTGCTGGGCGAGTTGCTCGGCCACACCGCGCACAGCACGCCCACGATCAGCCATCGCCGCGGCGACCGAACTCGGCGCCGCGGCGAGTGCCAGTTCGGCCATCCAACGCAGCGGAGCGCCGGCACGGCAAGCACGCGTGACGACTTCGCCGGCCAGCCCGAGTGCGATGTCGATCGGGGCGACGTTCGTGGCACGCCACGTCGTCACCGCGCTGTCGTCAGTCATGTCGAGGTTCACCTCCGGGCTGACGGCACTACGACTCGCTCGCCGACAGCAGGTGGTACTGCCAGGCATCGAGGGACACGTACAGCCCGGGGCCGGCCAGCTCGTCGCCGTTTCGGTCGTAGCCGGTCTGCGCAAGCAGGTCGGTCAGGTGCCAGTCGTGGCCGGGCAGCGCCGGCCAGGGCAACGGGATCCGTGCCTGGGCGGGTTGCCCCGACAGGTTGATCACGACCAGGTGGCCCGGACCATCCTGGTTCGGGGTCCACGACCAGGCGAGCAGATCGCGGATAGGTCTGGTTGCCCGGCCAGCCCTCGGTTCCAGCAGTTGCCAGGTGCCCTGCCGGACCTGATGGTCGGCGATCAGGGCCAGCACACCGCGATGCCAGTCGCCCAACTCGTCATTCGGCGACTCGTCCGGGCGTCGGGACAGGAACACCGACGGCCGCACCCGCCTGCCCTCCAGTTGGCCCTCATGCCAGAGGGTCGCACCGGGCAGTGTGGCGATCGCGACCGCCGCCGCGCGTTCCGCGTCCTCGGGCAGCAGGCTGGCAATGCGCGGCTCGTCGTGGTTCTCCAGAAAGCGCACCAGTCCTCGCTGGTAGGTCAGGTCGGCGCGGAGGTGGTCGTGAACCGCTGGTGCGTCCGCGACCGTGATCCGGTCGTAGAGCCGCTTGTCGTAGCAGAACGCGAAGCCCTGCTGTTGCAGCGTCCACTCCATGTCCCAGTACGCCTCGGCGATCAGCACCGTTTCCGGGTGCTGGGTCCGCAGGCCGGCGATGACGGTCGGCCAGAACTCTTCGTTCGGTGCCGGACCGGCGTGGCTACCCCAGGTCTTGGCGAAGACCTGATTGGTCATCAGCATCGCCATGTCGCACCGGATGCCGTCACACTGGTCGGCGATGTCCGTCAGTCGGGCCACGGTCGCGGCACGCAGGTCGGGCGAGAACGCGTCGAGCTGCACTACTTCCGGCCACGGCGGGAAGTACGGATCACGGCCTCGGGCCACCACGTGACCGCCGACCGCGAGCCATCCGGCCGGGTTCGCCTTGAGGTCGTGGACGTCCCCGCGCACGAGGTAGTCCGGGTGCCTGGTCACCCATGGGTGATCGGGCGCGACATGATTGGGCACGTAGTCCAGCACCAGCCGCACCCCGCGAGCGGCCAGTGCCGTGCGTGCCCGAGCCAGGCCGTCCGGGCCGCCGAAGACCGGATCGACGACGTATCTGCGCACGCAGTAGGGCGACCCGATGACGTCCTCGGTACGCAGATCCGGCAACGTCTCCAGGAACGACGCCCACAGATCGGGATTTGTGGACGCCAGTGCGAGCCCTGCGGGACTGCGTTCCCAGACTCCCATCAGCCATACCGCGTCGACGCCGATCGGCGCGACCTCGTCCCACTCGGTGGCCGGCACGTCGGCCAGAGTCAGCCGCCTGCCGCGGGAACGGGACAGCGACTCCAGCCAGACCGCGGTGTTGATCTCACAGATCACGGGCTGGTCCGGCCATCCGGTCATCACGACACCACCGGCGTCTCGGTGCCCCGGGCGAGCAGCGACTCGGCGTGCGCGCCGCGGAACAGCAGCGGCAGCAGGGCGACGAGACCGGTCCAGCCGGTCTGATGGCTCGCTCCGATGCCAGCGCCGTTGTCGCCGTGGAAGTACTCGTAGAACAGCGGCAGATCTCGCCAGTACGGATCGTCCCGCAGCACCGGCTGGCCGCCGTGCACCGGACGGCAGCCGGCTGGATCGGCCAGGAAGGTGCTGACCAGCCGGTCGCTGATCTCGCTGGCCACCTCGTACAGGTTCAGCCACCGGCCCGAGCCGGTCGGGCACTCCACCGTGAACTCCGTGCCGAAGTACGCGAAGAGATTCAGCAACGCCCGGATCAGCATCACGTTGATCGGGAACCACACCGGTCCGCGCCAGTTGGAGTTGCCGCCGAACATGCCGGTGTCCGACTCGGCGGGCAGATACCCGACGCGGTGCTCCTGACCGTCGACGGTCAGGCCGTACGGGTGCTCGGCGTGCCACCGCGACACCGAGCGGATGCCGTACGGGCTGAGGAACTCCTCCTCGTCCAACAACCGGGCCAGGATCCGGCGCAGCCGGGTGTCGTCGAACAGCGCGAACAGCACCGGGCCGGTCCCGTTCGCCTGTCGGCCGTGTCCCCAGAGGTTCGCGGTGACGGCCGGATGGCGGGCGAGGAACTCCGTCGCGCTCGCGGCGAATTGCGGGAACTCGCTGCGCACCGAGCCGTCGATCACCGTGGCGGCGGCCAGCGGCATCAGCCCGACGATCGAGCGCACCTTCAACGGGGTGCAACTGCCGTCCGGGCGGCGCAGCGCGTCGTAGAAGAAGCCGTCCTCCTCGTCCCACAGGCTCATGCGGTCCGGACCGACGTGATTCATGGCCGCCGCGATCCACGCGAAGTTCTCCAACAGCGACTCCGCCTGCTCCAGGTAGACCGGGTTCTCCCGGGCGAGCTCGACGGCGATCTGCGTCATGGTCTGGCAGTACAGCGCCATCCAGGCCGTACCGTCGGCCTGGTCGATCCGGCCGCCGGTGGGCAGCGGGGCGCTCCGGTCGAACACGCCGATGTTGTCCAGGCCGAGAAATCCGCCCTGGAAGATGTTGCGGTCGCCGGCGTCCTTGCGGTTGAGCCACCAGACGAAGTTCTTCATCAGCTTCTGGAACGCGTTCTCCAGGAACGCCCGGTCCCCCACGCCGGTGCGGCTCTTCTCGAACTCGTACACGAACAGCGTCGCCCATGCGTGCACCGGTGGATTGACGTCGCCGAAGTTCCATTCGTAGGCCGGGAGTTGGCCGTTGGGGTGCAGGTAACAGCGGCCCAACAGCAGTTCGAGCTGCCGCTTGGCGAACGTGATGTCGACTGGGGCGATGGCGACGGCGTGGAAGGCGAGGTCCCAGGCGGCGAACCACGGGTACTCCCACTTGTCCGGCATGCTGATGATGTCCTCGGCGATCACATGGCGCCATTCCTCGTTGCGCAGCCCGGAGTCGGCGACGAGGGGGTCGGCGCCGTGCTCGTCGAGCCAGTGCTCGACGTCCAGGGCGTAGTACTGCTTGGACCACAGCATCCCGGCCAGCGCCTGGCGGGCCACCATGCGTTCGTCGCCGCCCAGATCGCCAGCCAGCACTCCGGCGTAGAACTCGTCCGCCTCGCTGCGGCGGGCGTCGATGATCGTGTCGAAGCCGGCGAACAACTCGCCGGGCCGCACCGGGTCGGCGTCGATCAACCGCAGCCGGACCGTGGCGCTGCCACCGGCCGGGATCACCAGGTGGTGGTGCAGGGCCGCCTTGGTACCGACACCGTTCGGGTCGACAGCCGTGCTGTCGCCGTGCACGACCGCACGGTGGATGCCGTCCTTGACGAACGGCGAGTCGTTGGCCGAGCCGAACACCAACTCGTTGTTCGTCTCGTTCTCGGTCATCAGCACCGGCACCGGCGCTTCCGCACAGAGCCGGCGGATCCCCAGTTCGTGGTGCTCGGCTCGTACCACGTGATGGCCCTGCGTGTCGGTGATCGTGCGCAGCAGCGGTTGCTCCCGGCCGCCGGCCCACGACCAGGTGTGCCGGAACCACAGCGTCGGCAGCACATCCAGCTGGGCCTCCTCAGGGCCACGGTTGTGTGCGGTGATCCGCATCAACACGTCGTCCGGGCCGGCCTTCGCGTACTCGACGACGACATCGAAGTACCGGTTGTCGTCGAAGATTCCCGTGTCCAGCAGCTCGTACTCCGGATCGGACATCCCCCGTTCCCGATTCGTCGTGACCAGGTCGGTGTACGGAAACGGCCGCTGCGGGTACTTGTAGAGCATCCGCAGGTACGACGAGGTGGGTGTCGCGTCGAGATAGAAGTAGTACTCCTTGACGTCTTCACCGTGATTGCCTTCGGCGTTGGTGAGCCCGAACAGCCGTTCCTTGAGGATCGGGTCCGTCCCGTTCCACAGGGACAGCGCCAGACACAACTGCTGCCGGTCGTCGCTGACGCCGGCCAGCCCATCCTCCCCCCACCGATAGGCCCGGTACCTGGCCTGGTCGTGCGTGAAGGACGACCAGGTATCGGAGCCGTCGCCGTAGTCCTCCCGCACCGTCCCCCACTGGCGCTCGCTGAGGTAGGGCCCCCAGCGCCGCCAGGCGACCGTGCCGGCGTCCGCTTCGGCGAGTCGTTTCCGTTCCGCATCAACCATGTCGCCCACCTTCGTCGAGTACAGGCCCCCAGCTTGGTTCCGTGGCGTGGTCGGGTGGCTCACCTGTGTCGGGTGATTCCGTTCTTCCAACCGAGATCCAGGCCCAGGCTGAGGGCGAGGATGATCAGCAGTGCGACCAGGGAGGCCGGTTCGTGGATCAGGGTGGTGAACACGAACGCGATCAGGACCACGACGGCGGACACGATGGCCAGTACGAGGATCGTGACGCGGGCGCCGGTCTCGGTGCGGACGCGCAGGTGCGCCACGGTGATGAACGTGAAGACCAGCAGCGCCACCGTGCTCCCGATCGACGCGATCGCGTCCAACCGGAACAGCAGCGCCAGGACCAAGCACGCCAGCGCCTCCACGAGCAGGCCGGCCGGTACCCGGCCGCCGAACTTCCGTGCCATCAAGGGCGGGAACTGCCCGGTCTCGACCAGCCGCTCGGACAGCCCGGCGGCCGGGTACAGCCCGGCGTTGGTCGCGCCCGCGGTGGCGAACAGGGCTGTGACGACCATCAGCCAATAGCCCGCCCTGCCCAGCGCGGGCTCGGCGGCGACGGCCAGCGCGGTGCCGCCGGAGGAGACCACCTCCTCGACCGGGAGAGTGCCGAACACGCCCAGCGCGATGGCGACGTAGATGGTCGTCGCGATGGCCAGGGCCAGGTACATGGCGCGCGGCAGTTGCCGCGCCGGCTCGGCGAGGTCCTTCGCGGTGAACGTGATGATGCCGAAGCCGAGGAACGCGAAGAACGTCAGCGCCGCGCTGGACACGAGGTCGCGCAACGGCGGATAACCCGACGGAGCGAGCAGCGAGGGCGTCATGTTCACCAGCGTCACGACCGCGAAGACGACCAGGATGCCCAGGACCACGTACACGATCACGGTCTGCGCGCGCCACGAGCTTCGATCCGAGGACGTTCACCGCGGTCATCGCGACGATGACGAGCGCCGCGAACACCTTGGCCCAGGACTCGTTCTGGTCGGTGAACGTCGCGCTGGCGTAACTGCCGAATGAGACGGCGACCATGGCGGTGACGATGGCGTTCGCGGAGTACGTCAGCCATGCCGTGACGCCCAGGACGTGCCCCTCGCCGAACCCTTTCGCGACGTACTCCAGCATTCCGCCTGCCGACGGGTAGCGGGCGCCGAACCTGGCGAACGAATAGCCCTGC
>DASUJK010000121.1:0-7432 GCA_036279295.1 Pseudonocardiaceae bacterium | reverse complement strand
GGACGCGCCGGGCCCGGTCCCGGCGCGTCCGCCGCTGCTGTTGTCGATCGACTGTCGCGCTCATGTGCTGCTGCCCCCGCCGGTCAGGTGGTGAAGTACTGGGACTTCTGCGACTCGATCGTGGACAGGGTGGACTTGGTGCTGCTCGGGTTGTCCAGCCACTTGGCCAGCGCAGGCTCGACGACGTTGGACACGAAGCCGGGGTCGGAGTCCCGGTCACCGAACTGGGACAGGTTCTTCGCCTGGCTGATGAACTGCACGGCCTTCTTCTGCAGCGTGTTGTACTTCGTCGTGTCGGCCTGGCTGTTCACGGCCACGTTGGCGCTGTCGATGGCGAGGTAGGTGTTCTCGGCGGCGGCCGAGCCGAGGAACTCCATCAGCTTCACGGCACCGGCCAGGTTCTTCGGCTTGGCACTGACCATGAAGCCGTCCGTCGGTGCCTCCACCGCGGTCTGGCCGTTGTCCGGGTTGATCTCCGGGAACGCGAAGAAGTCCAGGTCGGCCAGGTCGGCGGCGTTGGTGAACTGCTGGGCGACGAACAGGCCGAGGGTGAACATGCCGGTCTGCTTGGCGATCAGCGCCTGGGCGGCGTCCTCCCACTTGCGACCGGCCGCGCCTTCCTGGGTGTAGGGCAGCAGCTGGCTGTAGTGGCTGAGCACCTCGTTGACCTTCGGATCGGTCCACGACTGCTTGCCGTGCATCAGGTCCATGTGGAACTGGTAGCCGTTGATCCGCATGTTGAGGTAGTCGAACGTGCCCAGCGGGACCCACGAGTCGCCCTGGCCGTAGCCGAAGGAGAACGGCACCAGACCGTCGGACTTCATCTTGGCTGCGAGCGCGATGAAGTCGTCCCAGGTGGTGGGCACCTGGTAGCCCTTGGCCGCGAACAGACTCTTCCGGTAGAAGACGCCCCACGGGTAGTTGTAGATCGGCACGAAGTAGTAGTGCCCGTCGGTGCCCTTGGACAGCGCCTTGGTCGCGTCGCTGAAGTTGCCGCCGATCTTGGCCCACACGTCGTCGATGGGGTGGGCCAGCCCCTTGGCCGCGAAGAACTGCATGCGGTAGCCGGCGAACCAGGTGAACACGTCGTCCGGCGTGCCCTGCAGGTAGGTGCTGATCGTGTTCTGGAACGTGTCGTGGTCGACAGTGTTGACCTTGACCTGGTCACCGGAGGACTTGGTGAAGGCGTTCAGCGTCGCGGCGTAGGCCTGCTTGGGGATCGGGTCCGAGCCGTTCGAGCCGAACGTGACCAGTTTGGTGTCCGTGGCCGACGCGGCCGAGCCGCCGCCGCCACACGCCGACATGACGGGCGCCGCTGCGGCCAGGCCCGCGACGCCGAGCAGGCCTCTGATCATGGTCCTGCGGGACAGCGGCGGGATGCCGCCCGGGATCGAGCCGACGTTCCTGCCAGCGAACGGATGAGGCATCGGTGGCCTCCTCTTGACGGTCGTGGGCGGTGGACGGGGAGACTGATCAGAATCAAACGAGACTGAACAGAATGCGTCGAATTTCACCGCGCCGACCCCCGGGTGTCAAGAGATCGTTTCGTTCTTGTAACCGGCCGTCCAAGCTCGCCCGCGGACCGCGGGCGGGGTCGGGTGGGGCGGTCGCCGGCCGGGTCGGCCGGTTGCGCCGTGCGGAACGGCGACTTTCAGCGCGCTCGTCCCATTTCTGTAACTGCGACGATCGCGACATCACCCATCTCGGCGACTTGACGTAACGCGAACGAGAAGCACAACGACTGAGGTGGTGCGATCTGCGATGACGCGTCTTGGCCGGCACGCCAGCCGATCGTGTATCTAAAAGCTCCAACTGTCCTCTTTACGAACGACTCGGTGGCCATCACGGCATGCACCGGTGATGTGTCCTGCCTTGGCTTGGCCGAAATGGAGTGGCGGGGATGACGGAAGGGCTTCCGGTAGATGGACTTGCCGAAAACCACCCGTTACCGAGGCATGCCCGGTCGGCCGGTGCCGTACCGGGCGACACCGTGCGAATCACCCCGGTGCCCGGCGGTGCCGCCCGAGCGGGGCGGCACCGGCGCACCACATCAGCCAGGAGGCACGCCGCGGTGGGACGACTCGGGCGGTTGGCGGGCGATGGCCCCCTTGGCGGCGCGGGCGGACCGGCGTCGGCACAGCCGCCGGCCGGTCGCTTCGGCCCCACCACCCGCTGGGAAGCGCGCTACCGCTGGGCCGTGATCGGCAGCGACCTGCTGGCCATCGTGCTCGCGGTGCTGGTGGTCGGTGGCCTCGCCGTGCCGCGGCACGGCGAGATGTGGCCGGTGCCGCTGGACCTCGCGCTGCTCACCGTCCTCGTGGTGACGGCCGCCATGGCGCTGAACCGGGGTTGGCACCCGAGTGTGCTCGGCCAGGGCGCCGAGGAGTTCCGCAGGCTGGGCAAGGGGCTGGCCGCCACCGTGGTCATCCTGGCGCTCGGCGGGCTGGCCGGCGGCCTGCGGGACATGCGGCCGTGGGTGTTCGCCGTGGTCCCCACGATCGCGATACTCGCCGTGGCCCAGCGCTACCAGCTGCGCAGATTCCTGCACCGGGCCCGCAAGGCCGGTCGGTGTCTGCTGCCGGTGCTGGTGGCCGGTGGCAGTGACACGGTGCTCGACCTGATCAACCGCACCCGCAGCGCGCCGCACATCGGCTGGCGGGTGGAGGCGGCGTGCACGACCGGACCCGGCCTTGGTGGCGACATCGACGGCGTGCCCGTCGTCGGTGGCCTGCGCGACCTGGCCCGGCACGTCCGCCGGGGCGGCTACCGGATCGTCGCGGTCACCGCGGACGCCTACTGGACGCCGAGCAGGCTGCGCCAGCTGGCGTGGGACCTGGAGGGCAGCGACGCCGAGATGGTGGTGGCGCCGGTCCTGATGGAGATCGCGGGCCCCCGTGTGCACGTCACCGGCGTGCTCGGCATGCCGATGCTGCGGGTCGCCGCGCCGGTGTTCAGCGGCGGCCGCCGGATGATCAAGGAACTGGTGGACCGGGTCGGCGCCGGCCTGCTGCTGCTGGTCTTCGCTCCCCTGCTGCTGGCCATCTCGGTGGCCGTCGCGGTGGACAGCCGTGGACCGGTGTTCTACACGCAGCGGCGGGTCGGCAAGGACGGCCGGGAGTTCACCATCATCAAGTTCCGGACGATGGTGCGAGACGCGCATGCGTTGCGCGCCAAGCTCGTCGGCGCCAACGAGGGCGCCGGTCTGTTGTTCAAGATGCGCAGCGATCCCCGGGTGACCAGGGTCGGAGCCGTACTGCGCAGATGGTCGATCGACGAACTGCCACAACTGTTCAACGTCGTGGCCGGTTCGATGTCGCTGGTCGGGCCGCGTCCGCCGCTGCCGGATGAAAGCGCGAAATACGACTCGGACGTCCGGCGGCGCTTGCTGGTCAAGCCCGGTGTGACCGGATTGTGGCAGGTCAGTGGCCGCAGTGACCTGTCCTGGGACGAGGCGGTTCGACTGGACCTCCGCTACGTGGAGGACTGGTCGCTCGCATTGGACGCGGTGATCCTCTGGAAGACCCTGCGCGCGGTGTTCAGCGGCGACGGGGCCTATTAGCTCGACATCCAACAGGTCTGTCTACCGACGGTGGGCGCGGCGCCGATGCCGCTCCCGCCGCCATCTGTCGACCGCACCGACGCGGCGGCACGACGTTCGAGGAGGTCAAGACCATGAACACAGGTTCCTGGTTGAGGCGAATGGTCATCGCGGGAGCGGTCACCGCACTGGCCGCGACAGCGGTCGCCACCGTGGGCACACCCGCTTCTGCGGACACACCAGTGGTCGCGCTCACCGTGTCCCCGGCCACGGCGCAACCCGGCGATACCGTGACCGTCACCGAGACGGTCACCGACAACAACTTCTTCTCCATCCTGCAGCCGACGGCCGAACTGTTCAGCAGCGTGGACGCGATCACCAGTTACACGACACTGACCAGCTGTGATGCCGGCCCCGGCGGCACCTGCGACACCGTCGCCAACGGCGATGGTGACCCGATCGGGTACCGGGCGGTGTTCGGTTCGGCCATCGGCGGCATGAGCTCGGCGACGGCCACGTTCACACTGACCGTCGACCCGAACTCGGACAGCGCGGTGGAGACCCTGGAGGGTGACCTCGCCGGCGCGAACTTCGACAGCGGCGTGGTGCCCGGCCCGACGTTGACCATCAACGCCAAGGCCGACCTCGCCGTCGCGCTGACCGGCAGTCCCCAGCTCAGCCTGCTCACCACCCGGCTGAACTTCACCGTGACCGTGACCAACGACGGCCCTGGCACCGCACAGGCGGCGAAGGTCACCGCGACCATCCCCACCGGACTGCATGCCACGTCCAACAAGTGCACGGCGACCAGCACAGGTACCGTGTGTGCGTTCGGCCCGCTCGCCAACGGCGCCAGCGCGTCGGCCACCTTCACCGTCCCCATCGGTCTGGCCATCGGTGTCCCGTTCCAGTTCAGTGCGCTGCGCACCAGCTCCACGCCCACCGACCCGAACCCGGCCAACGATGCGGCGTCCGTGCGCTGCACCGTGGTCAGCGTGGTGTTGGCCAGCTGTAACTGACCGCTGTAACGAAGCAGACTGAAACAAACAGCCCATCTCGTACGAAGTCAGTGGTGTGGAAGGAACCGACCGGATGACCGGCGAACGTCAGCAGCTCGGGCTCGCGGTGATCGGCGCAGGCTATTGGGGACCGAACCTGGTCCGTACCGCGCAGCTCACCCAAGGAGTTCACCTGGAATACCTGTGCGACTTGGATGTGGAGAGAGCGCGCAAGGTACTCGGCGACTACTCCACCGTGCGGGCGACCTCGTCCTTGGACGAGGTGCTGGCGGATCCGAACGTGTCGATGGTGGCCGTCGCGACACCGGCCGCCACTCACCTGCCGGTGGCCAGGGCCGCCCTGGAGGCCGGCAAGCACGTGCTGGTCGAGAAGCCGCTCGCGGCCAATCTCGATGACGGCCGGGACCTGGTCGAGCTGGCCGACCGCAACGGTCTGGTGCTGATGCTGGACCACACCTACTGCTACACGCCCGCCGTCGCGCACCTCCGGGAGCTGGTGCGCGGCGGCGGGATCGGCGACATCCAGTACGTGGACTCGGTGCGGATCAACCTCGGCATCGTGCAGTCCGATGTGGATGTGCTGTGGGATCTCGCACCGCACGACCTGTCGATCTTCTTCTCGGTGCTGCCCGACGACGTGGTGCCGGTGTCGGTGGCCGCGCACGGTTCCGACCCGATCGGGGCCGGCCGGGCGTGTGTGGCGCACCTGACCGTGCAGCTGTCCAACGGCACCATCGCGCACGTGCATGTGAACTGGCTCTCACCCACGAAGATCCGGACCATGGTCATCGGCGGTTCGACGCACACCGTGGTGTGGGACGACCTCAACCCGACCCAGCGACTGTCCATCTACGACCGGGGTGTCGACACCGCGGGCACGCCGGAGGACAGCAAGACTCGGGCCATGGTGTCCTACCGGGTCGGCGACATGGTCGCCCCCGCGCTGCCCGAACGGGAGGCGCTGCGTGGTGTGCTCGCCGAGTTCGCGGCATCGGTGAACGAGGGCCGCAGGCCGCTGACCGACGGCTGGTCCGGCATCCGCGTGCTGGCCGTGCTGGAAGCGGCGTCGGCCAGCCTGCGCCAAGGCGGGGCGTTCATGCCCGTCATCGGTATTGACGACATTCCCGCTGGCATCCTCGTCGGCGATCAGAAGGGACTTGGTGCGTGAACAGCTCAGCAGCACAGCCGTTGACCGGCCAGCGAGTGTTGGTCACCGGCGGAGCCGGCACGATCGGCTCGGCGCTGGTCGACCAGCTGGTCGACGCGGGGGCGGCGAACGTGCTCGTGCTGGACAATTTTGTCCGGGGGCGCAGGGAGAACCTGGCCGGCGCGGCGGAGCGGGCCGACGGCCGGCTGACCGTGGTCGAGGGTGACATCAACAACCGCGCGCTGATGGCCGAGCTGGCCTACGGCGTGGACGTGGTCTTCCACCTGGCCGCGATCCGGATCACGCAGTGCGCCCAGGAGCCGAGGCTGGCCCTGGAAACGCTGGTCGACGGCACGTTCACGGTGCTGGAGGCGGCAGCGGCGGCCGGCGTGAAGAAGGTCGTCGCGTCGTCGTCGGCGTCGGTGTACGGGCTCGCCGAGCAGTTCCCGACCACCGAACGGCACCACCCGTACAACAACGACACCTTCTACGGCGCCGCCAAGGAGTTCAACGAAGGCATGCTGCGCAGCTTCCACGCCATGTACGGCCTGGACTACGTCGCGCTGCGCTACTTCAACGTGTACGGCCCGAGGATGGACGTCTACGGCCGGTACACCGAGGTGTTCATCCGCTGGATGGAGCGTATCGCCAGGGGTGAGGCGCCGCTGATCTTCGGCGACGGCACCGAGACGATGGACTTCGTGCACGTGCACGACATCGCGAGGGCCAACGTGCTGGCGGCCCGCTCGGCGGCGACGAACTCGGTATACAACATCGCCACCGCGACCGAGACCAGCCTGCGTGGCCTCGCCGACGCGCTGCTGGCCGCGATGGACTCCGACCTGGTGCCCGAGCACGGCCCGGCGCGCGACGCCGGTGGCGGCGTGAGCAGGCGGCTGGCCGACATCTCCGCGGCGGCGCGGGATCTGGGCTGGCGCCCGGAGATCGAGCTGCACGACGGGCTGCGTGGCCTGGTCGCGTGGTGGACCGAGCAGACCGCGGCGGCTCCGGCCGTCGGGGCGTGAGCGGGTTAGGGCGCAGAAAGATGGCAACGATCCGGTATCTCGGGCACGCCGGTTTTGTCGTCAGCCACGCCGGTTGCCGGATCCTGATGGACCCGTGGTTCTTCCCCGCGTTCCTGGATTCCTGGTTTCCCTTTCCGGACAACAGGAATCTCTTGGACGATGTGGTCGGGGGAAAGTTCGACTTCCTGTACGTCTCGCACGCGCACGAGGACCACTTCGACCACCGGCTGCTGGAGCGACTGGACCGGTCGATCACCGTGCTGGTGCCGAAGTACCGGTCGAAGGTGATGGTCCGGCGCTTCCGTGATCTCGGTTTCCCCGACGTGGTCGCGCTGGAGCACCGGGAGTCGAAGGAACTGGCGCCCGGGGTCACCGCGACCATGTACCTGGACACCAGCCACAAGGAGGACAGCGGCCTGCTGCTGGACCTGGACGGGTTCCGCTTCCTCGACCTGAACGACTGCAACACGCCGATGTCCGAGCTGCCCGGCGACATCGACCTGTTGGCCGCGCAGTTCTCCGGTGCCATGTGGTACCCGAACTGCTACGACTACCCGGCACCGGTGATGGCGGCCAAGGTCGAGCAGGTGCGGTCGGACCTGATGGACACGTTGTGCCGGAAGGTCCGGATCACCGGAGCGAAAGCGTATCTGCCCTCGGCCGGTCCGGCCTGCTTCCTGGACCCAGAACTGGCCGAGTTCAA
>DASUJK010000120.1:0-49276 GCA_036279295.1 Pseudonocardiaceae bacterium | reverse complement strand
GGGAGGCGGGAGTGTGGTTTTCCTTCGGATTCCCGGTGGACACCCGGATCCAGGCGATTGTCGATGAGGTTCCCGATGGGTGCTGGGAGTCGGCGATTCAGACCGGTGGCGGGATCCGGGACGGTGCCTGGGTCGCCGAGGTCACCGGCATGCTGGATCTGTCGGCCTGGCCGGAGGGCAGTCGGGTGGTGCTGCGGGCTGAACGCCCGCATCCGGGTGCGCAGTTGCGGTTCACCGACGCGGACGGGCATCGGATCACCGCGTTCATCACCGACATTCCCGACCGGGTGATCGCGGGTCAGACCGCCGGACTGGAGCGCCACCACCGCCAGCATGCTCGGGTCGAAGACCGCATCCGGGAAGGCAAAGCAACGGGGTTGCGTAACTTGCCCTGCCGTGGCTGGGAGGAGAACGTCGCCTGGCTGGAAACCCTGCTGGCCGCGATGGATCTGGTGTGTTGGGCCAAACTGTTGGGTTTCGCCGCCACGCCGGTGTTGGCGCACGCCGAGATCGCCACTTTCCGCAATCTGGTGTTGCACGTGGCCGGCCGCATCACCCGCGGTGGCCGGCAGGTCAGGCTGCGGATCGACCGGACCTGGGCCTACGCCGAGGACATTGCCCGCGGGTGGCGTGCGATCCGCGCCGCGTTCACCTGAGCTGACCTCCCTGCCCCCCGACAGGAAGGACCTTGGAGCGGTCGACGTAGTGCAGGTCGGCGGTACGGTCATGTCCGCCTCCGGAAACGCAGAGAATAAGATCGTCACCGCCCGGGCAAGATCATCGTCGAATCGCGCGAAACATCTGGGCTGATGCGCTTGAACGTTGGCGGACTGAAGCAGCGGAGGACGAGTGACGCTGCTGACATCGATTTTGTAGTCATTCTGCAGAACGCCAATCATGCCGTTGTCCAGAGATGGTCCGTCCAGCACCTTTGTGGTCGACTCGTCGGATCCACTATTCGGCAAGTCGTTGAAGAAGCCCGTTGGCTGTGGTGCCGGTGTCACAGTCACCGTGACCACCCGGGGTGGTCCGCTCGGCACGATCACCGTCGTACATCCCGTCAAACACAGGCCGATCCCTAGCCACCGCCACAATCAACTGCCTACCGCTCACGGTCATCTGTCGCGGGGCACACGCAAACGTTACCCGGCCGCCTGACCTCCGAGTTGTCGCCAATGTCGCTCTTGGTCCTAGCGCCCGGTCCACATCCGACGCTATCTTTCGCGGCATCCTTGCGGTCCAGGACTCCTGGGGGTTGTGTCGTGCGTGGACGTGTTGTCACCCTGCTGGTCGCCGGTGTGCTCACCGCAGGCTCCGCCACCTCCGTGGCCGCGGCCGCACCAGCCGACTTGTTCGTCAACAACGTCTTGAACACCTGCTCGGACACCGGTCCGGGCACCGCCGGTCAACCGTTCTGCACCATCCAGGCCGCCGCCAACCTCGTCTTACCCGGCGAGACCGTGCACATCGCCCAGGTCAGTACTCCGGCCAGATCGACGTCACCCGCTCCGGCGAACAGGGCGCCCCGATCACCTTCGACGGTGTGCCACATCCGGCCACCGCCCCCAGCAAGCCGACTGTCAACGGTCACGGCGGGCCCGGGTTTCACATCGCTGGCGCCCACGACATCGTCATCACCGGCATCGAAGTGGCTGGCTCGGCGCCCGGGCTGGACATCACCGACTCCTCGAACGTCACCGTCACGGACGACTTCCTCAACGGTGCCGCCGCCCGAGGCGACGGCGTCGACGTCGCCGGTCAGTCCACAAACATGACCGTCAGCCGGTCGATCATCGACGACTTTCTCGGCGGCGGCATCAACATCCAGGACGCCACCGGAACCACCGTCACCACAAACATCATCAACCAGAACAGCGGCCCGGGCGTGGCCACGGTCGACGCCCCAGACACGGTCGTGACCAGCAACTCGGTGGTACGCAACTGCACGGCCGGGATCACACTCGCCGGCACGTCGACCGGCAGCACCGTCGAGAACAACATCCTGGACGCCGATGACAACACCTCCGTCGGCGGCTCGCCCTGCGCGAGCGTCCCGTTCCTGGCCGAACTGGCGGTCTCGAAGGACGCCACCACCGACTACAACCTCATCAACGGCGAACTGGCCCACCTCTACAACTGGGCCGGCACCGACTACACCTCGCCCGCCGCCTTCACCGCCGCGACCGGTCAGGGTGCCCACGACATCAACGCACTCCCGCAGTTCGTCAACACAACTCTCGACACGCTCGGCTCCTCGTCGCCCGCCATCGACTCCGCGGACTCGGACGCGCCCGGCGAGCTGACCGTCGACCAGTCCGGCAAGCCCCACGTGGACGACGGGCTGCGGCCGAACACCGGGATCGGCAACGCCGACCGGGGTGCCTCCGAGGTGCAGGACCCGTTCGACCTCGGCCTCCCGGTCGTCACCCCGCCGAAGGGCCCGACGCCGCTACCGGTCACGGTGACCGTCCCCGTGACCAACCCGTGGTCGTCGGCGGCGACGTACAGTTTCGACTTCGGTGACGGCACGCCGCCTGTGGTCACGACGACGCCGACCGCCACGCACACCTACACCGCGGCACAGGTCGACAGCATCCAAGTCACGGCCACGACATCCGCCGGCGTGCGGCAGACCCGGTTCGGCACCGTTCAGGTGACTACACCCGCACCGCTGGTGCCTCGGTCGGACGTGTTCCAGGTCGGCCCGCTCAGCGTCGAGTCCGACGACACCGCATCGCTGGACAGCTGGCAGATCACCGACTACGCCACCGATTTCGGCGACGGCACCCCGGTCCAGCACACCACCGCCGAACAGACTCTGCACAGCTACACCGATCCCGGGACCTACACCGTCACCACCACCGAGACCGACTTCGCCGGCAACACGGCCACCGTCTCGCACCCGTTCACGGTCGGTAGCGCGTACTTCAGCCTGTCACCCGAACGAGTACTGGACACCAGGGACGGCACCGGCGGTGTGCGGATCGGCAGGGTCGGCCCGAACGGCGTGGTCAGCCTAAAACTGGCTGGCACACACGGAATTCCAGCTACCGGGGTGTCCGCCGTCGTGCTCAACGTGACGGCCGTCAACCCGACCGCCAACAGTTTCCTCACCGTGTACCCGGATCTGACCACCCGACCGGTCGCGTCCAGCCTCAACTTCGTGCCCGGCCAGACCGTGCCGAACCTGGTCACCGTGCCGGTCGGCGCGAACGGCGCTGTCGACTTCTTCAACCACCTGGGCACCGTGGACGCCGTCGCCGACATCGAGGGCTACTACGTTGACCGGCCTGCGTTCAACGGCGGCGGATTCCTGTCCGCCATGCCGTCGCAGCGGGTACTGGACACCCGGACCGGCGCTCCGGTCGGCCCAGGCGGTGTGCTGAAAGTGCCGGTCGGCCAACTGTTCCGGGACCCGATCTCGGCAATGGTCCTGAACATCACCGCGACCGATTCGACCACCACCAGTTTCCTGACCGCGTACCAGGACGGCACGCCGCGGCCGGGCACGTCCAATCTGAACTTCTCCCGTGGCCAGACGACGTCCAACCTGGTGACCGTGTTCGCGAACGACGGATTCGTGGACATCTTCAACCATCTCGGTTCGGTGCACGTCATCGTGGATGTCGAGGCCGTCTACACACAGCCCGTCGTGTTCGCACCGAATCCGGGCGGCACTCCGTTCACGCCCACCGCGCCGACTCGGCTGCTGGACACCCGCACCACGAACAGCACACTCGGCGCGGGCGGCATCGTGGCGCTCCAGGTGGCGGGCCGGGCCGGGATACCGGCTGACGCGACGTCCGTCGTACTCAACGTGACCGCCGTGGCCCCGACTCAGCCCACGTTCGTGACGGTCTACCCCGACGGTGTCGCCCGGCCGGGTACGTCCGTGCTCAACGTGAACATCGGCCAGACCGTGCCCAACCAGGTCGTGGTCCCGATCGGCAAGGACGGCAAGGTCGACTTCTTCAACCACGTCGGCCGACTCGACCTGGTCGCTGACCTGGCGGGTTACTTCACGGGGTAACCATGAGTCACCACGCGATCGAGCGGAAAACTTGACTCATTCCAGAAAACCCGGCAGGCTACGAGGCGTGCCGACCACTTCGGACTACCAGCACATGTTGCGCGGGGCCACTCTCCGCGTGACACGCCCTCGGGTGGCGGTGCTGGCCGCGGTGTACGCCCATCCTCACGCCGACACCGACTCGATCATCAACATGGCGCGTGCGGATCTTGGTGAAGTCTCCCATCAGACGATCTACGACGTGCTGCGGGCGTTGACCAATGCCGGCCTGCTGCGCTGCATCCAGCCGGCCGGATTGGTGGCGCGCTACGAGTCACGGGTCGGCGACAACCACCACCACGTGGTGTGCCGATCGTGCGGGGTCATCGCGGATGCCGACTGCGCGGTCGGTGCCGCACCCTGCTTAACCGCGTCCGACGACCACGGTTTCGCCATCGACGAGGCCGAGGTCATCTACTGGGGTCTGTGCGCCGACTGCTCGGGCGCGACCAACAAGTAGCTGAGCGGACACGCCCTTCATCCCGGAAAGGATTCCCATGTCCGAACAACCTGACGCCGTTGTCGGCGAGATGAACGAGCCGAGCGGGTGCCCGGTCGCGAGCCCCAATCACCCGACTGAGGGCGCGGGCAACCGGACCTGGTGGCCGAACCGGCTCAACCTGGCGATTCTCCGGAAGCACTCCGCCGCTGCCAATCCGATGGCGGACGATTTCGACTACGCCGCGGAGTTCTCCTCGCTCGATCTGGACGCCGTGGCCGCGGATGTCGACGCGGTACTGACGACCTCGCAGGACTGGTGGCCCGCCGACTTCGGCCACTATGGACCGTTCATGGTTCGGATGGCCTGGCACAGCGCGGGTACCTACCGCATCGACGACGGCCGCGGCGGGGCCGGCGCCGGCATGCAGCGTTTCGCACCGCTGAACAGCTGGCCGGACAACGGCAACCTGGACAAGGCGCGGCGGCTGTTGTGGCCGGTCAAGAAGAAGTACGGCCGCAAGATCTCCTGGGCCGACCTGATCATCTTCGCCGGCAACCGCGCACTGGAGACGATGGGCTTCACGACCTTCGGCTTCGCAGGCGGCCGCGAGGACGTGTACGAGCCCGACGAGGACGTCTACTGGGGTCCGGAGAACACCTGGCTCGGTGACGCCCGCTACACCGGTGACCGCGAACTGGAACGCCCGCTCGGCGCCGTCCAGATGGGCCTGATCTACGTCAACCCGGAGGGCCCCAACGGCCAGCCGGACCCGCTCGGCTCCGCACGGGACATCCGCGAGACGTTCCTGCGCATGGCGATGAACGACGAGGAGACCGTCGCCCTGATCGCGGGTGGCCACACGTTCGGCAAGACCCACGGCGCCGCCGACCCGGACCAGTACGTCGGCCCGGAGCCCGAGGGTGCCCCGCTGGAGGAGCAGGGTTTCGGCTGGCGTAACAGCTTCGGCACCGGCAAGGGTCGGGACGCGATCACCAGCGGTATCGAGGTCACGTGGACCGCGACACCCAAGGCGTGGGACAACAGCTTCTTCGAGAACCTGTTCAAGTACGAGTGGGAGCTGACCGCCAGCCCGGCGGGCGCTCACCAGTGGCAGCCGACGGGCGGGGCGGGCGCGAACACCGTGCCCGACCCGGAGACCGGCGAACTGAACCGCACGCCGACGATGCTCACGACGGACCTGGCGCTGCGCTTCGACCCGGTCTACGGGCCGATCTCACGCCGCTTCCTGGAGCACCCGGACGAGTTCGCGGACGCGTTCGCCAGGTCGTGGTTCAAGCTGACGCACCGCGACATGGGGCCGCTCGCCCGCTACCTCGGTCCGCTGGTGCCGCACGAGAAGCTGCTGTGGCAGGACGTCGTGCCGGCGGTGGACCACGAACTGGTCGACGCGGCCGACATCGCGGCACTCAAGAGCCAGATCCTCGCGTCCGGCCTGACCGTCGCCCAACTCACCGCGACCGCGTGGGCCTCGGCGTCCACGTTCCGCGGTAGCGACAAGCGCGGTGGCGCCAACGGTGCCCGTATCCGCCTGGCGCCGCAGCGCGAGTGGGAGGTCAACGAGCCCGACACGCTGGCGATGGTGATCCGTACCCTGGAAGGCATCCAGGCGTCGTTCGGCAAGCAGGTCTCGCTCGCCGACCTGATCGTGCTCGGCGGGTGTGCCGCGGTCGAGCAGGCAGCCAAGAACGCCGGTCACGACATCCAGGTGCCGTTCACGCCGGGCCGCACGGACGCGTCCCAGGAGCAGACCGACGTGGAGTCCTTCGCCGCGCTGGAGCCGTCCTCGGACGGTTTCCGGAACTACCGCGGCAAGGGGCACCGGCTGCCGGCCGAGTACGTGCTGGTCGACCGGGCCAACCTGCTCACCCTGAGCGCGCCCGAGATGACGGTGCTGGTCGGCGGCCTGCGGGTGCTGGGCGCGAACTTCCAGCAGTCCTCGCTTGGCGTCCTCACGTCGAACCCCGAGACGCTGACGAACGACTTCTTCGTCAACCTGCTCGACATGGGCACGACGTGGCGGCCGACGTCGGACGACGCCGAGGTCTTCGAGGGCCGCAACGCGGCCGGTGAGGTCACGTGGACCGGCAGCCGGGTCGACCTCGTGTTCGGCTCGAACTCCGAGCTGCGCGCGGTGGCCGAGGTCTACGCCAGTGACGACGCGAAGGTGAAGTTCGTCGAGGACTTCGTCGCCGCGTGGGACAAGGTGATGAACCTGGACCGGTTCGACCTGTCCTGAGCACAGCACAAGCTGATGTCCAGGTCGGCCGATCATGGCCGACCTGGACATCAGCTCTATCGCCGCCCGTCGCCGGGCTACGCTGTCGGTGAGGGCGGCCTGCACCAGCCGGACACATGCCGCGCAGGGGGCCTGCCACCAGCGGCAGCGGCAGGATGCCGGCCCGCGTGGTCCCATGGTTTGTCCTATGTCAACACCATGACGGATCGGCGCCCGGATGCTATCTCCAGATGAGCGTGTCCGGCGGCGTCGAAGAAGGACGACGAGAGCGCTTCACACACAGTCGATTGGTCTGCGCCCTGTCCTGAGATCGCCACCAGTTCGGTGTGGCAGTCATGACGTCCAAATCGAGTAGCGAGTCCACATGTTCGATCCATGAGGCGATTCGCCGGCTTCGCAATACCAGCGCGACCATTGTTGCGAAATGTGGATTTCCGCTTGTGAAATTGACTGTGCCGTCGATCGGGTCGACAATCCGGACGGGGCATTCGTCTGTGGGCTTCTGCATCAGCTCCGGTGCGGCTGCCGCCTCTTCTCCGACAAGGTGAGACCCGGAAGGAGAGTAAGCAGTCCGACGGCAATGCCCTCCTCGGCAGCGTGATCGGCTGTGGTGACGACGTCACCGTCGGGCTTTCCACCATGTCCTCGTCCGTCAGAGCGCCGAACCTCGGCATGCTCTGTGTCGCAGCCACATGACGGATCAGTTGTTCCACCCCTGCGAGACCGGCGATGTCGGCCCGCCCATGAACGAGCTGTACCACCCATTTGGTCGAGGATGTCTCATTGTCTCCCAATGGCCGCATGGCTGATGGATCGCCAGGTCAGGGTGTAGCGCCTATCCGCCTGGTTACGTAGTGTCGGACGAACGCTCGATGTTCGTGCGGTCGCCGGGGAGGAGTGCGGATTGCCATCAGATATGACGACGCAGCTGGTCTCACGGTTAGGGTATCTGCTGCGAGATGGCTCTGGTGACAGACGACTGTGCATCCTTCTCGGTGCAGGCGCCACTGTGCCTTTCGTTCCTGGAGTAGCGGATCTGACGCTCCAGGCGCAACAGTTCGCGGACGAGATCGGTAGCGGATTCTCACTGCCCACCAGTCAACCGATGACCGTGCACGGCGGGGTCCAGGATGATCGAATCAACAGGTATTCAGACGCTCTTGAGCTGGTGAAGAGAGTGCGCGGCACGGACGACGTCCGAGCGTTCGTGCAGCGGTCGGTGCTCAAGGCATATCGCGGCCCACTGCCTCCTCGGGCCGTGAACCGGCCCCTCTCCGAGGGCCGGTTCAGCGCCCTGGAGAAGGACGTGGGCAACTGGCGGCTCCCAGACGGCCTGCGTGCTCTTGCCGCGGTCATCAAGGCGTACCCCGCGCACGTCTGTCAGACGATGCTCACAACGAACTTCGACGGATTGCTGGAGATCGCGCTCCGTGCCGCCGGTGTTCGTGCGTACACCTTCGCCGCCCAGTACGACGGCACGATGGCCGGCCTACGGCTGGACCCCGAGGAGCATCTCGTTCTCCATCTGCATGGTGACTGCCGCGGCGCGACATTGCACTCGCCGCGAGAGATCGGTCGGCCGAGACCGGCGCTTGAAGCGTGGCTGAGCAACCATCTCCGCCAGCGGACGCTGCTCGTCATCGGCTACAGCGGCTGGGATGACATCGTGGCTCGCGTTCTGCGCGACGAGTTGAACGACGTGGCGGGTGAGGATGCAGAATCCGCCACCGAGATTCTGTGGTCGGTGTATGAGGACGAGGAAAACCATGCCCATATCAACCCTGGCCTGGCGACCTTCTTCCATGAGAACAGCCATCGGGTGACCCCTTACTACGGTATCGATCGGGACCGTCTTTTCGTAGAATTGCAGGACAAGCTCAACAAGAACGGCCGTACCGGGTGGGTCCCGGCGGGTAGTTCGACTGTTGCCACGACGAATCTCTACCAGTTGGCCAGGACGCTGAGCGAGGACTACCATTTCGGGCATAGCGCGATTCCTAGGATGGTCGAACCGAAGTTCGTCTTCTGGCCACACCGGTTGCGAAAGCCGCATCTCATCCATGGGGTGCACGCGCTGACCGCCGTGTTGTTCGGAAAGCTGGGGATCCCGATCGAGCTCTACCTAGACGACATCGGGATTAACCCGACGCGAGCGGACGAGTGGGCGTCGGAATTCGAGGAGGCGGTAGCCGCTTGGTTCTCGGTCTGTGGATCGACAGTACGACCCACCATGCACCGGCTTAGTACGCTACTGGAAGGCATGACGGAGTCCGACCGTGCGGTCAAGTTGTGGAATCTTGCGAACAACTTCTATTCGCCGACGGCTCAGATCTTCGATGTTCTGGTGGCGGCCAAGGTGATCGACGCGGACACTCCCAACATCGCTGTGGCACACTCGTCGGCGCACCGGTTGCTGCGACCGATCTATACTTGGTTGGCACTCGACGCCGAGCTGGATCGGTACGGCTCGGCCCCTGGCGACGACTCGCTGGTCGTGACGCTGGGCGGCAAGGACGAGCAGCAGATGTGGGACCTGTGGCGCACCCGTGACGACGTGCCGGCGGTCGCGAGCGTCTATGTCCCGCGTCTTGAGACACCCGCTGATGGTGCCGACCTCTGGACCAATCAAGAACTCCTCCGTAGTGCCGTATATCGGGAGCGGGACCTGGTTCGATTCATCCGCTTGGCGCTGGCAGACGCCGGGACGGGCGAGTCGCTCCTGGAGTGGTTGTACACAGTGGCTGTTCAGCTTGCCGACATGGCATCCGACGGGGCCGTCGGCCGACTGTCCGTCGCCGGACGAAGACTGCGCACCTGGTACGAAACACTTCCCTCGTTGCGGAGCGACCCGATGGATACGTCGCTCGCTGTTGCGCATGCCATGTCGAGCTGGTTTCATTCTGACATTCAGGGATGAGGTCGCACCCTGGGCGTAGAGTGCGTACATCCACTTCAGGTAGCTTTCGCAGGGGAGACGAGCCGATGCCCGACTCGGCACCAAGCGGTTCCGTTTTGCCGGATGTCCGGCGCGGTGCCTTGTCGGCCAGCGATTTCAAACTTAACAGTGTCGACCTGTATGTCACCTCGACGTGCAATCGTCGCTGTCCGTATTGCTTCCTATCGGATGAATTTCTGGACAGCAGGTCCGGGATGTCGCTCGACACGGTCCGGTCCATCGTCGACTGGGCGTCTGCCGGCGGCAATGTCGGTGAGATCACCCTCCTAGGTGGAGAACCATCACTACACGGTGAATTCGTCGCGATACTCGATGTGATCAGGTCGGCGGGTCTAGCCGCTCGCGTGGTGACGAACGGTAGTAAGAAGTTTCGCATCGCGCTTGATGGGCCCGAGATGGCGAAAAAGCTCAGCCGGGTGGCGGTCAGTCTGGACGCGCCTACAGCTGAACAGTTCGACCGACTACGTGGCAGGCGGGCATTTGCCGATGTGATGGCGACGATCGATAAACTACGAAGTTTGTCGATTCCATTCGACATCAACTACACCGTGATGAAGTCCACGCTACCGAGCGTAACCGCGATGCTGGACTTCGCCGAGGAACTCGGTGCGGACCGCCTGAACATGCACTGGTTCTCAGCAGCGGGGCGGGCGCGGGAATGGGCTCGTGAGGAGATCATCGACGCGGTCGAGTGGCGGGACCAGGTGTTGTCCCGCGTACGAGAGTACCGATCGCCCCGCAGCAGCTACACGGTGGACTGCGAGCTCGGTTACGCGTACGGCCTGCCTGGTGAAGATCCGACGGCGTGTGCCGTCCGTGGGCGCACCAACCTGCAGTTCTTCCCGAGTGGATCGGTGTTCTCCTGCGGAATGCTGGTCGAGGACGACAGCCGCAGTGCCTATGTCTGGAGCGACGGCGTACTGACCCTCCGACAGACCGAGTCGGAGTTGTGGCAAACCGAGCGCGGGACCAACTGTGTGGGTTGTCCACTACGGGTACAGAGCGGTGGATTCACACCTCTCTGCATCTACAACCGCCTCAAGACCTGACTCAGCTGCCGGCATCTCAGTTCGCCGGCCGAGTGACGACCGGCGAACTGAGGTTGTGTCTCAGCGCACGCGGTCCAGCAGCTCGAACACGTTCACCCAGTGCCGCTTCTCGCCCTCTTCGTGGTACGCGGCCGTGTCGGCCATCGTCCAGCCGTGCTCCGCGCCCTCGTACAGCTCCGACCGGTAGGTCACGCCCGCCTCGTCCAGCGCCGCCTCCAGGACACCGATCTGCTCGGCCGTCATGGAGTGGTCCTGGTCGGCGTGCCCGAAGTACACCTCACCGGTGATCTTGCCGACCTGCAGGTGCGGGCTGTCCGGCTGGTCGGTGGCCAGGCGGCCGCCGTGGAAGCTGCCGATCGCCTTGATCCGGTCCGGGAACGCCTCGATCGCACGCAGCGCGTTGGTCCCGCCCATGCAGTAGCCGAAGATCACCACCGGGCCGGGGTCGACGCCCTCCTGTGCGGCGAAGAAGTCCAGGTACGCCTTGGTGTCCTTGGTGATGGACTCGGTGTCCAGGCTCATGATCAGTGGCATGATCTTGCCGAAGATCGCCTCGCGCTGACTGGCGTCGGCCAGGCCGGCCATGTCGACCTGCGGTGCCGGGCCGCCGCGGTAGAGCAGGTTCGGCGCCATGACGGCGTAACCGCGCTCGGCGATCCGGTCAGCCATCTCCTCCAGTCGTGGCCGCAGCCCGAACGCGTCCATGTAGATCAGCACGCCGGGGTGCGGGCCGTCGCCGTCGGGGAGCACCAGGTAGGTGTCTGCGACGCCGTCCTCGGTCGTCACGTCCACCATCGTCTTACGCATGCAAACGCCCTCGTTTCAGATGATTCCGTTGGGTGGTGCTGTGCTGGCCCGGACCATCAGCCTGGTGGCCAGTTCGATCCGGGTGTGTTCTGGCTGCCGGCCGGCAGCGAGCGCGATGACCAGGTTGGCGGCTGCCGCACCCATCTGGACCAGCGGTTGGTGCACGGTCGTCATCGGCGGGCCTGACCACTGCGTGAAGGACAGGTCATCGAATCCGACCACACTCAATTCCTCCGGGATGCGGACACCGATTTCCCGCGCCGCCTCGTACACGCCCAGTGCCTGCAGGTCGTTGGCCGCGAAGATAGCGGTCGGCGGGTCAGGCAGCCGTAAGAGTTTCCGACCGTCGCGCAAGCCGCCCTCAACGTACAAAGTGGACACTCGGACCAGTGGGGCCGCACCGGCGGCGTCCATCGCGGCCCGGTAGCCGTCCAGCCTGGCCCGACAGCACGGCCACTCGGTCGGCCCGCTGATCATCGCGATCCGCCGGTGCCCGAGGTCGAGCAGGTGCCGGGTGGCGGCCAGGCCGCCGCTCCAGTTCGTCGCGCCGACCGACGGTGTCTCGTGCAGCGGCTCACCGGTCGGGTCGAGCACCACCAGCGGGATACCCCGGGTGGCCAGCTGCGACTGTTGTGCCACGGTCAACTCGGAGAACACCGCGACCACACCGGTCGGCCGTCGTGTCAGCACCTGCTCGGTCCACGCCCGGCCCGGTGTCAGCCTGCCCTGCATCTCGGTGAGCACGACGGCCAGTTCGTGTTCCCTGGCCACCTGCTCGACACCGCGGATGATCTCCAGTGCCCACAGGCTTTCCAGTGCGTGGAACACGAGTTCCAGGATCGCGACCGGCGCGACGCTGTCCGGCCGCTGGTAGCCGTGCTCCCGGATGACGGCCTCGACCCGCTGCCGCGTGCTCAGCGAGACGCCGGACCGGCCGTTGATCACCCTGGACACGGTGGGTGCCGACACCCCGGCCAAGCGGGCGATGCTCGCCATCGTCACCTCGCGGCGGGTCGTCACTACGGCAGTCTACGACCGGGAACGGCCCGCGACCGGCGCTGAAACTTTCCCGTCGACCTGGCGATTTGCCCCGTTCAGCGCCTCGCATGTCAGCGGCCGGGCCGCCGTCGTTGCCGATTGAAAGCATTCACTCCAGGGTCAGAAAGATTTCACCCGCAGACCCGAGGGAGAGAGGCTGATGCGAACCACACTGAAGGCATTGGCAGGTGTCGTCGCGCTGCTCGCGGCCGCGATGGCGGTCGTGCTGGGCGCTCCGTCGGCCTCGGCCGCGACCCTGGTCCAGGTCACCAATTTCGGCTTCAACCCGACCAACCTCGGCATGTACGTCTACGTGCCCACCACCGTGGCACCACATCCGGCGATCCTGGTGGCGGTGCACCAGTGCACCGGCTCGGGCCCCGGCTTCTTCGGCAGCACGCAGTTCGCGTCGCTGGCCGACCAGTTCGGGTTCATCGTGATCTACCCGTCGTCAACGCGTGCCGGCTCGTGTTTCGACGTGTCCACCCCACAGGCGTTGACCCACAACGGAAGCAGCGACCCGGCCGGCATCGTGTCGATGGTCAACTACGTCGAGACCCACAACAACGGCGACCCGACCAGGGTGTTCGTCACCGGGGCGTCGTCCGGCGGCATGATGACGAACGTTCTGCTGGCCGACTATCCGGACGTGTTCAAGGCGGGCGCGGCGTTCATGGGCGTGCCGGCCACCTGTTTCGCCACGACGGACCCGTCGATGTGGAACGCGCAGTGCGCCAACGGGCAGATCATCAAGACAGCACAGCAGTGGGGTGACCTGGCCCGGGGTGCCGATCCCGGCTACACGGGCTCGCGCCCACGCGTCCAACTCTGGCACGGCACGGCGGACACCACGCTCTTCTACCCGAACTTCGGCGAGGAGATCAAACAGTGGACGAACGTGCTCGGCGTGAGCCAGACGCCGACGTCCACCGACACACCGCAGGCCGGCTGGACCCGCACGCGCTACGCGAACGCCGCGGGTGCCGTGCAGGTTGAGGCGTACAGCATCGCGGGCGCGGGCCATGTCCTGCCGTTGACCGGCATGGCGATCAACGCGATCCAGTTCTTCGGCCTGAACAGCGCGACACCGCCACCGGTCACGACGCCACCGGTCACGACGCCACCGGTCACCACGCCGCCGGTGACGACCAAACCACCGGTATCAGGCGGCGGAGCCTGCTCGGTCTCGGACGTGATCGACGCCTGGGCCACCGGCTTCACGGCGGCGATCACGGTCACCAACACCAGCAGCACCGCGATCAACGGCTGGACGCTGGGCTTCACTCTGCCGGCCGGCCAGGCGGTCGTCACCGGTTGGAACGCCACGTACGCACCGGCCAGCGGCGCGGTGAAGGCCACGAACCTCAGCTACGACGCGAGTATCGCCCCCGGCGCGTCGGTCGCGATCGGCTTCCAGGCCAGTCACACCGGTAATGCCAGCGCACCGGCATCGTTCACCCTCAACGGCGTCACCTGCACGACCAGCTGAATCCCGGGCGCGGCGTCACTTCAGCGGGTGGCGCCGCGCCTCAGCGGGGTGCGCGGATCCGGTCGGCCTCGATCGTCACCTTCAGCCGGACCCGGTCGCGGCCGCCGTACCAGGGGTAGGGTCCACCGGTGTAGCGCTGCGACAGCTCCTCGATGTGCTCGGCGGCGCCGTCCGTGGTGATGTCCAGGACCCGGCCGCGGATCGCGTAGTAGCGGAACGACTGGTTCGCGTCGACGATGTTCACCGCCACCCTCGGGTCCCGCCGCATGTTCCTCACCTTCTGCACGCCCTCCACGGTGTTCACCACGATGTTGCTGCCGTCGGTGTCCACCCACGTCTGGGTGACCTGCGGGCCGCCATCGGGCATGGTCGTGGCGACAAAACACAGACTGGGCTGACGCAGCAGCGACACCAGGTCTTCGGGCAGCTCCATGGTGTCGATCGAACCACGTCCGCACCGCCATCCGAGTTATGGCCTGGACCGATCGATCGTTGTGTGGACACAATCCGGTCGCCGGGCGCGCCGCCTGGCGTTCCAACGAAACTGGTGAGGTTTCGATGATGCGAAAGACGTTGATCCTAGCTCTCGCGCCGTTAGCCGTTGGGGCACTGGCCCTGTCCTCAGCGGTGTTGCCGGCGAGTGCGGCGGTGACCCCGGCGGTGGCGGGGGCCCCGACCGTGACACCGATTCCCGACCACATCGCGACGTTGTCCGCGGTGTTGCAGACCATGAAGGCGAACTACCCGAAGTTCGCCCGACAGACGCCCGGCCCACAGGACGTCTTCGACTACAACCTCGGTGACCTGTGGCTCAAGGGCATCGACGGCACCGGCACCACGATCGCGCTGATCGAGGGCTGGGACGACCCGCAGATCAACACCGTGATCCACAATTTCGACGCCCGCTACGGGCTGCCCGACCCGGACATCCAGACGATCTTCCCGTCCGGCCCGCTGCCGGCGGACTGCCCGGCCGGCATGGTCGCGCTGCAGAGCTACGGCTCCTGTAACGCATGGATGGGCGAACTGCGGCTGGACGTTGAGGCGGCGCACCTCATCGCTCCGTACGCAAAGATCATCATCTCGGCCAGCCCCGCGGACAGCGAGGTCAACGACGACATTCCGTTCCAGGTCGCCATGCCGGAACTGATGCACGCCGTCGAGTTCGTCAGCTCCAACCACCTGGCCGACTCGATGTCGATCAGTGACGGCACCGGTGAGAGCACCTACAGCAACCTTGCCCAGATTCGTTCGCAGGACCCGGGTCCGCTGACCGCCGCGGCGAACGACGTGCCGGTCATGGTGGCCACCGGTGACTGTGGTGTTGTGCAGAACCTCGCCGTGGCCAATGCCCAGTGCGGCAACACCACGACGGGGCCGGACACGGCAGCGTGGGACGACTCGCCGTGGGTCACCGCGCTGGGTGGCAGCGTGCCCAACGTGAGCGCGACGGACGGCACCAAGCTCGGGCCGGATCCGGTGTGGCACGTGGGCATCTTCTCCGAGGGCGCGGGCTTCTCGTCGGTGTACGCGCGGCCGGACTTCCAGAACCGGGTCAAGGGCATCACGAACAGCGCGATGCGCTCGGTCCCGGACATCACGGCGGACGCGCAGGACGGCACGTCCGAGTCGGCACCCGAGTTCGCCGGCATCCTGGCGTTGGCGGCGCAGTTGAACCACGGCAGTGTCGGTGACATCAACGACGTGCTCTACAACGTCGTGGGTCCGCAGGGCGCCAAGGCCGGCATCGCCGATGTCGTGACGGGCAACGACTCGGTGACGAATTCGGCCGGTGCGGTCACCGTGCCGGGCTTCACCGCCGACAAGGGCTTCGACGTGGCCACCGGTTGGGGCACGATCGACGCCAGCAAGTTCGTGCCGGCACTGGTGAAGGCCGTGCATGACCAGCACGGCAACACGCCCGCACGGCAGGCGGGGCAACAGCTGTCCCAGTTGCAGCACAGCGTGCAGTTGACCAGCACCGACATCGCCGCAGGCCAGCAGAGTCTGCTGTTCGCCGGCGGCTTCATCCCACAGCACCCGGTGCAGCTGGAGATCGACGGCACGGTGGTCACCACGCTCACCGCGAACAACCTGGGGTCGGTGCAGACCCAGATCGACCCGACCGCGCTGACGTTGGCGGCGGGCCAGCACACGATCACCCTGCACAGCATGCTGCTGGACGAGACGGCCAAGTTCCGCAGCCGCTAGTTCGGTACCGAGGGGCCGTGTCCGCGCCGGGATGCGGCCCCTCGTCGTACCATTCGACAAATGGACGGACTGCGCGGAACGGCCGCTGTCCTGGTCGGCGGTTCGCTGACCGAGGTGGCCGACGGCCACCAGTCGGACACCAGGTTCCAGATCGCGTCGGTCAGCAAACAGTTCGCGGCGACGGCCGCCCTGCTGCTGGTCCGCCGTGGTGCGCTCAACCCGCACGAGCCGCTGAACAGTTGGCTGCCCGGCCGCGACATCACACTGCACCACCTGCTCAGCCACACAGCAGGCCTTGGCCACTGGCCGGACTACGGCGACCCGGACGAGTTGGCGGAAATGACCACGGCCGAGCGCATCGAACTCGTCCGGCGTGCACCGCTGCGCACCCCGCCCGGCACGGAATGGCACTACAGCAGCCTCGGCTACCTGATCGTCGCCGCCGTCGTCGAACACACCGCCGACCAGCCCTACGCCGACTTTCTGGCTGAGCAGATCTGCACCCCGCTCGGCCTGGACACGATCACTGCCGCCAAGCCTGCCGATCCGATCGTGGGTCACAACGGCGGCGTGCCCGTGCCGCCGTGGGACACCGACCTGATGGCCGGCACCGGCGACATCTGGTCCACGGCCGCCGACCTGGCCCGCTGGACGACAGCCCTGCACCACGGCGATCTGCTGGACCCGGCCCAGCTCGTCGGGCCGTACGCCGCACTGCCCGCGCAGGAGGGCTGGCTGGCTCCGGCCGGTTACGGCTACGGCCTGTTCACCGGCACCATGGCCGGCCGGCCCGTCGTCTTCCACCCCGGCGACAACCCGGGTTTCCTGGCAGCCGGCGTGTGGCTACCCGCCCACGACGTCAGCATCGCCGTCCTGACCAACGACGAGACAACTGACGTCGTCCACGTCGTCCGCCAACTGGCGACAGACCATGGACTCAGCTCAGCCGAGGGTCCGGAATCGCCCTGATGGCAAGGAATCCGGGCTCACGCTGTAACCGCTCGTAGAACGCCGGTTCGGCCTGCGCACCTGACTCGACCGGCCGCGGCTCGTGCAACCGCTCGATCAGGAACCCGGCCTCGAACAACTCCTCGCACGTGCGTTCCAACGGCAGCACCCAGTACCGCACCTGCCAGCCCTTGCTCCAGACCTCGTCGACCACCCGGGTGTCGAAGTAGTTGCCGCCCTTGCGCAGCCAGTCGCTCGTCGGATGCTGCCGCGAGAACACCAGCGCACCCTCCGGCCGCAGCACCCGCCGCAGCTCACGCAGCACCGGCACCCGCTCGTCCACATAATCAATGGCCAGCGCGAACAGCACCAGATCGACCGAACCGGAAGGCAGCCAGGACAACGGCGCAGCCACGTCATGCACCCGGAAATCCCCGCCGGGTACCCGCTGCCGACTCAATTCCACCATCCGCGGGCTGATGTCCAGGCCGATCACCCGGGCACCACGCTCGACCAACTCCAAAGCGTAATAACCGGGACCACACGCCACGTCCAGCACGGTCCGGCCCGCCACATCGCCCAGCAGGGCGAGGCAGGCGGGCCGGTCGTCGTGCGCGTTGGCCAGACCATCACGAGCGTGGTCGGCGAACTCGTCGGCGAACGATTCGTACTGCGGCTCACAACCCACCCCATCGACCATGCTTTCCTTTTACACGGACCAGGTTCGCGTGGAAACTCCGATCGCGTTCCACGCGTTGATAGTGACGATCAAGCTGACCAACGCCGCGATCTCGTTCGGCTGGAACCGCGCGGCGATCTCGTCGTACGCCGCCCGCGGCACATGGTGGTCCGGTCGGCCCTCGAATCCGCCCTGCGGGACGCGGTGACCACCGGCCGACTGGCCCCGGACACTCGCCTGCCCTCGTCCAGGGCACTGGCCGGTGACCTCGGCGTCGCCCGCAACACCGTCGCCGGCGCCTACGGGCAGCTCGTCGCCGAGGGCTGGCTGACCGCGAAGGTCGGCGCCGGCACCCGGGTGGCCACGCAACCCCGAGCGACCACAACGCCAACAACCCCACGAAGAAAACAGAAGCTCAAGTACGACCTGATCGCCGGTGCCCCCACTCTCACAAATTTCCCCCGCACCGAATGGCTCACCGCCGCCCGCCGCGCCCTGGCCACCGCCCCCGCCGACACCTTCGGCTACACCGATCCCCGCGGCCAACCCGCGCTCCGCGACGCCCTGGCCGGCTACCTCGCCCGCGCCAGGGGAGTGCGCGTCACCCCGGACCAGATCGTCGTGTGCTCCGGCTTCACCCAGGGCCTGAGCCTGCTGTCGCAAGTCCTGGCAGCACGCGGCCACACCACCATGGCCGTCGAGGCGTACGGCCACCAGAGCCACCGCGACATCGCCCGCCGAGCGGGCCTCGAAATCACCACCGTCCCGGTCGACGAAGCAGGGGCGGATATAGGAGACGCAAGCGATTGCGTCCTGCTCACCCCCGCCCACCAGTTCCCGCTCGGCATGCCCCTCGCCGCCCACCGCCGCACCCAGGCAGCCGCCGGCAACGCCCTGGTCATCGAGGACGACTACGACGGCGAGTTCCGCTACGACCGCCACCCGATGGGCGCCCTGCAGGCCCTCGCCCCCGCCCACGTCGTCTACGCGGGCACCGCCAGCAAGAGCCTCGCGCCCGGCATCCGAGTGGCCTGGCTGGTGCTGCCACCACACCTGGTGGACGACGTGGCCGAGGCGAAACGCCAGGCCGACGGCCACTGTGGCGCCATCGACCAGTTGACGCTCGCCGAGTTCATCGAATCGGGTGGTTACGACCGGCACATCCGACGCTGCCGCCTGGCCTACCGCCGACGCAGGGACCGCCTGATCGGCACGCTGCGCGACACGAAGGTGACCGGCGTGGCAGCCGGCTTGCACGCCGTAGTCGAACTACCCGACGGGGTGACGGAAAACGAGGTCATAACGAGGGCGGCCGCTCACGGACTGGCACTGGAGGGCCTGTCCGAATACCACCGGGGTGGCCGGAAACGTGCTCCGGCCCTGGTGGTCGGCTACGCCACCCCGACCGACCCGACCTACACGGCAGCTATCGCCCGTCTGGGCGCGGTGCTGGCCGAACGGCCAGGAAAGTGATCGAAACGCCGAGGCTAGACTTCATCACCAATGCGCCGTTGAGCGCCGGTTTCAGCGAGGACCAGACGTGTGGCCCGCCACTCACCGGGGTGCACTCGACAGTGTCTGTGAGGCTTGATGAGTTGGCTCGACGCAGTACCGGTTGCTTTGCTGTCCGCAGCCTGGCTGTTCGCCCCCGGCTTGCTGATCACCTATGCGTTCGGCCTGCGTAGCCTCGCCGCCTGGGCGCTGGCGCCCGTCGTGACGGTGGCACTCGCCGCAACGACGGCCATCGTCGCGCAGAAGGCAGGTGTCGCGTGGTCGGTGCCGTTGGTGCTGCTCGTGACGCTGGTGGTCGCCATCGTGGTGGCCGTGGTGTTCTTCCTGTTGCGTCGCGGGTGGCCCGCGCTGCCCGCCGATTCGCGCCGGGTGACGCTGGCCGCGGTGCTGGGTCTGGTGCCCGCGATCATCATCGGTTTCATCACCTTCATGCACGGCGTCGTGCGCCCGGACGCGCTGTCCCAGACCTACGACGCTGTCCTGCACTACAACGCGATCGCGTCCATTCTGGACACCAGGGACGCTTCGTCGCTCACCATCGGCACACTGGACATTCCCGGTGAAGCCGGCAGTTCCTACCCGGCCGCCTGGCACGACATGACATCGCTCGTCGTGCTGTCCGGCCACTTCGGCATCCCGGTCGCCGTCAACATGATCTCCGCCGTGATGGGCATCCTGGTGTGGCCGGTGTCGTGCCTGCTGCTGGTCCGCCAGATCATCGGCAAGTCGGCCACCGGCCTGGCCATCACCGGCGTCGTCAGCATCGCGTTCACCGCGTTCCCGTGGGACCTGCTCGGCTTCGGCGTGCTGTGGCCGAACCTGCTCGGCCTGTCGATCACGCCGGCCATTCTGGCGCTCGTCATCTCGATCACCGGCCAGGCCAACGACGACGCGATCGGCAAGGGCCGAGCGTGGACGATGCTGCCGGTGGCGTTCGTCGGTGCCGCGTTCGCGCACCCGAACTCGATCTTCGCGGTGATCGCGCTGTCCCTGGTCCCGATCGGGGTCGCGCTGGTCATGCGGGCCAAGCGGCTGCACGGCGAGGGCAGGCCGCGCCGCGGCATCATCGACATCGTCATCGGTTTCGTCGTGTTCATGCTGTTCTGGGCGTGGGCGGCCACGACCCCGGCGCTCGCCACGGTCCGCAAGTTCGTCTGGGCACCGTTCGACACACCCGCCCGCGCGGTCGGCGAGGTGCTGTTCCAGTCGATGAACGGCTACAACGCCCTGTGGATCCTGGCGCTGGTCGTGCTCGGCGCGATTCTGTTGTGCCGCAGCCAGCCCGCACTGCGGTGGGTGGTGGGCAGCTTCGCCATCACCGGTTTCCTCTACGTCATCGCCGCCGCGTTCAACCGGCCGGACACCTCGGAGTTCACCGGTTACTGGTACAACGACCCGCACCGGCTGTCCGCGATGATCCCGATCACCGCGGTACCGCTCGCGGTCGCGGGCCTGCTGTACCTGGGCCGCCGCGGCGCCACCCTGTTGGAACGCAGGCCGCGGTTGGCCACCGCGCTGCGCGGCCGCGCGTTCGCCGCGTCCACCTTGGTCGTCGTCGTGCTGCTCGGCCTGTTGTCCGGCGGGTTCTACGTGAGCAAGCACGCCAAGGTGATCCAGAACGTGTACGTGCTCCCGTTCACCAACCCGTCGCTCCAGGTGGTCGGCCCGGACGAGCTGGCGTTCTTCCAGCAGCAGGTGAAGAAGATCGTGCCGCCGGACGTGATGGTGGCGAACAACCCGTGGGACGGCAGCGCGATGCTGTGGGCGCTGGCCGACCGCAGGGTGTTGTTCCCGCACATGAGCATCCGGGTCACGCACGACGAGCTCTACCTGGCCGCGCACATGAACGAGGCGGCCAGCGACCCGCGGGTCTGCCAGATCGCCAACGAGTTGCACGTGCAGTACCTGCTGATCGGCGACCACACGTTCTGGCCGTGGGACAACCGCACGAAGAAGTACCCGGGCATGACCGATCCCGGCCCTGGCAACGGTTTCCAGCTCGTCGCGTCGTCCGGTCCGCAGCTGAAGCTCTACCAGCTCACCGCGTGCGGCCGTAAGACCTAAGCCGCCGCGACGACGACGAACTCGTTGTACGGGAACACTTTCCCGGCGAACCGGGGCAGCGGGAAGGACAGGCGCTCGCGCACGGTCAGTCCCAGCTGCCCCGCGACGTCGGCCAGGCCGTCCAGGTCGGTGTACGCCACGTGCGTCGGGTCGGCCGAGTAGCCGCGTTCCTGCGGGCAGATGAACACCACCAGGGCACCGGGCGCCAGGTACTCCAGGTAGCCGCCCAGGATCCGCACGGCTTCCGGCCGTGGCATGTGCTCGATCAGGTGAGCCGCCAGCAGGCCACCGAACCGGCCCGGCTTGGCGTACTCGGTGTCGAAGAACTCGTCGGTGGTGAACGCGGTCAGCCCACGGTCGCGGCACACCTGCACGGAGTGCTTGTTGTGGTCCACACCGACCCCGTGCGGCGCGAGATGGCCTAGGCACCGCCCGAGTCCACACCCGATTTCCAGCACATCGCGGTCGCCGAACAGTTCCCGGAGCTTCCGCCGGTAGGGCGCCTGCACGTCCAGCGCCCGCTTCCACAGCGGCTGCTCCAAACGCATCAACCGCTCGGTGTAGTCGGAATTCTCGGTGGATTCGAGGTCAGCCACCCGTGGATGGTACTGGCTCGGGGGTGAGCGACGACCGCGCCCGCAGCTCACCGGCCACCGCCAGAGCCATCCCGACCACCACAACAGCCGAGCCGGCGAGCTGGGCGGCTGCTGCCGCGTGCACCGGGTTGCCGGGCAGGAACAGCAAACCGGTCAACACCACCGAACCGGCCAGCCACGACAGCGTCACGGCCCGGTGCCGGCCCAGCGCCACGAGGGCCGGTTGCAGCACCTGGGCCACCATCAGCGCGATGGTCCCGATCCCGAGCAGGCCCAGCAGCGGTCCGGACAACCGGACGTGCGCACCGAACAGCACCTGCACGGCCAGCGGCCCGATCAGCAGCGACGCGATCGCACCCGGGATGCCGACGGCGGCGATCGCGGTCAGGATCAGCCGCAGCGCACGCCGGAACACCGCGAATCGCCCGGTCGTCGCGGCAGCGGTGAGCGTGGGCAGCAGCATCGCCTGGACCGGAGCGAACAGGAAGAACGGGATGCGCACCAGGATGAACGCCGACGTGAACGCGGCAGCCGTCGCGGTGTCCCCGGCCAGCCGCGAGCTGACCACGATCGGCGCCAGGTTGGCCACCAACTGGGACAGCAGGGTCGACCCGGCCAGCACCAGGGTCGCGCTCGTCATCCGCCCGAGCGACCCGACAGGCTCACCAGACGCAGTGCCCCGGTCCAACCCACGCAACCACGGCACCCCGGCCAGCGCGCCCACCGCCGACCCGGCCGCGAACAGCAACGCGTAGGCCGTCGCGTTCGGCGCTCCGCTCACCGCGACCGCCACACACGGCAGCAACCGGGCGGCACCCTCGAACGCCAGCGTCGCCGAGTACCCGGCGAACCGCTGGGTCCCCCCCAGCACACCCCTGGCCAGGTAGACGAGCGCGGATGTGGTGGTCCCCAGCAGCACGGCCGCCAGCAGGCTCCACCGCCCGCCCAGCGCCCGATCGACCAGCACCGGCGAGATCGCCGCCAGCACCACCAGCACACCGACCAGCATCAGCCCGGCCAGCGCCGCCGCCCGCCGGGCCACCGGTGCCGCCCGCCCGCCGGCGGCCAGCGACGCACTCACCGACCTGCTGGTTTCCTGTTCCAGCGCAACGAAAACGCCGGGGCCGATGATGTTGATCATCAGGTAGAGCGACGACACGGCGGCCGCGTCCGACGTGGACAGCGTCCGGCCGGACAGCGCCACGAACCCGTAGCCCGCGATGCCCAGCACCAGCAGCCCGCCGCCCATCATGGCGGCCGGCCCGAACCGCGCACGCATGCTGGTCACGGGCTCACGGTAACGACAAAGGGGCGGCCCACCAGGGCCGCCCCTCCGTATCGAACGATGATCAGTTGGTGGCGAAGTAACCGAACAGGTCGGCGATCACCTGGGCCGTGCCGACGTGGTTGAAGAAGTCGACGGCGCTGCCACTGTTGACCGGCGTGATGACCGCGTTCGGAATCGTCTGACCGTTGCTGTAGTTCAGGTTCGACACTCCCGGCCGAGCCACGTTCGCCGGGTAGACCGTGAGGAAGCTGGTGCCCGTCGGCGCCGTCACGGTCACGTTCAGCACCAGACCACCGGCCGTCGCCAGCGGGCCGAGGTTGCCGAGGCCGTGCGCGTCGGTCAACGGCAGGCTGAAGATGCCGCCTGCCCCGACCGGCGTGCGCTGACCGGTCGACACGCCCGTGCCGTCCCGCGTGTCCACCAGGCGGTGCGGGGTGGACGGGTGGAACTTCAGGCCCGTGCCGGTACTGGTGTAGTAGCCGGCCAGGTCGGCGATCGCGTGCACCGAGCCGACGTGGTTGAACAGGTCGACCGCGCCGTCCGCGCCGACCGCCACCGTGACCAGGTTCGGAATCGTCTGGCCAGGGGTGAAGTTCAGGTTGGACACCACCGGCAGCGCCTTGCCGTCCGGGAACACCGTCAGGAAGCTGTCCCCGGTCGGCGCGGTCGCGGTGACGTTGAGCACCACCGCGGTGACGCCGGTCGCCGGCACACCCGCCCTGCCCTCGATCGGCAGCTTGATGGTCTTGCCGGCGCCGATCGGGGTGTTCGTCGTGACACCGATGTGGCTGCGGGTGTCCAGCACCCGGACCGGGGTCACCGCGTCGTACAGGCTGCCGGTGCCCGAGGTGTAGTAACCCTCCAGGTCGGCCAGCGCGTGCACGGTGCCCAGGTGGTTGAAGATGTCCACCGCCCCGTCCTTGCCCACCGGCACGGTGACCAGGTTCGGGATCGTCTGCCCCTTGATGAAGTTCAGGTTCGACGAGGCCGGTCGGGGGGTGCCGTCCGGGAACACGGTCAGGAAGTCGGCCGTCGTCGGCGAGACGGCGGTGACGTTCAGGACGACGGCGGTCACACCGGTGGTGGGCACGCCGGCCCTGCCGGTGATCTGGAGCTTGATGGTCCTACCGGCGCCGATCGGGGTGTTCGTCGTGATCCCGACGTGGCTGCGGGTGTCCAGCACCCGCACCGGGGAGACCGGCACGTAGCTGCTGCCGGCGGCGGTCGTCGGCGTGTTGCAGACGGCCTCCACCACGTTCGGTGCCTTCGGCGAACCGAGACCGGTGGTCAGGTCGTAGCCGGCACCGGTCACGTAGAGGCCACTGATGTTGGTCGTCCCGTCCAGGACGTTGTTCCCGGTCGTCACGTCGACCATCGCGGTCGGGTTCGCGTACAGCGCCGGGTTCAGCAGGCCGGCCGGACCGTTGGCGGCACAGCCGGTACTGGCGTCGGCCAGCGCCGTGATCGCGGCCCACAGCGGCGCGGAGAGACTGGTGCCGCCCGCGGTGAAGAAGTCGATGTTGATGTCGGGTGCGTCGTGGTCGAACGCGACGAGGTACCCCTCTCCCAGGTCGGCCAGCGCGGACACGTCCGGCACCTGCCTGCAGGTCGCTCCCGCCGCGGCCGTGCAGACATCGCTGTAGCCGGCGCCCTGCACCCCGGACTGGTAGTTGCCCGCACCGGAGAGCTGGCTGTCCGCCGACACACCACCGCCGGTGGCACCCTCAGGCAGGCCCAGCGGGTTGTCGATCGGCGTGTTCCACGTGGCCAGAGCTGGCGCGGAGGCACCGATCATGCTGGTGCCGCCGACCGCGGTCACGGTGGGCAGTGAGGCCGGCACGCTCACCGACAGTGCTGCGTTCTCGGCATCGGTGCCGAACGGGTCGCAGGCGGTCGATCCGCTGTCGCCGGAGGACGCGAGCACGCTCTGCCCCTGTGCCGCCGCCGCCGACATGATGGTCGACATGCCGGTCAGGAAGCCGGGGTCCTCGTCCTCGATGGCGAGTTCGCAGCCGCCCCAACTGGTGGAGATGACCTGCACGGCATCCGTGTTGACCATCTGCTGGTAGGTGTCCAGCGCCTCCTGGTCGGTGGCGTCGTCCGGACCCTGGTACATGATCACGGAAGCACCGGGCGCCATGCCGACCACGGCATCGACGTCCAGCACGGTCTCGAAGCCCTCTTCGTTCCCGTTGACATCCGGCTGGTGGGTCACCGGCGCGGTCGCGCCGCCGTCCACCTTGACGGTGGTCACCGACGCGTGGGTGCTGAAGCAGTCCTGGTAGTTGGAGATGTCGACCGGGTCGAAGTTCTCGAACTCGACGATGCCGACAGTGACACCGGCGCCGATGTTGCCGTACGACCCGTAGAGCTGGCCGGTGTTGTAGACGCCGGACGCGGACAGCGCGCTGGGCTCCCAGAAGTCCGTCCCGTCGACCGCGCCGCTGAGGCCCGCCTGCAGCCCGGCGCAGATCGAGGCGCCCTTCGAGTTCGGCGTGGTCACGTGGGCCTGGATGCCGGCCCCCGACACGGTGGCCACGTGCCGCGACTGCACATGGGACGTGGTGCTGACCAGGTTGTTCAGGCCGACGATGCCGGTCACCGCCTTGGCCACAGCGGCCGGCAGCTTGGGTGCGCTCGTATTGGCGTAGGCGACGCGGCCGGTCTTGAGCCGGTAGTTGCTGAAGCCGGTGCCCAACGCCGAGGACACCTGAGCGACCGTGCCCGTCACCGGGATGGTCAGGCCGTCCGGGGTGGGCGTGCCCGCGTTCAGGCCGTCCGCCCGCAACTGGCTGGTGACCGCGTCGACGGTGGCCCGCGTCGGGCCGAACTCGGCCGCGAACTCGTTCTTCGCCAGGTAGTGCTTGTAGTTGGCGGAGTGCGGATCGGACACGCTCGCCACGAAGGCGTTCAGCGCGGCCGGATCACGCGGTGCCAGTTCCACGTCCAGCTTCAACGTGGAGTTGCTGACGGTGGCGCCCACGGCCACGGCGGCGTGCGGCACGGTCGGCGCGGTGCCCACCGTGGTCGGCGTCGACGCGTTCGCCGTGGTCGCGAACGCGGTCACACCGGCGGCCGGCAGTGCCACCGCGGCGGTCAGGATGGCTGCTGTGGTCAGCCATCTGCCTCTGGGTCTCGGTCTGGTCATGACGGTCTTCGTCTCCCCTTCAGCCGCTGTAGTAGCCGGCGACATCGGCTGTCACGCCGACACTGCCGGCGTGGTTGTAGAAGTCGACAGAGCCGTTGACAACCGGCACGACGACGAGGTTCGGGATGGTCTGACCCTTGACGTAGTTCAGGTTCGACACGTTCGGCCGTGCCTCGCCGTCCGGGTACACGGTCAGGAAGCTGGCCGACGTGGGGCTGATCGCGGTCACGTTCAACACGACCGCCGTCACGTTCGACGGGATGCCGTCGGCACCGGCGATGGCCAGCTTCAACGTGCCGTTGGCGCCCAGTGCGCCCACCTTGCCCGCCCGGCCGGTCCCGTTGCGGGTGTCCAGGAGACGAGCGGGTGTGGTGGGCGTGAACTGCGCGCTGAGGTCGGGCGTGTAGTAGCCGAGCACGTCAGCGAGCACCTGGACCGTGCCGATGTGGTTATAGATCTTCACCGACCCGTTGGTCACCGGGACCGTCACCAGGTTCGGGATCGTCTGCCCCTTGGTGAAGTTCAGGTTCGACACCGTCGGCACGGTGGTCGAGGAGCTCGGGTAGACGGCGAGGTAGCTGCTGTCGGCCGTCGGGCTGACCGCGGTCACGTTCATGATCACCGCGGAGACGTTCGCCGGGATGCCGGCCACACCGGCCACGGTCAGCGTCATCGACTTGTTCGAGCCCAACGCACCGATGCCGTTACGCGTGTCCAGCGCCCTTGTCGGCGTCACCTGGTGGTACGTCTGTCCGCCGGACGTCGTGTAGTACCCGAACAGGTCGGCGATGACGTGGGTCGAGCCGACGTGGTTGTAGAACGAGACAGCTCCGTCGATCACCGGCACGGTGACCAGGTTCGCGATGGTCTGGCCCCGGGTGTAGTTCAGGTTCGACACCGTGGGCAGCGCGTCGCCGTCCGGGAACACGCTCAGGTAGCTGGTGGTCGTCGGGCTGGTCACGGTGACGTTCAGGACGACGGCCGTCACACTGCTCGGAATGCTGTCCTGGCCGGTCACCTGCAGGGCGATCCGGCCACCCGAACCCACCGGGGTCTTGGTCGTCACGCCGACGGCCGATCGCGTGTCCAGCAGCCGGAACGGCGCCGTGGACACCAGTCCGCTGCCCGGCGTGGTGATCGGCGTATCGGCCACGGCGACGTCCATGAAGTCCTGGTCGATGCTGGTCGGCTTGCCGTCGAACACGAGGCTGCTGCCGCCGTACTGGTGCCCGCGCTGGTGCACGGCGAAGTCACCGGCCGGTAGGACCGCCTCGTCGGTGGAGGCGACGCCGTTGAAGCGTGCGATCCACACGACGTCCGGGGTGCTCAGCCCGCCATAGTTGTGCGCAAGGTCAGTGATGCCGGAGTTGGCGCTGCTGTAGATGCCCGAGTGGTAGCCACGCCGGTGCAGCTCGGCCGTCCAGGCCGCCTCGAACGCCATGGCAGGCCCGCGCTGTGCTGCGGTGTAGGCCTCCATGTCGTCGTAGAGGAGGCTGCCAACCCCGAAGCCGACCTCCTGCGCCTTGCTGATCGCCTGGTCCGCGTCCGAGCGGCCCTGGGCCTGGCCGTCGGTGATCTGGTTGAACGAAGCCTGCGGGCCGACCCAGATCGGCGTGAAGTGCCAACCGGCGGCAGACTCGTCCGCCGTCCACTGCGCGGTCAGGTTGGGCTGGTCGCACGCCTCGTCCTGGCCACCGATGTAGATCCCGATGTTGGTGAAACCGGCCTTGTTCGCCGCCATCGCCGCCTCGTCCGGCGCAACGCAGGCGTCGAAGCCGAGGCCGGCCGTGTCGGTCGCGGTGACCGGCAGCGTGGGGACGGCCAGCAACGCGTGCGGCCTGATGGTCGGCGTTGCCGTCGACTGCGGGGTCGGCGCGGGCAGTCCGGCGCTGGCCAGCACGTCGGTCACCGCGGCCCGGTCATCGTTGTACGTCGCCGTGATCGACACCGTCGGCGTGGTCACCGTGATCTGGTTGGAGACCGTGTCGTCGGTGGACGAGGCGCCGGACCCGGTGGCGGGCTGGACGAGCATGGCCTCGGTGCGCCCGATCAGCTTCGCGGGGCAGTTCTCGTTCGTTCCCGGCTTGCCCAGGTACACGGCGTGCCGGTCGTAGCGGACACACGCGGTGGGATCGGACGTCAGGTCCACCACTGGCCAACTGGCCGGAACAGTGAAGTTGAACCCCAGATACGACACGTGCTGCACGTCCGGCGTGCTGCTCGCCACCGCGATCGCGGTGCCGGCGCCGGCCAGGACGACGGTTGCGACACCAGCGGCCAGCAATGCGGTCCGATATTTCCGGACACGCGAGATCCCCAACTTCATGTGCGTGTGGCTCCTAGGTGCCTGTGGAAAGGTCGACGTCCCCCGACGCGCGCGATGAACGTATCCATCGGACAGATCGCTGCCAACGCCGTAAATGGTGCTGTGTTCTGCGTCACATTCAGTCTGGTTCTATCCTCAGTGGACGGCCGGAGTCGGGTTCAGCCAGCGGAGGTGCACGTGGGGGCGGTGGAACTCGTCGGGCAGGCCACGACAGCGGCGCAAAAATTGGTCAGAACCGGTTGGCGCGTGACCAGATCGTTGCCCGGCGACGCCCATGTCGAATGAGAACTTTTCAAGCTCGAAACAGCTGTGCTCAACGGCATCCGGCGCCCCACCGAACCGGTCACACTGGTACTGACCACCGGCACGGCACCACTGCGCGTAGCCATGGCCGAGCTGCTGAACCGATCCGCCAACACCGACGCGACGGGCGCGGCAAACCAGCTCTACTCCACGATTCTGGGCCAGCTCGTGCCCGACGAAGCCCGCATCCTGGCCGCGCTGTCCGACGGAAAACCAAGGCCTGCCGTGGACATCGTGCTGCGTGGGCCACTCGGCGGCCGGGGCACCGTGCAGCGCAACGCATCCACGATCGGCAGGGCAGCCGGCGTGTCCGCGCCCGCGTACGTACCCGTTTACGTCACCAGGCTGACCGGAATGGGACTGTGGACATCGGCGAGGAGGACCAGGAACTCGCCGAACAGTACGACATTTGATGACAGAACAACTCGTCCGGGATGCGGAATCTCGCGGCCAACGGGTGAAAGTCGTCGGCCGTACGGTGGCGATGTCCGAACTGGCCCGCGGTTCTGGCAGGCGAGCGATCCCACCGCTCTGCCGTGATCCTCGTTTCGTATCCAGTCCGATCCTCGCGGCCGCGATCGGTTACGTCACCAAGTTGGTCGCCGTCCGGATGATGTTCCGGCCGCTGGAGTACGTGGGTTGTAGGCCGTTCGGCTGGCGGGGCGTCGTGCCCCGACGGGCCGCGCGGATGGCGGGCATCGCCGTCGACATGATGACGACCCAGCTCATCTCACCCGCCGACGTCGTGCGCAGGCTGGACCCGGTGCGCATCGCCCGCCAGATCGCCGAACCACCGCGCTCGGTGGCCGGCGAGCTGACCGAGGAGTGGTGCAGATGGTCGCGTGGATTCTGTTCCGCGAGCCGCTGATTATGCCCTTCTTCGGCGCGATCACCGGCTGGTTCACCGACTGGCTAGCCCTGAAGATGATCTGCTACCCGACCGAGCCGCGCCGCCACCTTGGCCTGTTCACGTGGCAGGGCCTGTTCCTGCGCAGGCGAGCCGAGGTCTTCGAGGCGTACGCGACCCTGATCGCCCAGGAGGTCAGCACTGCTGGTGACCAAGATGCGCGGGCTGACCGCCACCGAGTTCGAGGGCCTGCTGCGCCCGGCCTTCCAGCAGGACGAGTGGATCCTGATCACCGTCGGCGCGGTGCTCGGCTTCGCCGTCGGTGAGGTCCAGTCACTTGTCCTGGAGCACTTCGCGCGCTAGGAACGTGGCCCACTCCTGCTCCGGAAAGGTCAGCAACGGCCCACCGGCGTTCTTCGAGTCCCGCACGCCAACGGCAGGCCCGGCGAACGCGACCTCGACGCAGTTGGCCTGGTCGCTGCTGCGGGAACTCTTGTGCCAGCGGGTGAACATGGGTCTCCTCGGTCAGATCTGCTCAGCAACGGTGGCAGCGAAGGCCACCGACTGAGCCGGGTCCAGGGCTTTCGCCAGGATATTGCCCATCGACGATCGAAAGGTCGCGAGGTCCTCCTTCTCCTCCAAAAAGAGGCACAACGTCTGGTTCTCCACGTAGACGACGCTCGGCTCATCGGCGAAATCGAGGTTCATGAACGGACCCCGAAGCCCGGCGTATGCGCCCCTGGCAAAAGGAACTACACGCAGAGTGACGTTTTCCCGCTCTGCCTCGTCCACCAGATGGCGTAGCTGTCGACGGTGCGTAGCCGGGCTCCCGATCACCCGTCGCAGCACGACTTCGTCAATCACCACCAGCAGTTGAAGCTCCTCGCGACGCAGAATCATCTGCCTGGACATCCGCGCGGCGACCAACTTGTCCAGCTCAGCGGTGGTGATCGCCTCGTTCATCGCCTGGATGATCGCGGCGCAGTAGTCCGCCGTCTGCACCAGCCCGGGTACGAACAACGGCTCGAAGTTCTGGATCCGGGTGGCCAACCGCTCGAAGTCGATCAACGTTTTCCACAGCTCAGGCAACCCGGAACCCTGGGCGAACCACAGTCCGCGCTCGTCCGCCTTGCGTACCAACGCCAGCAGTTCGTCACGTCGTCGCTCCGGCACCCGGTACAGACCGAGCAGCGCGGCCACGTCCTCCACGTGCAGCCCGCGTGAGCCGGTCTCGATGCGGGACAGTTTGCTGGGTGAGCAGCCAAGGGCGTCCGCGGCCTGGCCGGCCGTCATGCCGATTCCCTCACGGTAGCGACGCAGTTCCGCCGACACCCGGCGCGAGCGAATACTGGAATTGAAGTTCGTGGTCATGGGTAAATCGTCGGCGTTGCCACCATGGCACGACAATTCCCCGATCGGATACGTTGCAATCGCCCCCGGCACGGTGCCACAGTCTCGCCGTCACACCGCCCACCAGCGAGGATGCCATGACTCAGACCCTCAGTGCCGCAGAGTTGGTCGATCGGCTTGCCGAGGACGCATCATATTTCCGGCCGCAGCTGTTTGCTGTCTACGGAGTCGACAGCAAGGGTCGGCCATTTCTCGGCTGGGGAATGCAACTGGGCGAGGACGAGGCCGTGTTCTACGAACCTGGTGGCGCAAACACCTGGATTTCCAGTTCGGCGGACCAGGTGTTGCGCACCCACCAACGCGCCGGCGAGGCGCACCTGAAATGGCTGGACGACTAGCGGAACGTCCGGGCCGCTTCAAGAAACGCGTCGTTCTCCGCCGGTTCGCCGACCGTCACGCGTGCCCCGTCACCGAGGAACGGCCGCACGACCACCCTGTGCTCCAGGCAGTGCTCGTTGAACGCGGCGGTCTCCTCACCGAGCGGCAGCCAGACGAAGTTGGCCTGCGAGGGCGGTACCTCGTAACCCATCGACAGCAGTTCGGCGTGCACCCGCCCGCGTTCGGCCACGATCTGCTTGCAGCGGGCGAACAACTCGTCCTCGGCGTCCAGCGAGGCGATCGCTGCGGCCTGCGCGATGGAGTTCACCGCGAACGGCACGAACACCTTGCGCAGCGCGGCCGTGACCGGCTCGGGTGCGACGCAGTAGCCGACGCGGAGCCCGGCCAGCCCGTACGCCTTGGAGAACGTGCGCAGCACGGCCACGTTGTGCTGCCCGCGTGCCCAGGCATCGGTCGCTACCACGATGCCGTCCGGCACCTCGGGATCGTCCACGAACTCGCGGTAGGCCTCGTCGATGACGACGAGCACGTCGGACGGCACGCCGTCGATGAAGCGGCGCAGTTCCTCGCCGGACAGCGACGTGCCGGTCGGGTTGTTCGGGGTGCAGAGGAAGACCAGGCGGGTGGCCGGCGTGACGGCGGCGAGCATGGCGTCGATGTCCAACCGGTGGTCGGCCGTCAGCGGTACGCGCACGCCGTGGGCGCCGACGACGTGCGTGATGATCGGGTAGGCCTCGAACGACCGCCACGCGAACAGCACCTCGTCGGCCGCCGTGCACGTGGCCTGGACGAGCTGCTGGCACAGCGACACGGAGCCGCAGCCGACCGCCAGTTCGGCCTCGCGGACCCCGAACCGCTCGGCGAGCCTGGCCACGAGGGCACCCGCACCACTGTCCGGGTAGCGATTAACACCACTCGCCGCAGCCGAGATGGCCGCGACCACGCTCGGCAACGGGCCCGCGGACACCTCGTTACTGGCCAGCTTGATCGCGCCGGGAATAGATCGGCCCGCTACGTAATCAGGCAGTTGCGCCAGGTCAACTCGGGTGTAGGCACTCATCGGGTCCTCGTTCCACTCGCGTTCCGCGCTGTTGAACGTACCTAATCGCCTTGATGCGGGTTGCCGCGTATTCACTGCTAGTTCTCTGCATCACGTTGACGGATGTTCACCACATCGTGGTTGGCTTAAGAGATGACCGAGACCCGGACCGAGATCATCGAGCTGACCGATGGTCGCTCGGTGCGTCTGACGATCGCCGAGCCCGACCGGCCGTTGCGCGGTGGGCTCGTCGTCCTGCACGAGGCGCGAGGGGTCACCGACGTGGTCAGAAGGCTGGTCAGCAGCCTCGCCGACGAGGGTTGGCTGGCCGTGGCGCCGAATCTGTTCGGCACGCTGGAGCAGGACGAGGTCGACGATGTCGCGCTCCGGATCAAACAGCTGTCCGGCGAATCGGTCCTCGCCGACACCGATGTGGCGGCCGTGTGGCTGGCCCAGCACGGGGTGGCCACCGACCGGACCGGCGTGATCGGGTTCGGTCTCGGCGGTGCCGTGGCCATGGTGGTGGCGAGTTCGCGGACGGTCGGGGCGGCGGTCAGTGTGGCCGGTGCCGGGATCGTGGAGCCGCTGTCCGACGGGTTGCCCGCGCTGGTCGACGTGGCCGGCGAGCTGGCGTGCCCATGGCTGGGCATCTACGGCGACCAGGACAAGTACACGCCGGCCGAGGAGGTCGAGAAGCTGCGGGACGCGGCCGCGACCGCCGAGATCGCGACCGATGTGGTCCGGTTCGCGGGCAGCGACAGCCGGTTCGACCTGGACCAGCATGCCGGCGCCGAGGCGTGGCAGCGGACGCTGAACTGGTTCGACCTGCACCTGCGCTGACCGGTCGGCCGTCGATCGGCTAGGAATGAGCCATGACCGACGTGTTGTGGCGCCCGAACCCTTCCCGTGCGACCGGGATGTCTCGCTTCCGAGAGTGGCTGCACGCGTCGGGGATCGACGTGGGCGACTACGACGAGCTGTGGCAGTGGTCGGTGACCGATCTGCCGGCGTTCTGGCAGGCGGTCGCGGATTTCTGCGGTGTCCGGTTCCACTCATCGGCGTCCGCCGTCCTGGAGTCGACGGAGATGCCGGGGGCGTCCTGGTTCCCGGGCGCGACGCTGAACTACGCGGAACAGGCGCTCACCGGCCATCCCGATGACGACGTGGCGATCGTGTTCCAGCGCGAGGACGGCCAGTCGTCCAGGCTGACGTTTTTTGAGTTGCGTGCCCAGGTGGCGGCTGCGCGAGCCGGTCTGGTGTCGCTGGGCGTGCGGCAGGGCGATCGCGTGGCTGCCCTCGTGCCCAACTCGCCGGAGACGATCGTGGCGTTCCTGGCGGCGGCCAGCCTGGGTGCCACGTGGTCGTCGTGTTCGCCGGACTTCGGTGTGCGGGCGGTGTTCGACAGGTTCCAGCAGATCGAGCCGACGGTGCTCATCGCGGTCGACGGCTATGTCTACAACGGCCGCACGTTCGACATCCGGCCCACGGTCGAGCGGCTCGGGGCGGAGATCAAGAGCCTGAAGGCGGTAGTCCTGGTCGACTACACGGGCGGCTCGGTTCCCGACACGGTGTCGTGGTCTGACTTGCTGGCTTCGCATGAGGGCGCTGAACTTGAGTTCACGCCGGTGCCGTTCGACCACCCGCTGTGGGTGCTGTACTCGTCGGGCACCACGGGCCTGCCGAAGGGGATCGTCCAGGGCCACGGCGGCATCGTGCTGGAGCACCTGAAGGCGTTGGCGCTGCACTGCGACCTAGGTCCTGGCGAGAAGTTCTTCTGGTTCACGACGACCGGCTGGATGATGTGGAACTTCCTGGTGTCCGGCCTGTTGGTCGGCGCCACGGTGGTGTTGTTCGACGGCAGCCCCGGCTACCCGGACCTGGCGGCCCTGTGGGATTTGGCCTCCCGGGAGCGGATCACGTACTTCGGCACGTCGGCGCCGTACATCCAGTCGTGCCTGAAGGACGGTCAACGACCGGTCGACCAGCTCGACCTGTCGGCACTGCGCGCGGTCGGCTCCACGGGAGCACCGCTGTCGCCGGAGGGTTTCGAGTGGCTGGCGTCCTCGGTCGGCCCGGAGATCCAGATCTGTAGCGTGTCCGGCGGGACGGACCTGTGCACGGCGTTCGTGGGGTCGTCGCCGGATGTACCGGTGTGGCTGGGGGAGTTGTCGTGCCGGGCGCTGGGCGCGGCCGTCTTTTCGTACGACCCCGCGGGCGAGCCGGTGGTGGACGAGGTCGGCGAACTGGTGATCACGAAGCCGATGCCGTCGATGCCGGTGTTCTTCTGGAACGACCCGGACGGCAGCAGGCTGCGTGAGGCGTATTTCGAGATGTACCCGGGAGTGTGGCGGCACGGCGACTGGATAAAGATCACCGACCGGGGCTCGGCCATCATCTACGGACGCAGCGATTCCACGTTGAACCGGGGCGGAGTTCGAATGGGCACCGCCGAGTTCTATCGTGTCGTGGAAAACCTGGACGAAGTGGTGGACTCCCTGGTGATCGACACATCAGGTGCTGGCTCGTCGGACGGCGAACTATTGTGCTTCGTGGTGCTGTCGGCCGATGTTTCGCTGGCGGACGTAGAACCGAGACTACGCCGTGACCTGCGTGAACAGCTGTCCCCACGACATGTACCCAATCGATTCTTTGTCATCGACGCAGTACCGCGCACACTGAACGGGAAGAAGTGCGAGGTGCCGGTGAAGAAGATTCTTGCCGGGGTAGATGTCGACCAGGCGATCAGCAGGGACGCGCTGCGCGACCCGAACTCGCTGCGCCCGTTTGTCGAGTTGGCGAAGTCCGGATGACCGTCAGCACGTCCGAGTCCCAGGTCTTGCCGCGGTGGTTGCTACCGGGTGCGACGACGGTCGGGCTGATCGTGTGGGCAACCCGGTTGGTGGGGCTGTTGACCCTGGCCGCGGTGATGTTTCCCGTGGCCAGGAGGCATTTCCACGACCCGTTGACGGTATGGTTCGACCTGCCGGTGCAGGCCACGGTGGCCGGCCGGGCGATCGCGACAGTGGCCGGCGTGTGCCTGCTGCTACTGGCCACGGGCCTGCGCAGGCGGAAGCGGCGGGCATGGCAGGTGGTGGTCGGAGTGACGGCGCTCATCGCTGTTGTGCACCTGTTGGTCCACAGAACACCGGTGCCGGGCATTACGGCGATCGCGCTGCTCATCGTATTGATCACGTATCAAGGAGAATTCACGGCGCTGCCCGATCCAGCGGTCAGTAAATGGCGGGCACTCCGCATTTTCGTGGAAATCCTGCTGGCCGGCGCGGTGATCAACACGTTGGTCCTGACGCTGCACCACAACAGGGATCTGGACAGCCCAACGGCGATCGGCGTGGCATTCGGGCTGGGCGCGGTGGTCATCGGTGGCTACTTCCTGTTGAGGTCAGCGGAACCAGCCCCATCCCTGTCTCCAGCGGATGTGGCGGGCCTGCGAGCCCTGATGGGAGCCGATTCCCTCGACTACTTCGCATTGCGGCGCGACAAATCGGCGGTGTTCTCAGCAAGCGCGAAATCGGCAATCGCCTACCGGGTGTTGGCGGGCGTGGCACTGACGTCCGGTGACCCGCTGGGCGACGTGGAGGCGTGGCCGGGCGCGATCGAGGAGTACCTGGCGATCTGCCAGCGCCACGCGTGGGTCCCGGCGGTGTTGGGCTGCTCGGAGCGAGCCGCGACGGTCTGGTCCAGATACGGCCTGGACGTGCTGGAGCTGGGCGATGAGGCCATCGTCGACGTGTCCGACTTCACACTCGAAGGCCGCCGAATGCGAGGTGTCCGCCAGGCTGTGGCGAGGGTCCGCAGGTCCGGCTACGAGGTCCAGGTCAGGCGAACGGCTGAGATCCCACCCGCGACCCATGAGGCATTGGCGAAGCTGGCCGACGAGTGGCGTGGCACAGCGACCGAACGAGGCTTCTCGATGGCCCTGTCGCGGCTGGCCGATGAGGAGGACGGCCGGTGTGTGGTCGTCACGGCGGAGCAGGCCGGGTCGGTGCGCGGCATGCTCCAGTTCGTCCCGTGGGGCTGCGACGGCCTGTCGTTGGACTTGATGCGCAGGGACCGGGACGTACCGGACAACGGCCTGAACGAGTTCATGATCACGTCGTTGCTGGCGGCTTCTCCAGGGTTGGGCGTCCGGCAGGTGTCCCTGAACTTCGCAATGTTCCGAGCGGCCCTGGAACGAGGCGAACGAATCGGAGCGGGCCCGGTCGCGAGGCTGTGGGCGAAGGCGCTGCGGCTGGGTTCGAGGTGGTGGCAGATCGAGTCGCTGTACCGGTTCAACGCGAAGTTCGCGCCGAGGTGGCTACCGAGGTACCTGGTGTTCCCGGCAGCGAGGGACCTGCCGAGGATCGCCCTGGCGGCGATCGAGGCGGAGGGCTTCGGCGGGCGGCCGCCCGCGCTGCTCAGAATGCTGCGTCGGCACTGACGGCGCCCAGGTCGGGGGCCGCTTTGCCTAGTCGCCAGGGGGCTGTGTACGCTACTCCGCAGTGGTCAAGGCCCCGGGAGGCTTCGCCTAGTCTGGTCTATGGCGCCGCACTGCTAATGCGGTTGGGGGCAACACCCCCTCCCGGGTTCAAATCCCGGAGCCTCCGCACCCGCCCGGCCACACGCCGGACGACAACTGAACAAGCGCCCGTAGCTCAACGGATAGAGCATCTGACTACGGATCAGAAGGTTAGGGGTTCGAATCCCTTCGGGCGCGCCACGCAATGGTCTCTGACCTGGGTTTATACTCCGGACTACATGTATCTGGTGCGCTATGGGTGCCCGCCGGGTGCCCGATCTGTTGACTCCGCCGCTGTGTGGTGCCCTTGGGGGCTTACGGCAGTGGCTCGGGGGGCTCAGCGGAGGTCGCCGCCGTTCTCGGTGTCAGTGTTGCGGCCCAACACGGCAGCAGTGGCCGGGATCAGGAATGTCGCCTCCCACAACAGGAACACGCCGCCCATGATGATCGCGCCGAGCGACTCGTCCTTCGGGTTGGTCGCGCTCACCGCGAGGTGCACCACGTTGGGCGCTGCCGGGTCGCCGTGGCTGAGACACCGGAGGCGTTGATCCGGTCGACGTGGTGCAGTCCGACGATGCTGTCGACGATCATCGCCGGCTGCCCGCCGATGATGAAGATCAGGCGATGGTGACCGCGATCCGATGCGGCCACCGCCGGTTCCGATTGGCACGCTGGGCTTTCGGGTGGGCCAACTTCGCCGCCGCAGCGTGCTCCTGGGTGATGGTGTCGATCCCTCTTGTTCCCCTTGAATCTTCGCTTTCCGTCAGGAGGACCGCCGGTTCCAGGGGTTTCCAAAGCGTTACGGGATTCACATCGAGTCCACGGTGGATGATCCACGTTTTGGTCCTCGTGCGACCCCGGCCCCACGACAGACGGTTGGACAAATCCGGGACAGCTTTCTGACTTTTGCCGCTTTGGCACTAACAATGTCGCCCGATCGAGGTATCAAGGTGGGTGGGATCACTATGGAGAACAGGGGTGAGGATGTCCGACTCCGATCGGTCGCCGGACGCACGTGAGTACGACGTGTGCCTGTCGTTCGCCGGTGAGCAGCGCGACTACGTGGATGTCGTCGCCGCACACCTGCGTGAGAAGAACGTCCACGTGTTCTACGACCGTTTTCTCGACACCGGCCTCCTCGGTGAGGATCTCATCGAGTACTTCGACAGCGTGTTTCGCCGACAGTCCCGTTTCTGCGTGGTCTTCATCTCGGCCGACTATCTGGCGAAGGAGTGGACCACGCACGAGTGGCGCAGCATCCGCAACCGCGCCTTCCACAACGCGGGCATCTACGTCCTGCCGGTGCGGTTCGACGACACCGAACTGCCTGGCGTGCTGGACACGGTGTTCGACGTGGACGCGCGGCACACGCCGGCAGTCGAGGCCGCGGAACTGATCTACACCAAGATCATCAGTACTCCGCCGCCTGGAGGGAAGCGTGGCGCGAATCGGCAGGCCCTGCACACCCAGCCGACCGCCAGGGAACGGGATCCGTTCGGGACGATGACCCAGCACGCCCAAGCGATCACCAACATCGCGGGTGACGCGCCCAACGGCATCTTCGGCCCGGTGGGCACCGTGGTGAGGGAGACCGGCGATGTCTGACGATGCCGCCGACTCACCGGCCGACAACGGAGCGGCCGGCAAGCCGGAACCCGAGCCGACACAGCAGCCCACCGCCGGTCCCACCGACACGGATGCGGCGCAACTGGACGACGACGCCCACCAGTTCCAGCAGCACGCCCAGACGATCAACAACGTCTTCGCGTCCCGATCGGACGGCGGCCCGCGCCGCGTGACTGGCACGATCCGGCCGGCCGAGGTCCAACTCGCGCTGCGAGCGTTCGTGCAGCCGGCCGGTTTCGACAATGCGAGCGCCTGCCTGGCATCCAAGCATCTGGTGATCCTGTCCGGTCAGGACGGTGTCGGCAAGCGAACCGGTGCGCTGGCGCTGCTTCGGGAACGGTTGGGGGCAACCGAACCCGTCATCAGCCTGCCGCCATCGCACACCCTGACCAGCCTGGTCGAGTACCCGCACTTTAGGGCCGGCCGCGGCTACCTGGTCCAGGACTGGTCACCGGTCGGCACCTCCGCCACCGCGACGGCGTTCGACGTCGACGTGCTGCAACGCGTCTTGCGCCAACGCAGATCGTTCCTGGTCATCACGACGGGCACCGCCGTGGGGGAGCGGCGTTCGGTCAGCGGCGTCGTCCATCGGTGGACAGCACCGGATCCGCTCACCATCCTGGACCGACGACTGGACGCCGTCGGGCTGGCGCCGGCCGAGGACGCCCTGGCTCGGCTGCGTGAGCGGCTCAAGGAGGTGCACGGGCCGTCGGACGTGGTCACCGTCGTCAACCGGCTGGACCAGGGGGTGACGGCCGCGCTGGACGCACTGGGCGATGCCGACGCCGAGCGGGTGCGGGCCTGGTTCGTGGCCAATTCCGACGAAGGCGAACTGCTCGCCGTTGCCGCCCTGTGCTTCCTGAACCACGCCCCGGAGACCATCTTCCAACGGCTGCTGGCCCGGCTGGTGGAGGTGGCAGGGCAGGACCAACGGCCGGCCGACGGCACGGCAGCGGGCGGCATCAGGTTCCCCCGGCACAACCAAACCGACGCCGACACCGCACTCCACGAGATCGCGCGCGTCGCCGACGGCGACGGTTCCGGGCTGGGCAACCTGCGGCGGCGGTTCACGTCGGACCGGTACGCGGGACTGGTGCTGCGCGAGCTGACCACGCGGTACGGCTTCCAGCTCTGGGAGCCGCTGCGGATCTGGATGTGCGAGGTGGCGGAGTTGCCCCCGGGACTGGTCCATGTGCGACTGGCCATGGGGCTGGCGCTCTACGCGCGGGAGGCACCGGCCGACGTGGCCCAGACCTACCTCGCCCAGTGGGCCGACGGGACGATCAGCGAACGGTTGACGGCCGCGTACCTGCTGTCCTGGATGTGCCTCGACGATGCGATGGCGTCCTGGGCGCTGCGCACCGCGGTGTCGTGGACCTCCAACGCCGGCACCCGGCGGGCGGCCACCGCGGCCATGGCCTTCGGTGCCGAGCTAGGTGTTCGCTACCCGTCGGACGCGCTGAGCTGGTTGTGGTATCTCGCGCTGCGCAACGAGGCGGTCAGCAAAACTGCCCGCCTGTCCCTCGGTGCCCTGCTGTCCACCGCGCTGGACGACGCGACCGGCACCACCACCATCCTGCGGTACCTCGACCGCGCATTGCGGCAACTGATCACCGACGGCGTCAACCGGCCCGAGCACGGCACGTACACCAGTCACGTGCGGAAGGCCACGCTGACGGTGCTCACCGCGCTCATGGCGACCCAGGGTGACTCGACCGACTCGACGACCGCCGTGATCCTGCGGACCTGGCCGGAGAACGCCGAGGTGCTGGGCCGACTGTGGGCCGAGGTGCTGCGCAGTTGGCCGCATCGGACCGACGCCATCGACGGCCTGCAGGCCGTGTTCGACGCCATGCGGGCCGACGACAGTTCGCTGGACGTCGTGCGGCAGTTCGGCGGTGCCGTCCGGGACCAGCTGACCGAGCTGGAGTGCGAACTGCTGCACCGCGACCTCAGCCACGCACTGCACAACGCCGACACGGTCGTGTCGCCGCTGGTGCGCACAGCGCTGCTGACAGCGCTCGAACGCCGGGTTGCCGCCAGATCCTGATCATCATTCCGTTCGACTCATGAGGTGAGCCATGCCCAACACCGCCTATCCGGTGCTCCAGGAGAAGATCCTGCAGAACCCTGCCCGTTCGCTGCTGCGCGGCACCCGACGGGCACCGACCGAACTGCCGGAACAGCAACCCGGCACCGTCCTCGTGTTCGAGGTCAACGGTTCCTACCGGGCGCTGGGCCGACAACGGCTGACCGGCCGCGAGCCAGAGGTGATCGGCGCGCTGTCGGTGAGTGTCGTCAACACGCGGCCGACGCTGGTCGAGGTGTACCTCAAGGCGCCCTCCGCCAGTGCCGCCGACGACTTCGACATCCGAATCGGCTTCCGGTGCCAGGTGCACAGCCCGGAGGCGGTCGCCGAGTACGGCCTGCACGACATCGGGCCGATGCTGCAGCGGCACCTGGCCAAGGACACGGCGCTGCTGGCCAAGTGCGCCGCCAAGCACACCAAGGACATTGCCGAAGTGCGGATCGTCGCCAACGCCCAGATCGCGGCCTACTGCAAGGTGCGGCCCCCCAGCATCATGGGCATCCAGATCGACCTGGAATGCGTCGAGGTCTTCACGCCGCGCGGTGAGCGGGACTTCGCCAAGGTGATGAAGAAGACCGAGCGCGAGCACGTGATCGACCGGCTGCGCAGGATGGGCGAGTCCGAGGCGGTCGAGTACCTGAAGCAGATGCTCGCCAGTTCGGAGGCGGCGCGGGCCCTGGCGGTCAGCCGCGACGACATCGATGCCGGCGAGGCGGCCCGCCAGGTTGCCGAACAGGAGGCCACCCACCTGTCCGGCATGATCGACCTGATCAAGGTCATGGCCGAGAGCGACCGGATGGACAGGGTGCCGCTGGACATCCAGCGGCTTTACGACTCGGCGATGAGCGCGCTGACCGGCAACGATGCCCTGCTGCACAACCCGGCGCTCGGGTCGACGGACCAGCAGGCTCCGGTCCGCTCCGGTCTGCCTGGCCGGGATGACGACGAGCGGTACGTGCCGGACGAGGACGACCTCACCGACGACCTCGCAGACGGTGGTGCCGCATGACGCAGTTGTTCGACCGGACCGAGGAGATCCCGGTCGTGCGGTCCTTCGACCGGACGGAGGAGATCCCCGTCGTGCGGCCGTTCGACCGGCCGGCCCGCCGGCCCCGTCGGCGGCGCAGGGCACCTTGGGGTCGCAGGCTGCGGGTCCTGGCTGGGATCGACGAGCCGCTGCTGGACAAGGTGCCCAGCGAGAGAGCCAGGTACACAGCGTTGGGCGGTGTCGTGCTGGGGACGGCGTCGATCGCCACCTTCTCCATGTGGATGGCGATCAACGAGGCCCTCGGCGGTTTCTCGCTGCTGTTCCTGTTGCCGGCGCTGCTGTGGGGTGTCTTCATCCTCAACCTGGACCGGTGGCTGGTGTCCAGCGCGGCCGGCGTCAATTGGGGCCCCAGGATCACGTTGCTGCTGGGCAGATTGCTGCTGGCCGCGTTCTTCGGCCTGATCATCGCCGAACCGGTGGTGCTGCGCGTGTTCCAGACCGCGATCGAGCAGCACGTCGGCGACAGCAGGGACGCCAGCGTCCGAGACCTGGCCAGCACGTATGTCCGCTGCAACCCGGTGCCCGACTCGCCCGCTGCCGCGGCCGACCAGTCGGGGTGCGGCCAGTACCGCCTCAACGTGAAGTTCGACCCCGGCAGCGTCGGAACGCAGCTGACGGCCGACCGGACGGCCATCTCGTCGCTACAGGCCACCATCGACGCCGAGACGGCCCAGCAGAAGGTGCTCGGCGACGCCGTGTTCGCCGAGTGCGCAGGGCAGGCGGGCGCCGGTTTCAGCGGCAAGGCGGGTGACGGCCCGTTGTGCGACCAGCGGAAGAGCGCCGCGGCGCAGTACGCGAAGACGCACCCCGTGGCGCAGCAGGAGCAGCACCTGGCCAGCCTGAACAGCGAGGCCGACGGCTTGCAGACCTCGCTGGCCGGCCAGCAGAGCCGGTTCGTCGGGCAGCGGTCGGCCCTGATCCAGACCAGGACCGATGAGCAGCGATCGCACCAGAAGCAGATCGGTCTGCTGGAACGGTTCCAGGCGTTGAGCGATCTCACCGCGCAGAATAGTTTCCTGGGCGCCGCGAAATGGGCGCTGACCCTGTTCTTCATCATGGTCGACTGCCTGCCGGTGCTGGGCAAACTACTCGGCGGCATCACGGCGTACGACCGGCTCGTGGCGCGCGAGACGACGACGGCGACGACCGCGTTCGACGCGGTCTGCCAGGGCCGCGAGGGTGCTGCCCAGGAGGAGCTGCGGATCAACCAGATGAGCTCCCACCTGCGGCTGGAGAAGCTCAAGGACCAGATGAACGTCGAGCAGTTGCGGCACGAGACCAAGCTGAACCAGACTCTGGACGAGGAGATCGAATCACTGGCCAGACAACGGGAAGACGAGATCCGCAGGCACCAGGCGGCCTCCGGGGTCTGATCCGCGTCAGCTCTCCGCCGACTGCACGTCACGCCGTGGAGGGCGTCTGGGAGAACGGCGACCCGGTCGGCGTGCAGACGGGCTCGCCAGTGGTCGGGAGTCTCGCCGGGGCGGCGGTCGTCACTGGTTGAGGTGATGGACGATGTCGCCTGGTTGGGGGCGAGTTGGACTGAGAAGGACGCGGCAACCTTGTGAGCTGGACGTTTGCGGGCTAGAGCAGGCCAGTTAGGACGGTCTAGACTGTCCGATCCGGACTACGGCAGCCGTTCCTTGTTGAGATCGACACAGTGCAGACCGAGTTCGAGCACGATGTTGCCGAGCAGTGACGAACCCGCGCCACCGATGCTCGATATCAGTACGTCCTGGTCCCGATGGACGGCATGTTCTCGTAGTGCCGTTCGAACCCAGTGACCGGAAATGGTCTCGGCTACCCTCCGTGAATTGTCTCGCGCATCGTCGATCATCCCCGGTAGATCCAGCGACAACGGTTCCATCCCCGCCGTATCCACACGCCTGAGGTTCCGACGGTGCGGCCGGTGACGTCGGGACGGTCGTGGAAGTTCCGGAACCGGCAGGCTCTTGACACTGCCGTAACACGGCGGAAGCATCGAGGTTCGAGAGAGCGCTCTCAGCCGACCAACGGGGGTCGGGCTGCACGTTGGCCCGGTAGTACTCGCAGTTTCCCAACGACCGCTGACGCCAGCAGGAGTTGCCATGCGGACATATCCGGGCGTGCCGCCCTCTGAATCGTTACACCGACGACTCGCCGTCCTGCTCGCCGTGGCCGCGTGCCTCGCGGGTGTGCTGGTCGTCGTGTTCTCCCCGAGCGCACGGGCGGCGGGTGTCCTGCTCTCCCAAGGGAAAACCGCCACCGCGTCGTCCACCGAGAGCGCGGCGTTCCCCGCGTCCAACGCGGTGGACGGGAACACCACGACCCGCTGGTCCAGCGCGTTCAGTGACCCGCAGTGGCTCCAGGTCGACCTGGGTTCGACCGCCACGATCAGCCAGGTCACGCTGCAGTGGGAGGCTGCGTTCGCGACCGGGTTCCAGATCCAGACCTCGCCGGACGGCACCACCTGGACGAACATCTTCACCACCACGACCGGCACCGGCGGCATCCAGAACCTCACGGTCAGCGGGACCGGCCGGTTCGTGCGGATGAACGGCACCGCGCGGGGCACCGCGTTCGGGTATTCGCTGTTCGAGTTCCAGGTCTTCGGCACGTTCGGCACCGCCGCGTGTGGCACCACCAACGCCGCGCTGAACCACCCCGCAACGGCCTCGTCCACCGAGAACGCCACGTTCCCGGCGTCCAACGCGGTGGACGGCAATACCACGACCCGCTGGTCCAGCGCCTTCAGTGACCCGCAGTGGCTCCAGGTGGACCTCGGCGCGTCGATGAACATCTGCCAGGTCACGCTGCAGTGGGAGGCTGCGTTCGCCACCGGGTTCCAGATCCAGACATCACCGGACGGCACCACCTGGACGAACATCTTCAGCACGACCACCGGCACCGGTGGCGTGCAGACCTTGAACGTCACCGGGACCGGCCGCTTCGTGCGGATGAACGGCACCGCGCGGGGCACGGCGTTCGGGTATTCGCTGTTCGAGTTCCAGGTCTTCACCTCCGGCACCGCCGCCGGCACCGTGGCGACGCCGACGTTCAGCCCCGGCGGCGGCAGCTTCACCACCACGCAGACGGTGACGCTCAGCGACGCCACCGCGGGTGCGAGCATCCGCTTCACCACCAACGGCACGACGCCGACCGCCACGTCGACCCTGTACACCGGACCGATCACGATCGCCGCCACGACAACGTTGCAGGCGATCGGGCTGGCGTCCGGCCTGACGAACTCCGCCGTGGCCAGCGCGACCTACACGATCGGCGCCGCGGCGGGCTGCACGCAGTCCAACACGCCGAACCTCGGGCCGAACGTGCACATCTTCGACCCGACCATGTCCGCCGCGACCATCCAGGCACAGCTCGACGCCGACTTCAACGCGCAGAAGGACACGCAGACCGCGCAGTTCGCCGAGCGCAGGGTGGCCGAACTGTTCAAGCCGGGCACGTACGCGGTCAACGACAACGTCGGCTTCTACACCTCCGTCCAGGGCCTCGGCCAGAACCCGGACGACGTGACCATCAACGGTCACGTCACGGTGGACGCCTTCAACGCCTCCGACGCCGGCAACGCGACGCAGAACTTCTGGCGTTCCGCGGAGAACATGAAGATCGTCGCGACCGGCGGCGACCGGTGGGCGGTGGCGCAGGCCGCGCCGTTCCGGCGGATCGACCTGGTGGGTGACCTCCAGCTCTTCCCGGCCAGCTTCGGCTTCGCCAGTGGCGGCTACATCGCCGACACGAAGGTCTCCGGTCAGGTGTCGTCGGTCTCGCAGCAGCAGTGGTACAGCCGGGACAGCAACTTCGGCAGCTGGGCGGGCGGCGTGTGGAACATGGTGTTCTCCGGTGTGAACGGCGCACCGGCGACCACGTTCCCGAACCCGCCCGAGACCACGCTGGCGACCACCCCGGTCTCGCGGGACGTGCCCTACCTGTTCATCGACGCCAGCGGCAACTACCACGTGTTCGAGCCGTCGCTGCGCACCAACTCGTCCGGTCCCAGCTGGGCCGCCGGTTCGACGCCGGGCACGTCGGTGCCGATGAGCCAGTTCTACGTGGTGAAGTCCGGCGACACCTCGTCGACCATCAACGCCGCGCTGGCCTCGGGCTGCAACCTGTTCTTCACCCCCGGCGTCTACCACCTCAACCAGACGCTCAACGTGACCAGGCCGAACACCACGATCCTCGGTGTCGGCTACCCGACGCTGGTGCCGGACGGCGGCGTCAACGCCATGCAGGTCGCCGACGTGGACGGCGTGCGGCTGGACGGCCTGCTGTTCGACGCCGGCATCACCAACTCGGCGGCGCTGCTGACCGTCGGGACGGCCGGTTCGACCACCAGCCACGCCAGCAACCCGACGTCGATCCAGGACGTGTTCTTCCGGATCGGCGGCGAGATCGCCGGCAAGGCGACGGCCAGCCTGATCGTGAACAGCAACGACACGATCATCGACCACATCTGGGCCTGGCGCGCCGACCACGGCAACGCGGGCACGGTGGGCTGGACCACCAACACCGCGGACAACGGCTTGATCGTCAACGGCAACAACGTGCTGGCGGACGGCCTGTTCGTGGAGCACTACCAGAAGTACGAGGTCACCTGGAACGGCCAGAACGGCAAGACCATCTTCTTCCAGAACGAGATGCCGTACGACGTGCCGAACCAGGCTGCCTGGATCAGTCCGACGGGGGTGAACGGTTACGCCGCCTACAAGGTGGGTGACAACGTCACCACCCATCAGGGCTGGGGACTGGGTAGCTACAACTTCTTCAACGTCAATCCAGCGGTGACCAGTTTCCACGCGTTCGAGGTGCCCAACACCCCGGGCGTCCAGTTCCACAGCCTGCTGACGGTGTCACTGAACAACCAGGGCTCCATCACGCACGTCATCAACAACACGGGAGCGGTGACACCGACGAACACCACACCGTCCAATGTGGTCAGTTTCCCGTGACCTGACCGAATTGTGTCGATGAACGGCCCCCGGTCACCGGCCGGGGGCCGTTCGACTACGACCGGTGAGCGCGTCGACTCGATACGTTCCGGTGCGACGAAACCAGTGCTCCCGACGATGGACAGCCCGACCGCGAAGATCGGGTGGGTAGGAACCTCGCGGCCATTTTCGCCATCTGTGGTGGCTTCCGGCAGCCGGACGCAGGCAACGGCTGGCCGCAGCGGTAGGTGCCTGGATCACATGCCGCACGGGAATCAAACGTGGCCGCAAAACGCTTGCAGGTCGCGTGAAGAAGATTGGATTCCTGTCCTTCGGGCACTGGTCGCCGAACACGCATTCGCAGACCCGGTCCGCCGCCGACTTCCTGTCCCAGTCCATCGACCTCGCGGTCGCCGCTGAGGAGCTCGGCGCGGACGGTGCGTATTTTCGCGTTCACCACTTCGCCCGGCAGGCAGGGAGCCCGTTCCCGTTGCTCTCGGCGATCGGCGCGCGCACGTCGAAGATCGAGATCGGCACGGGTGTGATCGACATGCGCTACGAGAATCCGATGTACATGGCCGAGGACGCGGGCGCGGCCGACCTCATCTCGGGCGGCCGACTCCAGCTCGGTATCAGCCGTGGCTCTCCCGAGCAGGTGATCGAGGGCTGGCGCTACTTCGGCTACTCCCCGGCCGACGGCGAGACCGACGCGGACATGGCCCGCCGGCACACCGAGGTGTTCCTCACGGTGCTCGGTGGTGAGGGCTTCGCGCAGCCGAACCCGAGGCCGATGTTCGCCAATCCGCCCGGTCTGTTGCGTCTCGAACCGCACTCCGAGGGGCTGCGCGACCGCATCTGGTGGGGCTCCGGCTCGAACGCGACCAGCGTGTGGGCCGCGCAGCTGGGCCTGAACCTGCAGAGCTCGACCCTGAAGAACGACGAGACCGGCGAGCCGCTGCACGTCCAGCAGCGCAAGCAGATCGAGGCGTACCGCGAGGCGTGGCAGGCGGCAGGCCACACGCGGGAGCCACGGGTGTCGGTGAGCCGCAGCATCTTCGCGCTCACCAACGAGCTGGACCGCGCGTACTTCGGTGGCGACCGGGACTCGCAGGACCAGATCGGCATGATCGACGAGACGACGAGGGCGATCTTCGGCCGCTCCTACGCCGCGGAGCCCGACGTGCTGATCAAGCAGCTCAAGGACGACGAGGCCATCCAGGCGGCGGACACCCTGCTGCTCACCGTCCCCAACCAGCTCGGTGTGGACTACAACGCGCACGTCCTGGACAGCATCCTCACCCACGTGGCCCCGGAGCTCGGCTGGCGCTGAGCTCTAGCTCTGGCGGTGAGCCGTGACCAGGACGCGGTCCCGCTGGGAACGGCGGCGGCGCACGGTGGACTCGGCCACGCTGACACCGACCTGACTCAGTGCCGCCACGAGTTCCCGTGGTGTGCGGCCGGGCAGCAGGGTGTCGGCCTGGTCGACCGCGGCGTACTTGGGGCTGATCGACGTCCACGGTGTGGCGATGTCGTCGGCGTGGGCGAGCAGGACCACGCCGTCGAGCATGCCGCCCGCGATGGTGTCCTCGCTGGCCGGCGGGTCCAGCACGGGCTCGGGCTCGGCGGGCTGCCACGGCGAGGGCAGCGGCAGCGTGGTGAGTTCGTCGACCGAGCGCAACACCGCCACCTCGGCCAACAGTCGCTCCCGGGCCACGGGATCGTGTGCCACGCCTGCGGCGCGCAGTGCTCGGGCGGTGCGCCAGGTTGCCCGGTTGGCCACGGCCAGGCGGGCGGCGCGGCTGGCCGCACGTTCGCGGGTACGGGTGACCGCGTCCCGGTTGTCGTCGGCAAGGCCCAACCGGGACAGAGCGCGTTCGCGCAGCTCGACGCCGATCCGGGCCCAGGTGCCCGTCCGTACCCCGGTGTGGTTGCGGATCTCGATGCCCAGCGCCAGATGCAGCATGACCAGGCTGAGGATCGGGCCCAGTGCGACCCTGGCGATGCCGTCGACGGGGCCGGAGAGCAGGAGTGCCGCGTAGCCGGACAGCCCGCACAGTGCCCACGCGACCAGTCGTGGCGCGCCGGCCGAACCGGGTCGGCCGGTGCCCGGGTCGACCCGTCGCACGTTGATCCGCATGCCAAGGGCGCAGGCGATCAGTGCCAGCTCCTGCACGGAGAACATGATGATCCGCTCGCCACCGGTGACACCCAGCCGCTCACCGAAGAACCGCCAGCTGGTGTTGAGGCTGACC
>DASUJK010000119.1:0-17356 GCA_036279295.1 Pseudonocardiaceae bacterium | reverse complement strand
CTCCGCGGGTAGCCGCGAAACGTGTCCCGCATCGCCGACCACGATCGTGACACGGTCGGCGAGCTGCTCGGCGGCGATGGTCTCGGTGGCGACCGCACAGGTCTCGGCACTCGCATCCACCCCGACACCCGTGAGTCCCGGCCGCGACTGGACGATTCGGCTGAGCATCCGGCCACTGCCGCAACCCAGATCCATGACCTTGGTGACCGCGCGATTCCACAGCAGTTCGGGAAACCGAGCCATCAGATTGTCCTCAAGCGAGGTCAGGCCGCTCGCCAGATCAGGCACGGACCGGTGCACGTCGCGGCCGAAGACCTTGCGGCCTGCGACCAGACTCTCGATCTCCGCCATGACCGGTTCATAGGCGCCCACCATGGTGCCCAGGTAGCCGAAGTAGGGGACGAGGGCGGCGCCGCGTGCGGTCATCGTGTACACCGTGTCGTCGCGCTGGAGGTAGCCACGCACGGTCAGGTAGTTGAGCAGTGCGACCAGGAGTTCCTCGTCGTGGCCGTCCGCGACCAATTCGGTCAGCTTCAGGGGCTCGCCGGATCCGGCGCGTTGCAGCAAACCCATCCGCCACATCGCGAGCAGCGCCTTGGTCTCGTAGTATCCCCGAACGGTGCGGAACAGGTGGGCCTCGGGCTCTTCGGTCGCGGCGTTCGATTGTTCGGTCACGGAATTCACGAATCCTCACTCCACCCAGTAGCTGTCGGCGCGGTCACGTCGTCGGAGTGTTTCACCAGGCCGTCACATTTACGTCACGCTGCCATGACTGTGGTACGGCCTCACGAGTCCGTGGTGACGAATCAGTGACGGTTCAGCAGACACGATGACCCGAGCACCAGTCAGGTCAACCAAAGGGGACGCGATGGCAAGGGCGATCAACCTCGATGCATTGCGGTCGGCGGAAGTCCATACCGAACCGTGGCGGTGGGCCCACTACGAAGGCACCTTCCTGGAACCTGAAGAATTGGCGAAGGTCTATCCGTCCGCCGGCATGGTGCATGAGCCAAAGGCATACACGATCAGCGGGAGTACGGACCAGGAGTCGAACTGGAGCAGCCTGGACACCCGGCGCACCCTGGTCGACGTCAATGCCCATGAGCCGCTGATCTGGTCCGATCTGGACGAACGATGGCTGGATGTCGCAGCAGACCTGGCCTCGCCGGAGTACCGGGACGCGCTGAGTGACGTGGTCGGCATTGCTTTGGCCAACCTGAAGATGCGCGCGGTTTTCCATAGTTTCAATGAGACCTATTCCTGTCGCCCGCACTTGGACGACGAGAGCGAACGTGTCGTTCACCTGCTGTATCTGGACGGTACCGACAGCGCCAACAGCGGCGGGTCTTTCCAGGTCCTCACGTCGAGTGATCCTGGGGACGTGGTCGCCGAGGTGCCACCGAGGCCGAACCAGTCGATCATCCAGGTGCGTACCGACAATTCCTGGCATGCCGTCACTCCGCCGACTGCGGGCAGCAAGATGCCCCGCAAGATGCTGCACGTCACGTGGGAAGACCCGCGGTGACAGTCTCTACAGTTACCATGAGTGATGTGCCCCTACGACAAAATGAGGTACCCCTACGATAAGCGGATGACATCGGCCACGGAATCGTACGGAGAGTGAACAATCATTTGAGATGATCGACAGTGGAAATCCGCTCTGAGCCATGGACACGGACTGTTGCAGAGGGCATACTTCCGGATGAGCGAATATTTGCCCGTGTTGCATTGGCATGAGGGGGATACGAATGGAGGAGGGCCACATCGTCGCGCGTCCTACTGCGACGATCTCCGCCGACCGTCTGATCTCTTCCGATAGGGACAATGTTTCGCCATGGCAGGCGGACTTACGCCTGTTGGGTCGCTTCGATCTGACCGTTGATCATCGGTCTGTTCCGTTGGGCGCGACCAGTCAACGGTTGTTGGCGTTGGTCGCGATCCGGTCCGGTCAGATCCCGCGGGTTCAGGCGGCCGGCAACCTGTGGCCGGACACCCGCGCGCCGCGCGCCGCGGCCAATCTGCGGTCTGTGTTGTGGCGTCTACAGCAATGTTGCTGCGGCATCCTGGACGCCTCGTTCTATGATCTGCGGCTCGCGCCCCACGTACGGGTCGATATCCACCACGTGTCCCGGGTCGCGTTCGAATTGCTGGACGGGTCGGCGAGTATGAGCGCCGACCAGTTGAAGAACGCGATGAGATGCAATCTGTACGACGACATCGCCGCCGACATCGGCGACGTCGACTGGTTGGCGTGCGAACGTGAACGGTTCCGTCAGTTGCGGGTGCACGCACTGGAAGCACTGGCGAGCAAGCTGATCGCGGCGGGCTGGTACGGCGCGGCGGTGGAGGCAGCGCTCGGCGCCGTACGCGCCGATCCGTTCCGGGAGAGGGCCTACCAGTTGCTGATCGGAGCGCATCTCGCGGAAGGCAGCCGGTTGGAGGCGTACCGGCAGCACAGGGCATACCGCGAACTGCTTCAGCGGGAACTAGGACTTGAGCCGTCCGACGAGTTCATGAATCTGCTACATGACAATCGAAGCACATGACCAACACGGTCAACTGGACGGTGGGTCAGAGGCCAGCGCACGGAGCAGTTCCACCAGTTTCGCGACCCGCGGATCGCTGACGCGGTGATAGGCGAATCGGCCTACTCTACGGACCTGCGTGTATCCGCAGTCGACCAGGCAGGCCAAGTGGACGGACACCCGGCTCTGTGACAGTCCGGTGTGGGCAATGCAATCGGTGACGTTGTGTTCATGATCGAGCAGGAACTCCACCAACCGCAACCGGGCCGGGTCGCCGAGGACCCGCGCGAACCTGGCCACGGTCTCCACGCCGATCGCATCGGCTGGCCGCAATGTCGCTGACGGTTCGGATACGGGGTCCATGGTCGTCGTCCTTGAGTGGAGAGGTAATAGGTCTGGCCGCCACTACATGGACCATCGCGCCTGGCAGGTGCCGACGGGCTCACCGGTGTGGAACATCGAACCGTCCATCGCACCTGATCCGACACGGGTCCGTGCCTCGTCGAGCAGACCGACCAGCGTCGTGATGTCGTCGCTGGTCGTCGCATAGTTGGTGATGCACGCCCGCAGTGCCGGTTGCCCACCGATTCGGACGCGGAAGGTCGTTGCCCTGCCCGAACTGTTCACCTCGTGCGCGATCAGATCGAGATGGGTCTCGTCGGTTCCCGCCTGTGACAACTCGTCCACGAAGCAGACAACGGGCAGCGGGGTATCGTTGACGGGTCGCCAGCCGTCGCTACGCAGACGATTCCGGAGCTCGTCGCCCAACCGGATCTGCTCGCGCCATGTCTGCTCGTACCCGCACCAACCCGCCACTGCCAGCGACAGCAAGATCTTCAGGCCGGCGAAATCGCGTGACCAACGCATCGAGCGCCCCAGTGGATCGATCGAGTGGATGTCCTCTGCGGACAGAAATCCTGGTGATACGCGGAACGTCTCGGTCAGCAGCCCTCGATGCCGCGTCAGGAGCATGCCGGCACCGATCGGAACGGACATCCACTTGTGGGCGTCGAAGGTGATGGAGTCCGCACGTGGGAGTCCGTCGAACGCCGAGTTCGGTTTGGGCAGCAGCGCGGCGGCACCACCCCATGCCGCGTCCACGTGCAGCCACACGCCGTGGCGCCGCGCGACGTCCGCGACCTCCGCGATGGGATCGATCGTTCCGGCACCTGTGGTACCCGCTGTCGCGGTGACCAGAAGTGGAACGAGACCTGCGGCGCGATCTGATCGGATGAGTTCCTCCAGCCCGCGCGGATCCATCCGCAGACTCTCGTCGACCGGCACGACGCGCACGGCGTCGGTACCCAGCCCCGCCATCGCCACCGCCCGCCGAGCGGACGGATGCACCTGGTCGGTCAGGTACACGACGGGCTGCGCGTCGATCCCGCGCATGCCCCTGGCATGGTGCGTCGGGAAGCGTGCTGTCAACGCGAGCAGCAGGGCCGTGAAGTTGGCCTCCGAACCACCGGTCGTCAGCAGGCCGTCGGAATGCCGTTCGGCATATCCGAACCGGCGTCCGAAAATGGTGACGAGCCGCCGCTCCGTGCCCACCCCGAACGGACTGCCGCGCCATGACGACAGGCACGGGTTGAACACGGCCGCAAGTGTGTCGCCGACCACCCCCATCGTGGTCGGCGCCGCGTCGAACAGCCCGAAGTGGCGCGCGTGCCGGACATGCGGCTGTAGCACGCGCAGCGCGTGCATCACCTGGCTGAGTGCGGTGTGCGGCGACATCGGCGTGTCGAAGTCGAACGCGTCAAGAGCCTGCTCGACTTCCACCGCGGAGATCGATACCGAGGCAGGCAACTCGTCGGCGTCGCCGACATATTCCTCGATCGCGGTGCCGAGCGCCGTCCACAGGGCGACGCGGTCAGCTGTGTCGAGCTTGAGGCGGACAACAGAGGAGTCCGCGTTGTCACACGTCACGTCTGGTTCCTTCACGGCCGGATGTTCCCTGCGCCATCACGTTAGCAGAGTTGTCCTAGAATGCTAGGCCATGATTGTCATCCATGTCCCTGCCGGCGTCCCGCACGGCAGGCGCGTGACGCCGACGCGACGAACCGGTGACGCACGGCAGGCGCGATGAAGCAGTAGGAGCGATGCCGTTTCCGTTGCCGCGGCGACGCTTGGTGTCCGTGGCGGATCAGGGCGCGCTCACCCGCACGGTCAGGATTCGCGTACGCGGGGAGCGGCGGACGTGATGGCCATACAGGCAGCGAGTCCGTTGGCGTTGTCCGCGGCCAGCGAGCGGGCGAGCATGACGAGTTCGGCTACGCGGGGATCGCTTACGTGGTAGTACGCGAATCGGCCTTCGCGGCGGACATTGACGTAGCCGCAGTCGGACAGACAGGCCAGATGGGTCGAGACGCGGCCCTGGGAAAGGCCGATGTGGACGACGCACTCGGTGACGGTGTGCTCCTCGGTCAGCAGGAACGCCAGCAGCCGCAACCGGGTGGGGTCAGCGAGTGCGCGAAAGAACCTGGCGACCACTTCCACGCCACCGATGTCGATGGGCAGCACAGCGCGTACGGGCCTGCGTTTCACAGCCACTTCTTCACCGCCGTCGCCTCGGTGTCACGGGCACGAGGTTCATCATATCGCGAATATCCGCTAATTGTTGTGGTCGTTGTCCAGCAACGACATGAAGTCGTCTGACGGCGTCAGGCCGAGCTCGGCGCGCAGCAGGGCACAGTAGGTGGCGTGATGCCGGTGGGCCTCGTAGCGACTGCCTTCGGCCAGGTGCGCTGTGATGAGCAGGTGATAGGCACTCTCGCGGAACGGATCGGCCCGGACCGCGCCGAGGGCGGCCTCGACCGCCGCGCCGTGCCAGCCCGCCCTGATCAAGCGGTGGGAAAGGGCTTCCAGGGCATGCACGCGGAGCTGGCAGAAGCGCTCCCGCTCGGCGATGAGCCAGTCGTCGGCGCCGATGTCGGGAGCGATGTCGTCGTAGAGGTTGGTGTGCATGGCATCGCGCAACTCGCGCGAGCTCAACTCGGTCGCCGGGTCGAGCAGGACATGCACGACTCGGGACACGTGATGGAGATCCACGGTGACGCCCGGGGTGAGCCGAAGATCGTGGTATGAGGCATCGACGACATCGGGACAACACTGATGCAGCCGCCACAGCGCGGACCGGAGATTGGCCGCAGCGCGGGGACCTCGGTGTTCTGGCCAGAGGGTGCCCGCGGCTTGGCTTCGGGGCAGGTGGCCTGAGTTGAGCACGATCAGGGTCAACAGGCGTTGGCTGGTCGCGCCGAGGGGGACCGAGCAACCGCTGACGCTGAGGTCGAAGGTGCCGAGGACGCGCAGGCTGATCCAACCCGGTGAGCCATGCACCAGGTCGTTCGCGGTGGGTTCGGGGTCGCTGGTGTGGCCTGCGCCGGGTACCGCCAGAGTGTGAGTCGTCACGGGGACCCCCCTTTGACAGGACATCGCTGACAAATTCGTCCATCCGGAAGTATGACATCTGTGGGCCGCAGAGTCCACCGGACCGCCGGAGCGCAACCGTGGCGCGACGCCATCGAGACGGTCGCCGCGTCACCATGCTGCCGTGGAGCGGAGCATCGAATGGGACGGCACGATCATTGTCGTCGACCAGTACGCGCTTCCGGCCGAATTTCGTCGAATCAGCCTGACCACGATCGACGAGCTGATCGATGCGGTGCGCAGGCTGGCAATCCGTGGCGCTCCGGCGCTCGGCGTGGCCGGTTGTCTCGGCGTCGCGTTGTCGGCGATCCACCACCTGCACGACGGGCGGGTGGACGAGGACGCGGTCCTGGCCGACGCCAAGCGGCTGGCCGACATCCGCCCGACGGCGGTGAAGCTCGGCCGTGGCGTGCGGCGTGCACTGGCGCGCCTGCCGGAGGGACTCGAAGCGGTTGTCGACGAGGGACGCATGATGCTGGCCGAGGACGAGAGCGCCAACCGTGCCGCCGCCCGGCGCGCGGCCGACGTGGTTCGTCAGCTGTGCCCGGCTTCCCAGTTGTCCCTGCTCACCCACTGCAACACAGGTGGTCTGGCGACCGTGGCGTGGGGTACCGCGCTTGGTGCGATCAGGGAACTGGCCATGGCCGGACACGTCGCCGATGTGTTCGTGGGGGAGACCCGTCCGCTGCTACAGGGTGCCCGGCTGACGATCTGGGAACTGACCGAAGCGTACGTGCCGTGCCGGCTCTGCGTGGATGCCGCAGGCCCGGTGGCGATCGCGAACGGCCTGGTCGACTGTGTGCTGGTCGGCGCGGACCGGGTGGCGCGCAACGGGGATGTGGCGAACAAGGTCGGCACGTACGCATTGGCCTGCGCCGCTGCCCGGCACAACGTGCCGTTCGTGGTCGTGGCCCCGGAGTCGTCCGTCGACCCGGACACCCCGGACGGCGCGTCGATCAGCATCGAAATGCGTCCGCCCCGGGAGGTGACCGAGTTCGCGGGCCGTTCGACCACCGTGCCGGGGACACGGGTCTACAACCCCGCGTTCGACATCACGCCACATGAGTTGATCACTGCGGTCGTGACCGAGCAGCGCACGTGGAACTTGAGGTCCGACCATGTCCACGCCTGATCTGCACACGCTGACCGTGTCGTCGGCGGGCAAGACGTTCGCCGTGACCGGCTGGAAGTTCGGTTGGGTGTGCGGACCGGTTCGTTGCCGCGGTACGCACTGCGAGGCAGTTTCTCACCTTCGCCGGTGGGACTGCGGTGGCGGCGGAACACGCTCGCCGGAACGTGGGCGTACCGACGTTCCGCTACGACCGCAAAGGATGCCGGTCGCAACCTGGTCTGGTTGGCATTCTACAAGAACGATGCAGTGCTGGGCGCCGCCGCGAGACGACTAGCCGCAGCGGCGCCGGTGGCGACCTGACTGGCGTGACTGGCGTGACGCCAGCGCAATGGTTACCGCGCTACCTTCCGGCCCGTGACCAGCAAAGGCTCATGTGCAGGCTTGCCACCTGCTGATATGCCTGACGAGACGGTATACGGCGCTGTCGGGTTGTACGGCGCCGTCGATCTCAGCCAGACGCTGCTGCTGCGCGGCAAAATGAGGTTCTTCCTCGCCGCGCTGGTATGCATGGCCAGCAGTGGGGCCCTCTCACTGCTGGCGGGCCCGACCGGCCCCGCAAGGGACACGGCGACTGCGATCTCGCTGCTCGGCCTGTGTCTGGGCTATCCGCTGTTCTGGGTGGCCGCCAAAACCATTCTGTTCGAGCGCAACAAGCTAACCAGCGATGTGTTCGTTACGCTGGCGTTGATAGGCGTGCTGTATCTGCACAGCTACTGGTACGCCTCATGGATCGTGTTCATCATGTGGCTCGGCGAAATCCTCATGGCCTGGGCGGGGGGACACGCCCGCCTCGCGGTCGAGGAGCTGCTGAAGTTCGTGCCGCAGTACGCGAACGTCATGCGCGGTGACGGCCGGCCGCATCAGGTGCCGGTGCGCTCGGTCGCGGTCGGCGACGTGGTGGTGATCCAGCCCGGTGAGCGTATTCCGGTGGACGGTGCCGTGATCCGTGGCCAGACGTCGGTAGACCAGTCGATGCTGACCGGTGAGTCCGTACCGGTCGATGCCGAACCGGGGGACCAGGTGTTCGCCGGCACGTTCAACCTGCTCGGCACGATCCAGGTTCGGACAGCCACCATCGCGACGGAGAACACCGTCGCGAAGATCGTCGGCCTGATGCGCAACGTCCAGGCCGACCGACTGCCGGTGCAGGCCACCGTGGACCGGTTCATGCGGTGGTTCCTGCCCGTGGTGCTGGTCGGCTGCGTCATCACCTTCATCGTGACCCGGTCGGTGTCTCACATGACGTCGGTACTGCTGGTCATCACGCCGTGCGCGTTCGTCGCTTCGACGCCACTGGCGATGGTCGCCACGATCGGCAATGCCGCGCGCCGGGGCATCGTCATCAAGAACGGGTCCTGTCTCGAGGCCCTGGCCCGTGCCGACGTGGCACTCGTGGACAAGACCGGCACGCTCACCACGGCTCTGCCGGTGCTCGCCGAGGTCCAACCGCTGACCGGTAGCACCGACGACTTGCTGCAGGCCGCCGCCGTCGCGGAACGGTCCTCGACGCATCCGCTCGCCAGAGCGGTCGTGGACGCCGCGCTCGCCCGTGGCATCGAGGTCGACGAACCGGACAGCTTCCGGGTCGCCACCGGGCACGGCGTACGCGCGCGATGGCGGGGCCGCGACATCGGCGTCGGGAACGAGCGATTCCTGGCCCAGGAGGGCCTGCTACTACCCGGCCCGCTGCGCGACTGGAGCCGCGAACGCGAAGAGCAGGGCAGAACCCTGTCCTATCTGGTCGTGGACGGCGAGGTTGTGGGGGCACTCGGGTTCCTCGCCATGCCGCGACGGTATGCCAGCGGTCTGGTGACGCAGTTGCGTCGGTTCGGTATCCGGCACATCATCATGCTGACCGGGGACCGGTCCCGGCCCGCCCAGGCGGTCGCAGGCGAACTCGGCATCGAGTATGTCGCGGAGGCGACGCCGGAGACCAAGGTCGACCACGTGATGAAGTGGCGGCAGGACGGGCACTGCGTGGTCATGGTCGGGGACGGGATCAACGATGCGACCGCATTGGCCGCCGCGGACGTCGGCATCGCGATAGGCGGCGACGTCGGCACTGAGATCGCGGCCTCGGCGGCGGACATCGCGGTGCACGGCGACCGGCTCGGCAGCGTACTCATCGCCGCGCGGCTCGCCCGCCGCGCGGTGGGCACCGTGAAGCTGAACATCTTCTTCGCCACGTTCTACAACGTCGTCGGGCTCGGCCTCGCCGTAGCCGGGCTGTTGTCACCAGGAACAGCGGTGCTTTTCCACTTCGCCGCGTTCGGCTCCGTCGTGGTCAACTCGGCGCTCGTCCTACTGTTCCATCCGAAGGTGACCGAAGAACCCGAGCCCGAGCCCGCACCTGCGGACACCAGACCGATCGCCGCATAGCGCGGAGAGCGTCACCCCCCACCGAGCAAACCCATGGCGCACTGCGCCAGGCCCAGGATGTCGACGGCGCATAGCGCCGCGGTGGGCACCGATGAGACGGGTGCCGGCGAACTCGATGGGGGCGGTGCCGGCGACGTGGGGGCGGGCGAGGTGGTCGTGCCACCACCCGGGCTGGTGGGCACCGGCGGCAGGGTCCCGATCGGCGGTAGCGAGCCGAGAGTCGGATTGGGCAGCGGTAATGGCAGTGGTGGAAGCGACAGCCTGCCGGTCGGCAGGATGGGCAGCAGCGGCGAAGTGGCTCCGGACGTCTGCGATGGCAGTGTCCAGGGTGGAACGGAGAACGACGACAGCGGCGGCGGGATGACGACGGGTGGACGAATGCCCGCCCGCCGCTCGCCGTCGCCCGACCGGTCGACGATGGCGAAGGCGACCGCACCGGCCAGGACGGCGATCGCGGCCGCGGCCGCGACCCTCCTGACCGCCGGAGAGGTCGCCCGACCGGCCGGAGCGACAACCCGGGCCGCAGCCAGATCGCGCCGTTCGGCGGGGTCGACGTCGATGGCGTAGGGACTGTCGTAGCGGACGACGTGTTTTCCCAGCACCAACGCGGAACCGGGCACCACCGGCACCGGCACGTCGACTGCCGCCCCGAGCCGGGTGCCGTTGGGCAGCAGGACCACGACGGGACCGGTCGCGCTGGACACCACAGGCTGCCAGCCGACGATCCGGATGTCGGCCAGGACCAACCCGCTCGACTCCGCATCGCCGTCGCCCCGAAACTCCAGGACATCGTCTGTCACCATCACCGACAGGTCGCCGTCCAGGATGCGAGTGGCGCCGTCCACTGTGATCAGGACGCCCACCGGTGGCCGTGTTCCGAGAACGGGAGGCTGCGGTGGCACCGCCGCGCCGCACGTTGCGCAGTACGGCGCATCGGCATTGCCGAAATGGCCGTTCGGACACAGCGCTCCCGTGACCAATCGGTCGGTCAGTGGTTCACCGCGGGGCAACTCGACGACATCGCCCAACCCGCCTGCCATGACCGCCAGTTGATGCGGCTGATCCGATGAGCGCAGCGACTCCAGCCACTGCGTCTCCAGCCATTCGTCGGTACGGTGCCGCCTGCCCCGAGCCCGGCGCAGTACCCGCCCTCCCTCGAACCGCCACCGAAGGTGCAGCACCCGGACCGGTCCCTGCAGGAACAGCCACATCACCAACCAGGTGGTTCCGATGTGGACGGTGAACGCAGGGAGCGACGGCGCCGCGAATCCGGCGGTACCCGGCAGCACATGCAGCCAGTGGTCCAGGAACCACAGTGGAATCGCCTCGTTGACGACGGTGAGCAGGCCGAGCAGCGTCGGCCAGTCCTTGTCCCACCGGACCTGTTGGAGCAGATGGTAAACCAGTTCCCAGAGCAGGCCGAGCCCGGCCATGAGCCCGAGATTCTCGAAGGTCATGCGGTAGGCACCGCCAATGCCGGTGCCAGGCGGCACCGGCAGGAGCGGAGTCAGCATCACCGTCCACAGCACGCCTACCGTCGCCACCACGAACAGTCGCGTCTGGAGGCGACCCGCCAGCACAAGAGTCACGGACGTGCCCCTCCCAGCCACTTGCACCAGCCGGCGACCGACCGGATCATGCCCATGCGTGGGCAGAAGCCGCGTCGTGCCAGGTCATCACAGATCTGTAGGGCCGCGTGGGTGAAGCCCCAGAACGAGTCGACCGGCGCGAGATAACCGCCCTGCGTGATGGTGCCCGACGCATAGATCGCGCAGGACTCCTCGCTGACCCCTTTCACCTCGAAGTGCTCCCCGACGTCCAGCCCGCCCAGGGGGCTGCGGGAGATGCCAGTGGTGTCGAGTAGGTCGGCCAGTAACTGGCTTTCGCCCACGTTGAGCCGCAACCCCGTACAGTCGATCAGGAAGTCGACGTCGATCTTGGTGTTCGCGGGCAGAGTCGCTACGTCGATACACGCCTCGACAGTGCCGTGCGCCGTCGGCGTCAGCTCTCGTAACTCACCTTGGTATGCCCTGTAGTACCCGGCCTCGCGCCCACGCCTGAGCTGGTCCTGCCAGGCACGGCGCCGCGCGCTGGTGGTACCGCCGATCATCCTGATGTACTCGGCGCGCTGGTGCACGTCCATACCGAGGAGTCGTTGCCGTAGCTGTCCGGAGGCGGCAGCCTTGGGGAAACTGAACGGTTGGTAGTTCCAGCCGTCATCGCCGCGGCGCCGGGCGGCGCCGGGCAGGTCAGGCTGGTCGACGTGAGTGCGGAACAGGTGCATGACCTGGACGTTCTGGCCAGATCGTGAGCGCTCGTCCAACAGTCGTTCCAGGATTCGCGACGCGGTAATGCCGGCGCCGCGAATCACGACCGTGCCCGGCCGCCGGTTCAGCACCTGATACACGTGCTCGTGCGGCTCGTATGCGTTGACCACCCGAAAGAACTCGTGATATTTCTCGCGATAGGCGCGGACCTCAGGAGCGTAGTTCACCGCGGAATAGCCAGTCCCGAGATGCACATAGTGGCTGCACAGCGCGAACGGCGTTCCACCGCCCTTCGGCCGCACCAGCGAGAAGTAGCCTCCCTGTTCACGTCGACGCACCATCCGGACCCAACCAGGGGTGATCATCGACGTCCATTCGATCCGCTCTGCTTCCCGGTCGATGCCTCCGAACACCTCGTCCGGAGTCGGATTGAAATACTCGGTGACCAGAGGTTCGGTGAGCACCTTCCACAGCGGCCGCACGCTGCGCCGAGAAACGGCCCGCTGAACCGCGTAGCTGGGAAAGCCCCACACGTTGTCGACCCTGGACATCGAGTCCGATCGCAGCGACTCGTGGCCGAGGATCTGTGAACACCGCATGAGATGCCTGATGTTCGCGTACGGCGTGCCGTGAGCACCAACGACCCGAATGTCCTCGGGGGGTACACCACACACGCGGAGAAAGTCGACCAGTGCGAACGAAGCGAGGCCACCGCCGACCGATACGAACGGCACGTCCACCACGCGGAGTCCGGCCTCGCGAACCAGTTCATCTGTCCAGACCGGTGCTGCGCACAATCGGTCGAGTCCATCCTGGTCGGCCCACGTCGCCGTTGTCGCGACCTCTTCGGTCAGCACAGCGGTGGACAGCGGCCCATGCAACGCCTCCGACATCACATCTCCCCGAACGGCCCGTCGGCCGGTGTCACGTCGAGATCGGACGCTGCACACCGGCCTCTTGCGGCGACACTGTCTCGCGGGGGCCGTCACAGCCTCGTCACATCAAGACGCGACGCGAGCGTGACGACCGCGCGACCAACCAATCTCTATGGTCCGCACAGTCCGTCATGGATCTCCGCAGCAACCCATACCTAAGGCGCTTTCCGGAGCAGCCTGATCAACAGGAGGCGAAATGACCGAACCGAGTACCCAGCCGGCACCGATCGATGCGGGCACCGAGAACAAGAACATGGGGCGACGCTCATTCATCCGCACGTCGGCCATGGGAGCTGCGGCCGTCGCAGCCACGGCCGCGACGGCCGCCGTGGTAGGACATGCGAACCACGTACCGCAGGTGCAGGCGGCCGCAGCCAGTTCACCGGTGATGGAAGACAGCGGAGCAGGGTTCCACGCGGAGATGGGCACCATGCAGATGCTCAGTGCCGCGACGTTGTCACCAAAGCTGGTCACGTGCGCCGTCGGTCAGATGGGTCTGAACAGCGACATGGTCGCGGCCCTGGCACCGGTTCTCGGCAAGCTGTTCGGCCCGGGCTTCACCGGACCCTTCGCCATGCTGATGTTCGCCGAGGAAGTCACGTCCTACGATATCGACCGATCCGCCAAGACGATCACGGCCAAGGGCAACATGCGATCGATCACCAAGATCGCGGGGCTCACGATCGACGACGCGATGACACAGTTCCTGGCCATCGGCACTGACAACAAAGCCAAGGGTACACCGGACACGTTCTTCCTGAGCTACAAGACCCCGTTCTGGAACACCGCGACGAATCCACTCGCGACGCCGTCCCAGTTCGTCAGCGGATTCTCCCAGTTCGGCGGGGAACTCATCATGGGGCAGGTCAACGTCGCCTCGTGAACCAGTGCGGCGGGAGCGGTGTCCGCCGCCGCTCCCGCCCATCCGTGCGGACACCTCGACCGACGACAGAAGGGCTAGGACATGGTCAGAATCGAAGGGACCGCGACCGGGACGTCTCGCCCGGTCACGCCCGCACCGAGGGCTGTCCACCGAGGGCTGCTGGTCGGCGTCAGCGCGTTGGTGGGTGTAGCGATCGCGATACTCTGGTCGGCCCGGTTGGTGGACGACGACATCGGCGTCAATACCGCCAGTGGTCTCATCGGGACGAATGCCACCGACGCGACCGTCACCGGTACGGCCACCGGCTTGATCTTCGCGTTCGTCACCGGTGTGGCGGGCACGTTCACGGCCTGCAACGTCGCGGTCTTCAGCGCGATCGCGCCCATGGTGCACAGCAACCCTTCGGTCGCGAGCAGGATCCGGATGGCATTCGCCCCGCTGGGCTGGCTAGCTCTCGGTGCCGTCGCCGTCGCGGGTACCTATGGCGCCGTCGGCGCACTGCTCGGTAGCCGCATCCCACAACTCTCCCCGGCAGTCGTCGGCGGCCACATTCCCGTCCGGACACTGCAGTCCATCGTCGTGTTCGGAGTGATCGGCCTCGTCATGCTGTACATGGGCCTGGCGTCGGCGGAGCTCGTGCCCGACCCGCTGCGCCGCCCGGCTACCCGGTGGGCTCCGACCCGCCCCTTGTTCATGGGATTGCTCATCGGTGGCTTCCTCATTGGCCGGCCGTGGCCGCTGTTCCGGAAGATGTTCGCCTACGCGGCGAGCACCCATGACGCCGCATTCGGTGCCGCAGTGTTCATGTTGATCGTGCTGGGCAACATGATCCTGCTCGGTGTGATCTTTCTCGCGCTGTCGGCCAGCCGATTTCCTCGCTGGCTGCGGGCAAATCCTTCCCGAGCTGTAACCGTCGCGACGATCGCGTTGGTGGTCGGTGGGGTGTTCACGTTCGTCTACTGGGACGTGAGAGTACCGGCGGGCCTGGGCTTCGGCTGGTTCCCTTCGATGCCCTGGCACTGATCGCCGAACATGAGAGGACGTGGTGGTGATGCCTCGGCAGCCCGATCGCGATGGCGGGAACACGGTTGTCGCGAGCTGCGCGCTGTTACTGGTGCCGGTGGTGTGCTGCGGCCTTCCCTTGCTGGTGGCCAGCGGCACGCTGGCCGGTGTCGGCTCGTGGCTGCACAGCATCTGGCTGGCGGCCATAGCCATAGCGCTACTCGCCATCGCCGGTCTCATCGCATGGCGGACGCACAGCAGCGGCTACTCGGTGCTCCTGGCCGAAGAGAATCCTCGGCGACGGATCGATGGCTCTCGTGATGACCGAACGACGACGCGGTTTGTCGACCCCGGCTGACGCAGACCACGATTGATGAGTGGATTCGCCTGTGGCCACGGACACCGTGCCGCCGACACATCACCCGCGCGACCTACGACTCCCACATTCGCAACTACATCCTGCGCCGCTGGTCCGGCACCGCCGTTGGAGATATCGCGCGGATCGCCGGTGAAGGGGTGGGTGAACAAGACACTCCGGCTGAACATGGCGGACAAGAGTGCCCAGGACATCGTCGTGCTGTTTTGGCTGATTCTCGGAAAAGCCCTGGACGAGGACTGATCGTGCAGGAAATTGCGGATCAGTTTCGAGGGCCGTCTCGAGCGGCCCACGCTGGCCGGGTTGCAGCGGATCCGCACCTACCTCGGCGGGGACTCGCGGATCGAGATCGATCCGAAGCTGATCCCAAAGCCGTTTGCGCACCCGCCTAGATTCGCTGTCCACCACGGAGGCCCAATGGTGAGCGGCCTGCCCGAGATTCGCCGGGGGACCTATCCCGGTTCCGCCAGCAGTTCCACCAATCCCTCACCACACGAGCCGACGCGCTCTTCGAGCTGACCGACGCCCTGCTGCTGTGTGTCGAGGGCCCGGTCACCTCCCTGGTCGAGCTGTCACTGGCCGCCGAGCACCGACGGGGTCATGGCACCCTCTACGACAGCCTGAACTCCGGCCGCATCGACATCGCCCACTTCCGCAATCTCCTAGCCCGCCAGCAGATCCCTCGCGGCAACGACGGCCGGATCACCCTGGCCATCGACGTCAGCCACTGGCTGCGCCCAGACGCGAACACCAGCCCGCAGCGGCTGTTCTGCCACACCTACGCACGCGGCAAAGGCCAGGCCCAGATGATCCCGGCTGGCCCTACTCCTTCGTCGCGGCACTGGACCCAGGCCGCACCTGCTGGACAGCGATCCTCGACGCGCAACGCCTACACCCCGACGACGAGGACACCGCCGTGGCCGCCGCTCAACTACGCGCGGTCGTCGAACAACTCATTACCGCCGGGCACTGGCAGCAGGGTGACCCGGAGATCTGGATCGTCGGCGACACCGGCTACGACGGGCCCCGACTGGCGTTCCTGCTGACCGATCTGCCCGTCCGGGTGCTGGTCCGCCTGCGCTCGGACCGCGTGCTGTGCTTCCCCGCGCCGCCACGGCAGCCCGGAACCATCGGGCGCAGCGCCCGGCACGGCGCCCCGTTCACGTTCGCTGACCCCCGAACCTGGCCGCAGGCCGCGCACACCACGAGCACCCAGACCACCAGATACGGCACCGCGGAAGCCCGGTCCTGGGATCGGTTGCATCCCACGCTGACCCGCCGGGGCACCTGGGCCGGCCACGAGGGGGACCTGCCGATCATCGAGGGCACGGTGATCCGCCTGCGGGTCGACCGGTTACCTGGTGATGGGACACCGAAACCGTTGTGGCTGTGGTTCTCCGCGACCGCGGGCACTGCCGAGCAGGTGGACCGGTTATGGCAGATGTTCCTGCGTCGGTTCGATCTGGAGCACGTGCGCCACGCGGCGCTTCACGACCGAGTGGAGGTGAGAGACCTCCACCCTTGGGTCGTCGCAGCGGCCTGAGCGAAGCAGGGGGCAGTCCGTCCTGGGGAACGCCGGGAACGGGTGGAAAGCAGCCCCGACAACGCCGGGACGGGTCGGCACTGCCAGACGGTCCGGGTCCGGCAAGCGAAGCTGGAAGGTGCAACGAGAGTGAACCAGCGGGTGACGCCCCGTAAGAGTCGAGCCGGCTCCAACCTGGCGGATATGGGCCGGTATGCAGTGCGTGATCATGCCCGTTCCGGGGCAAGGTCAACTCCGACACCGTTTGTGTTCGGCGGTAAGGAGGCCACGTTGAAGGTCTGCGGCGTAGGCGTGGCGAGGCTGCCGGGGTATAGCTGGGTGCCTAACCAGTTAATCGGTTGTGCGGTGAACGTGGGAACCGCCCGAGGTCTCCCGATTGCGTGGGCAGCCAGCCCGGTAGTCGGGCAGGTCCGTTGTCGGCTGATGGCCATCGGGCGGGGCGGAGGCCTCGTAGTAGTCGGAGCGCGCGAGAGGCGCGTACAGGGCGAAGGGGGCCAGCAAGTCAGCAGGGAGGATGCTGGAATGCCAGGAGGTCGCTGGTGAATACCGGCGCGCTGGAATCAGCCCTATTCAAGGCCGAGCGCCGGGTACTGGAGATCCAGACCAAACTGCACCGGTGGGCATTGGAGGATGAAGGTCGTCGGTTTGATGACGTGTTCAATCTCGTCTGCGATCCGGCTTTCCTGCTGGTCGCATGGGCGCGAGTCCGCAGTAATAAAGGGGCTCGAACCGCAGGGGTGGACGGGGTGAACCGCACCGGGAAGCAAAGAGGCTACGTTGATAGCGTCTCAGCTACTGTAGCAGACCTATCCTGCATGTAGTAGATATCTTCATATTCGACTGGCGGCACGTTCCCGATCGAACTGTGCAGCCGTCGGTGGTTGTACC
>DASUJK010000118.1:0-21656 GCA_036279295.1 Pseudonocardiaceae bacterium | reverse complement strand
GGTACACCTCGCGGGACGTGGCTGGTCAGCCGGTCGCGTCGGCGCCTCCGGCTGGTCGATCCGGTCGGAGGCGCCCGGCCGGGTGACTGAATGAGGAGTCGTCAGTGGGTGTTGTCGATGTCGACGGCACGCTGGCCCAGTTGGGTCGGTGGGGCTGGAGGTTCGTGGCCTACCGCGACGAGGTGGCGCCAGATCCGCTCGTCGCGCACTACCTGATGCGGCACCAGGTGGACGTGCTGATCATCGGCGCCGACGGTCGCTGCGGCGCATACCGCGCCCGTGTCTGGCAGGACCAGGACCCGGTCGCCGTGACCGCGGTCACCTGGAGCGTGACCGGCGACATCCAGCACGTGCTGCAGTGCCTGCTCGCCCTGCCGCCGGTTGATCAGTCATGGCCCGATGTCGCCGTGCCGCAGTGCATCCGGGCGCTCCTGCCCGATCCGTCAGTCCACCAGGAGGTATCCGGTGAACGATCCACTGTCCGATCTGTTGCTCGCAGTGATCCTCATGTGCACCCCGCCCCTGATCCTGTTGCTGCCCCGCGATCCGCTCCTGCGTCGCTGGCACACCCGTCGATGTATCCGGAGGTTGCGCAAGGGCATCCGCTGATGGACGGCGAGGACCCGTGGGTCAGCGGCAAGATCGACAGAGCTACGGAGGAGGCCATCGGCAAAGCTGTCGGCGACCTGCTGCGCAGGGCACGGCAGGCCAGCGGTCTGAAGCTGGTCGAACTCGCTGACAGCTGCGGTGTGTCGCAGTCCGTACTCTGTCGGGTCGAACTCGCGAGGCGGACGCCAGGGATCAACTTTCTGCTGACCGTGTGCTCACGCCTCGGCATCCGGTTGTCCGATGTGTTCCGGGCCGCCGAGGACGCGGCCGTACCGCTGCCAGCAGCCCCACGTGATGGCCGGTTCCACGATTTGCTCGGACGCTAGATCCATCTGAGGAACCGTCCGGTCTACGAACTTCGGGCGATCAGCGCCCAGATCCGGTGCGGCACCAGCAGTGGTTCGTGGGGGAACCGGTCGCGTAGCAGCGCGGCCAGTTCTGCGTCGAACGCGGCCACCTCGGCGGGCGACAGGCTCGCTCCGACACCGTTGGAGCTGCGCATTCGGCCCCGCCACTTCTCGTGAGTGAACGGCACCGCCGTGTCGTAGCTGATCGTCGTGACGTCGACGAACCCGGCGGCGGTCAGCTCGTCCGCCCAGTCATCGTGGCCGTCCACACCGCCGCCCAGCGGCCAGCCGGGGTTGTACCTGAGCACCAGGTCCTCGCTGGCCGCGCAGACGTTGTCCGGTAGCACCTGGTAGTCGCGGTAACAGATGGTGAGCGCACCGCCCGGCACCAGCAGCCGCCGCGACTCGGCCATGGCGCGCGGCCGGTCGAACCAGTGCCAGCACTGCCCGGCGCTGACCACGTCCCATGCCCCTTCGGGCAGCCCGGTGTCCTCGGCAGGCGCCACGTGATAGGCCACCTCCAGGCCGAGCGCGGCATCCTGTGGCCGGGCCTCGGCCAGCAGTTCCGGTGCGATGTCCACCCCGGTCACCGCGCACCCGGCAGCCGCGAATCCCCTGGCCAGCATGCCCGTCCCGGTGCCGAGATCGACGATCCGGTGGCCGGCCAGCCCGATCCCGATGGCGGCCAGCCTGGCGAACAGCTCAGGCGGGAACTCGGTTCGGTAGGTCGCGTAGTCGCGAGCCGTCTTGCCGAAGTCCACCACGGGTCGCTGCTCCTCCAGACGGCGCGCTTGTTCGTTGGACCACCCATGATGTCCCAGTCTGTCAAGAGCAGCCCGTAACGGGCGCTCGGTGACCCTCCTGCCGGGACGCGGGCCCGACACCGGGTATCTCGGCGAGGCTGGTCGGTGGCCACCTGGTCACCGCTGCCACGTCGAACTGGCATCACCGGAAGGAAACCCGTGAACCGCAAGCTCATCGTCCTCGCCGCCGCTGCCGCGACGGCCGTCACCGCGATCGTTCTGAGCGTTGTGCCCGCGAGTGGCCAGGCCACCGTCCCAGCCGCCCGGACGGCGGGGACCACGAACGCCAGTGGCTCCGTACTGGGGAGCACCCATTTTCTGACCCTCGCCGCCGCCCGCAAGGCCGCTGACGTGGCGATGGCCAACTGCGCCAGCCGTGGGTTCCCGGTCGCGGTCACCATCCTGGACCGCGACGGGATCGTCATCGTCTCGGAGCGGGCCGACACCGCGACCGGCGCCACCGTGAACGTCAGCGAGGAGAAGGCATACGCGGCGGTCGGCTTCCAGTCGCCGACGTCGGCATTACAGCAGGCCGCCGTGACCCAGCCCGGCTTCACGTCCATCGCGGGCTTCAACATCCTGCCCGGTGGTCTGCCCATCTCGATCAATGGCGCGGTCGTGGCCGGTATCGGCGTGTCCGGGTCGCCCAGCGGCGACACCGACGCCCAGTGCGCGACCGCTGGTATCAAGGCGATCTCGTAGGACCGTGTGGCGACGCCCGGTCGTCGGGCGTCGCCACTCTCTACTTTAGAGGTACTGACAGAATGGATGTCCGGGCTCGCGACGCTCAGGCACACCGTCTGCGGCGTTGTCGCTGGCGCACCTGACCGCCGCTCCCTGTCCGAACCCCATTGCGTCAGCACCTCTTTAGGACTGCGCGACCGTGTTGTCCCGGCCGGTGTTGTGCACGGCAGGCGACCCGCTCTGCCAGGTGACGTGGTTGTCCGTGCCGGTCACCGTGATGGCACTCGCGCTGCCGATGTGCACCGTGTCGTCGGTGCCGGCTACCGTCACCGCCGCGCACGTGCCGGTCAGCGTGATGGTCGCGTCGCCGCCGGTGATCGTGACCGCGTGACCGTCACACGTGTAGGTGGCGGTGGTGTCGGTGGCGGTGATCGTGCCGGGCGCGATGCCGCCGCTGGCATCCTGCGTCGCGGTCCGGTCGTCACCGTGGTCGTCGGTCGCGTCGTTGTCGCCGCGACCATGGTCGTCACCCCGGTTGTCGCCACCGTGCCGGTCGGCCGAGGTGGGTGGCGAGGACGTGTTCTGGCTGGCTGCCGTCGTGCTGACCGATCCCGAGGTCTGGGTACCGGCCGTCAGCTGGCTGGCCGTGGTACCGCACGCCGCGATCACCACTGCCGCCGCGCCCGCACCGACTGCCAACACCATTCCCCTGGTGAAGTTGCGCATGATGTTTCCTCTCCAATGGGCTACGTCGCTGTCCCGCGATTTCCATGATGTGCGCGGGCGAGTCGTAGCTGCCATTGGACGTTGGTGCTACTACAGGAATGCTGTGGCGCAGGACACCTCAGTCCAGTGCGTCGAGCCGGCGGCGTTCCAGGTCGGAGACCTGACGGGCGGACAATGCCAACAGGGGATGAGCACCAACTGCGGTGAGCGCGTCAAAACTCTCGCTGGACAGCAGGGCCGCGCTTTCCACGTCCCGCAGGCCGGCCGCCGCGACGACATCGGCACGGTGTCGCACGAACTCGGTCCGGTAGTCCTGCTCCGTGATGATCCTGTGCAGCAATCGGTTCAACGGCAGGCTGTCCGGCTCGGGGAACCGGTAGTAGACGTAGTCGGTCTGCGTGAACTGGTGCCCGCCGTACCGCTGCACCGGCCGGTCACCGCCGAACGGGACACCTGCGGCGCCGGGCGGCAGGAACTGGACGACACCGTGGCCGTGGTGGGACAACTCCTGGTAGGACAGCAAGGTGCCCGGTACCTGCCCGATCACGCCGAGCGCGGTGAACCACGTCATCAGTTCACTCTCGCCGACCTCGTCCAGATTGATCGCGGTGAGGTCCAGCAATTCGTCGTACCGACCCTGGGTCACCTCGTTGAGCACCCAGTCGTCGAAACCGAAATTGGGGGAGTGGTAGCGGCTCGTACCGGGGAAGTGGGACATGCCGCCACTGGCGATCACCGCGATTCGCTCCGGCCGATCCGCCCATGCGTTGGCAATCGCGTTGCCCAGTTGAAATGCCCGCCGTGGGCTCGGGATCGGCGGCAGATAGGTGTTCACCAGCAGCGGCACGATCGGTATGGCGCGGTCGCCGACGATGTACTCCAGCGGAGTCAGGAAAGCGTGCCCCAGTACGGCTTCCTGCGAATAGGTGAGGTCGAAGTCCTGCGCGAGCACGCCGTGCAGCAGGCGTTTCGCCAGTTCGGTGTGCACCTGGGCCGTTCTCGACCTCGCGATGTAGTGCGCCGTGACCGTCGGCGACAGGATCAGCGTGAACGCCGGCACGGCCTCCAGCCAGAAGGTCTCCAGATGGTCAAGGCCGATCAGCAGAATCGCGTCCGGCTGAGTCTCGTCCAGCACCTGGCCGAACCGCGCCAACGCGTCCGTGCTGGCGTCCAGTTTGACCGGATCCTCGTGCGGTGGGCGACTGAGCAACTGCGGTGCGTGCACCGCGGCTGCCGCGGCGACGATTTGTGCCACGAGCGTTCTCCCTCAGCCCAGCCCTGGCCACCAATACACTCTCGACACTAAGCATGGTCAGCTACACTGTCAATAATATTGCTAACAATGTAGTGGGAGAAGGAGCACGATGACGGCAAGCGGCGACACCGATGCGCTCGCGGAGGTCAGCCTCGTGGAGCGGCTGCGGCTCGCGATCGTGCACGGTGAGCTGACGCCAGGCCAGCGCCTCGTCGAGGCCGATCTGGCCGAGCGCTTCGGCGGTTCACGCGGTGCCGTCCGGGAAGCCATTGTGCTGCTGGAGAACGAGGGGCTCATCGCCAGGCAGCGCAACCGAGGTGCCTCGGTTCGGCCGGTGTCCCTTGCGGAGGCCATCGAGATCACCGAGGTCCGTGCTGTGGTGGAAGGCCTCTGTGCCGCGAAGGCCGCGGCCACCGGGACGGCCGCCGACCGGCGCAAGCTGAAGTCCATCGGCGTCGCGATGCAGAAGGCCGTCAGGCAGAACGACGTGCGGGCCTACAGCGCGACCAGCCAGGAAGCCCACCTGTACATCCGGGAGATGGCCAAGCAGTACACCGCGAGTGTCGTCCTGGACCGGTTGCGCTACCAGAGTGTGCGTTACCAGTTCAGTGTCGCGATGCTGCCCGCCCGGCCTGCTCAGGGCCTAGCCGAACACCTCGCCGTCATCGAGGCCGTCACCTCCCGGTCGCCGGATCTGGCCGAGGAGACCATGCGGTCGCACCTGACCAGCGTGATCGGGGCGCTTCAGCAGTTGGCCGCGATCGGCGTTTTCGCCTACGCACAACCACAATGACCACTACTTCTGTTCCTGCGGATGGGTGGCCAGCGGCTGCACTCTGATCTCCAGCCACGGGAACAGCGGCAGCGATGCCAGTGCGTCGTGCAACGCTGTGGCGTCCTCGGCCGCGTAGAGCCCGATCGCGTCCCGGGTGCCCGGCACCCGCCACAGCCGGATCAGGATGCCGGCGTCGCGCAACTCCTTGGCCCGCGCGCGTTCGGCGACACGCAGCTCCTCGCGCAGCCGCATCGACGCATCATCGGTGGGCATCCGGTTGTTCTGGTGCACAAGGAACTCCATCACGCACTCGCCTCCTCGACGGAATCACCCGGATCCGCCTCGGCCAGCAGCCGTGCGGCGAGCAGTTCGGGATCGCTGACCGGCACCTCGTGGTCGGCGTCCAACTCGCCCACCGACCAGCCGAACGTCGCCGCCCGCTGCGCCTGTGGCCGGAACGGCGACGCCCATCCCGTGCACAGCAGGTATGTCCCGGACACACCCAGTTCGCTGGCACCGTACCGTGATTCGTCCTGGTAGGTGCGCAGCGGATGATCGGTCAGCAGACCCGTCACGGTCGCGATGACCCGTTCGTCCGTGACGCCGAGATTGGCCAGCGGTCGAGGCGGCACCCGCCACCCGCCACCCCGCTGGGCGGCCGAGTCCCGGTAGTGCGCGGCCACCTGGTCGGGCAGCAGCGACAGCGCCGCCTCGCCGCGTTCGGGCAGGAAACCGTCGATCACCACGAGTCGGGCGATCCGGTCCGGCAGCAGCCCGGCGGCACCGGTCACCACCATGCCGGAGTAGCTGTGGCCGACCAGCACGACACCAGGCCCGCTGGCCCGGACCGCATCGGCAACGTCCTCGACATGGGTGTCCAGGCCGACGTCCGGCGCGAGCTGGTCGGCCAGCTCGCCGAGCCCGGTGAGTGTCGGTGCGCGGACGGTGTGGCCTGCCGCCCGGAGTGTGTCGGCCACCTTGTCCCAACACCAGTTGCCGTGCCATGCGCCGTGGACCAAGACGTACGTCCCCACCGCTCACCCGCTTCCTCGTCCGGCTTGGTCAGCGTAGGTATCGCTGTGTCGGACCGTCAACCAAAGTGTTGACGGTCTGGTCAAAATTGGGAACAGGATTGTTGACAGTCGTGCGTGGAAGTATCAGTCTCTAGTGGTGGCGCGCAGCGACGAGGCACCGGGCCGGTCGGTACTCGCGGCGGCCGACATCGCTGTCTGGTACGGCAAGTTCCAGGCCGTCGAGTCGGCGTCGTTCGAGATCGGCCCCGGCGAGTTCGTCAGTCTCATCGGGCCGAACGGGCACGGCAAGTCCAGCCTGGCCGGTGCGCTGGCCGGCGTGGTCGCCCGCACCGGCGAGGTGCGGATCAACGGCAGCCGGGTCCCGTCCGGCAATCCGATCGCGGCCATCCGCGCAGGTCTCGTACTGGTACCCGAGCGCAGACACCTCTATCCGAGCATGACAGTGCGGGACAACATCCTGCTCGGTCGGTACAGCAAGACCACGAAGTGGTTGGCGCACAAGGCATGGGCCGAGGTGGTCGGCGTGCTGGACCTGTTCCCGGAACTGGCCGACCGACTGGCACAGCGGACCGGCACACTGTCCGGCGGCCAGCAGCAGATGGTTGCCCTGGCCAGAGGACTGGCCGCGCAGCCGGATGTCCTGGTGCTGGACGAGCCGTGTCTCGGCCTGTCCGAGAGTGTCGCCGCGCGCGTCTACGCGGCGCTGGCCCAACTGAGCGCGACCGACGTCAGCGTGCTGCTGGTGGAGGAGAACCCGTCCCGCGCCTTACAGGTGAGCACCCGGGTGCTGCACGTCCACCAGGGCCGGATCGCGGCGGCGTCATGAGTACCTTCGGCAATCTTTTGCTCGCCGGCATCACGTCCGGCGCGATCTACGCCGTGTTCGCGGCCTGCCTGGCGATCTGGTTCCGGGTGGCGAACGTGCTCAACCTGGCCATCGGCGACTTCGCGATGATCGGCGCGATCGGCACCGCGGAACTCAACCAGGACGCACATCTGCCGCTGGCACTGGCGATCCTGATCCCGTTGGTCGCCGCGGGCGTGATCGCGTGGATCTTCGACTGGCTGGTGCTGCATCCCGCGCTCGACTCCGGTCGAGGACATTCCGGGATCGTGTCGGTCTTCTTCTACACGTTCGCCCTGTCGTTCGTCCTCGAAGGTACCGCCCGACTGCTGTTCGGCACCGATGTGCACGCGGCACCGGCGCTGTGGCCGGGCCGTGCGCTGTCCTTCGGGTCGCTGCACGTCGAGCGGGCCGGCATCCTGGTGCTCGCGCTGGCCCTGGTGATCGGCGGGCTGGCCGCCGGCTACCTGTACGGCACCGTGTCGGGCAAGGCGGCGACCGCGTGCGGTGAGAGTGTGGTCGGCGCCCGCGTCGTCGGCATCGACGGCCACCGCCTGCGTCGGCAGATCTTCGTGACCACGGCCGTGATCGCCGCGCTGTTCGGTGTCGTCGAGTCACCGCTGACCGGGTTCACGTTCAGCTCCGGGCCGACGATCAGCCTGATCGGGGTCGTCGCGGCAGGCTTCGCCGGGTTCCGCAGGCCGGGCCGGGCGGTCGTCGCCGGCCTGCTCATCGGGCTGGCCGAGTCGTTCCTCGGCGGCTATCTGAGCACGTCCTACAACGAGATCCTGCTGTACACGCTGCTCGCCGTCGTGATCATGATCCGACCGGGGGTGCTCGGCATTGCTGCCACACACTGAGTGGTTCGCGAAGCGGGCCGGCCTGGTGCCGCTCGGGTCGGGCGTGGCCATGGCCGGGCTGGCGATCATCGTGCTGCTCGGTCTCGGCGGTTCCTACGAGGCATCCGTGTTCACCGTGGCCCTCGGGTACGCCGTCGTCACGGTCGGCATGTCCATCCAACTCGGCTACAGCCGCCAGTTGGCGTTCAGCCAGTCGGCCTTCATGGGTCTCGGTGCCTATGTGGTCGCGATCCTCGAAGTCAAGTACCAGGTCGGTGTCGCACTCGCGATGCTGGCCGCCATCGTGGTCGCCCTGGTGCTGTCGCTACTGCTCAGTGCCGTGCTGACCAGGATCGGCGGCCTCGCGCTGGCCCTGGTCACCCTGCTGATCCCGCAGATCGTGTCGCAGCTGGCGACCTTCTCGCACTACCTGGGCAGTTTCGCCGGCATCAGCGGGGTGCTGCCGCTGTGGAGCGCCGACACCTACCAGCAGAGCCTGCTGGGCACCGGCGTCATCGCGGCGCTGGTGCTCGGACTGGTCACGTTCCTCGCAGTGCGCGTCCTGCGGTCCAGGGTCGGCCTGCAACTGTCCGCCGTGGCCACGGACGAGGGCATGACGGCAGGGATGGGTATCAGCCTGCGCCAGCGCAAGATCGAGGTCTTCGTACTGGGCTCGGTGCTGGCCGCGCTCGGCGGCGCGGTCATCGCGAGCGCACAGAACATCGTCACGCCCGACCTGGCCGCCGAGCCGTCCCAGCTGACCCTACTGGTGATGCTGTTCGTGGGTGGCCGCAGGAGCGTGTGGGGTGCCGTCGTCGGCGCGGTCGCCATCGAATACCTGTCCAGCCTGTCCGGCACGATCACCACGAACCTCGCCATCATCGAAGGCGTCCTGTTGCTCCTGGTGTTGCTGTTCGAGCCGGACGGCTTCGCCGGCATCGTGCGCCGGGGCGCGGCCGTGATCGCCACCCGGGGGTGGCGCCGGTGAGTGGGACGAGCCTGCGGTGCACGAACCTGACCAAGCGGTTCGGTGGCGTGACCGCGGTGGACGACGTGTCGCTGACCCTGCCGGCGACCGGCCTGTACGGACTGTGTGGACCCAACGGCGCCGGCAAGTCCACCTTGTTCAACCTGCTGGCCGGCGCGGACCGGGCCGACAGTGGCCGGGTCGAGGTCAACGGCGTCGACATGACCTCGGCCGGCGCGACCGCAAGGGCACGGGCCGGGATCGCCCGCACCTGGCAGGGTGTGCGGCTGCTGGCCGACCGGTCCGTGTTGGACAACGTGGCCGTCGGCTGCGCCGAGCACATCGGCCAGTCGATGGTCGCCACGATCTTCCGCGGCTCACTGCGCACCGCGCGCGAACAGGCCCGCGCCGCATTGGACGATCTCGACCTCGGCCACCTGGTCGGCCGGCAGGTCGGCACGCTCACCCTGGCCAACCAGCGGATGGTCGAACTGGCCAGGGCGGTGGTGACCGAGCCGTTCGTGATCCTGGCCGACGAACCGGCGTCCGGGCTGAGCCGCGACCAGCGGCTCGCACTGGCCGACTTCCTCACCGAACTCGCGACGACCCGCACGATGCTCGTCGTCGAGCACGACATCGACATGCTCGAACGGATCAGTACCAGGCTCTACGCGATGATCGACGGCAGACTGGCGTTCGAAGGCGACATCGCCGGTTTCCTCGTGTCCACGGTCAGATCATCGCTGCGCGGGACCGACCAGTTGGCACAAACGAGGGATGACACATGAGCAGCAGGACATCCAGCCGCCGCGGCATGTTAGCCCTGACCGCGACGGCGGGTGTGGCGGCGTTGGCGATGACAGCATGCGGGTCGAGCGGTGGCACCGGGTCCAGTGCGAGCGGTGCGCTGGTCATCTGCGAGGTGGCCGCGACATCGGGCCCGTTCACCCAGCTCGGTACCACGGACGAACAGGGCGCCGCCGCCTTCGTCGCGATGGTCAACAAGCAGGGCGGCGTGCTGGGCCACAAACTGACCCTGGTCAAGGAGAACGACCAGTCCGATCCGGCGACCGCGGCCAGCCTGGTCCGCAAGTGTGTCACCCAGGACAAGGCGAACTTCATCTTCGGCCCCGAGGAGACGTCCACGGCCAGCGCCGCGATGCCGGTGGCCGACTCGCTGCACACGATCATGCTCGGCTGGCAGTCCGGCTGGTCGGACATCGGCCTGCCGGACGCGGTACTGCACTCGCAGTACGTGTTCCCGGCCATCGGTGACGTGTTCCACGCCGACGACCAGGCCGCGGTGGCGAAGCTGATCGAGCCACGGCACTACACGAAGGTCGCGGTGATCCAGGACAACGCGCCCGGTGGTCTCGGCAACGACACGTACACCGCCAGCCTGGCCAAGAACAACGAATTCAGGGTGGTGGCAACACAGGTCACGACACCGGGCGCGACCAACGACACCCCGCAGGCGCTGGCCCTGCTGCGGGCCGGCCCACAGATCGTCGTGCTCGGCGAGATCCCCGGCTCGGACACCATCACCGCGATCAAGGCGATCCGTGCGCAGAACCCGACCATTCCGATCGCCGAGTGCTCCGGCTGCACGATCCCCAGCTTCATCCAGGCGGCAGGCGGCGCGACGACCATGAACAACGTCTACCTGCTCGGCTCGCCGCAGTCGCTGGTGGACGACATCGCGAAGAACTCGGCCAACCAGCCCGCCATCGACGACACGAAGCAGTACATCGCGGCGATGCGGGCCGCCGGGTTCAAGGACCCGGAGGCGATCAACGGCTCCAGCGAGGGCTGGGACGCGGGCCGGGAACTCGTCGCCGCGATCAAGGCGGCCAACTCGGTGTCGCCCAGCGCGGTGTCGCAGGCCCTCCAGCACCAGACGATCGTCGTCGGCGGCCTGCAGGGCTACTACTTCCACCGCACGCCGGACAACCACGGCCAGATCGACAACACCGTGTCGGCCATGCAGATCGTCGGCTCGGACGGCTCGTTGCAGACAGCTCCCGTGAACCAGTGAGCCAGTGAGCCAGCACAGTCGAACAGGAGGTTGAGGTGCTTTCTCAGCAGGACAACGAAATTCTGACCCGGGTCGGCCCGGGTACGCCGATGGGCGATCTGCTGCGCCGGTACTGGACACCGGCCCTGCTCTCCGCCGAACTGCCCGATCGCGACTCCGTGCCGGCGCGGGTGCGGCTGTTGGGTGAGAACCTGGTCGCGTTCCGGGACACCGAGGGCAGGATCGGGCTCGTCGCGGAGAACTGCCCGCACCGCGGCGCATCGATGTTCTTCGGCCGCAACGAGGAATGCGGCCTGCGGTGCCCGTACCACGGCTGGAAGTTCGACACCGAGGGCACCTGCGTCGACATGCCGAGCGAACCGCCGGACAGCACGTTCAAGAATCGGGTGCGGCTGCGGGCCTACCCGGTGCACGAGTCGGGCGGTGTCATCTGGGCGTACCTGGGTCCCGCCGACACGATGACGCCGTTCCGCGACTTCGGCACCGACACGCTGCCCGAGGCGAACGTGTACGCGCGCAAGCTGCACACCACGTGCAACTGGGTGCAGGCCATGGAGGGCAACCTGGACAGCGCGCACATCTCGTGGCTGCACCAGTTCAACGGCATCGACGACATCCCCGACGACGGCTCGGACAAGCCCGGCTACCCGTCGAACGCGATGTCGTGGAAGTTCTGGCGGTTCGACAGGGCGCCGCGACTGGAACTACAGGACACCTGGTACGGCTACCGGTACGCCGGCATCCGCACCACGCCCAACGGCAACACGCACGTGCGCATCACCGACTACTGTGTGCCGTACACCACGGTGGTGGCCAGCAACCCGTTCACCACCAGGCAGGGCATGTTCGTGCCGATCGACGACGAGAACTGCTGGCGGTACAACTTCACGACACAGGTGGACGCCAACCCGAACAACCACGGCGGCGAGAACCTGTTCGCGGTCGCGCCGTTCTCCACCCCGTTCTCCGACCGGAGCAACGGCATCACACCGAGGATCTACACGGCGGAGAACGACTACCTGATCGACAGGGACGTGCAGCGCACGTCGACGTTCAGTGGCGTGGACGACTTCGTCAGCCAGGACCTGATGGTGACCGAGTCGATGGGTGGCATCTACGACCGCACCCAGGAGCACCTCGGCACCACCGACCGGGCCGTGATCCGGATGCGGCAGATCCTGCTCAAGGCGGCCAAGGGGCTGGCCGACGGCGCCGAACCGCCCGCGCTGGCCGGCCCGGACCACGACTTTCGGACCATCCGGTCGGCTGAGAAGATCCTGGAGGCCGGTGAGAACTGGCGCGTGTTGGGCACCGACGACGACCCTGTGGTGCAGGAGTCGCTGGCCAGCATGCGGCAGGTCGCCGACCAGTAGACAGACGAGCGTCCGACCACCTGGAGGATTCGTTGTCCGGACTGTTGGTGATCAGCGCACATGCCGGTGACTTCGTGTGGCGGGCCAGCGGCGCCATCGCGTTGGCCACAGCCCGGGGGGATCGGGCGAAGGTGCTGTGCCTGACGTTCGGTGAACGCGGCGAGTCCGCGAAGGCCTGGCGCGAGGGCAGGGAACTGGCCGAGATCAAGAAGTTGCGGCAGGCGGAGGCGGAGAGCGCGGCGGCGATACTCGGCGCGGAGATCGAGTTCCTGGACGCGGGGGACTATCCGCTGCGCGAGACCGACGAGCTGGTGGACCGGATCGTGCGGGTGTACCGGGAGGTCGTGCCGGACGTCGTGCTCACCCATCCGCTGGCCGACCCGTACAACGGTGATCACCCGGCAGCGGCCAGGATGGCGGTGCAGGCGCGCATCCTGGCCCAGGCGATCGGCTATCCGGCGCCCGGCGACCCGTTGGGTGCGCCACCGGTGTTCTTCTTCGAGCCGCACCAGCCCGAACAGTGTGGTTTCGTGCCGCAGGTGCTGCTGGACATCACGTCGGTGTTCGAGACGAAGCGGCGTGCGATGGAGGCCCTGCCCGCCCAGCAGCATATGTGGGACTACTACACCGACCTGGCCAAACGGCGTGGTGTGCAGCTGCGCCGCAACGCGGGCCCCAACCTCGGGCTGCCGCACTCCACCATGGGCGAGGCCTACATGCGGCTGTACCCGCAGGTCACGGACGTGCTGTCGTGACGCCGATCGTGGTCACCGACCCGGAGCGGGCGCCGATCGAGCTGGTGGACGAGCTGGCCGGGTTCGGCGTGGCCACCGTGCACGAGGCACTGGGCCGGACCGGCCTGCTCGGCACCGACCTGCGTCCGCTGCAGGGGGGCGCGCGGATCGGTGGTACCGCCGTGACGGTGCTGTGCTGGCCGGGGGACAACCTCATGTTCCACGTCGCCGTTGAGCAGTGCCGGCCCGGTGACCTGCTGGTGGTGACCACGACGTCGCCGAGCACGGACGGCATGTTCGGTGAGCTGCTGGCCACGTCGCTGCGGTCGCGTGGGGTGCGTGGCCTGGTCACCACGACCGGCGTGCGCGACGTGGCTGACCTGCGGCAGCTGGGCTTCCCGGTGTGGTCGGCGGCGGTCAGCGCGCAGGGCACGGTGAAGGCGACAGCCGGTGCGGTGAACGTGCCGGTCGTGCTGGGTGGCCAGCTGGTCCGGCCCGGTGACGCGATCCTGGCCGACGACGACGGTGTGCTGTGTGTGCCTCGCGTCGACGTGCGGCGGGGCATCGCCGCCGCGCGGGCCCGGATCGAGAAGGAGGCAGCGGCCCGGGCCGCGTTCGGGGCCGGTGAGCTTGGCCTGGACCGCTACGGCCTGCGGGCCACGCTGACCGCGTTGGGTGTCCGCTACATGACGGCGGCCGAGTACGACCGTGATCACTCGCCCGGTTTGGCTGATTCCGGTGACACGTAGTAGTAGCGGCGCTGGCCCAGCAGCAGACCTTGCCCGGAAATCGTGAACAGGTCGGCGAAGTCGATGTCGACCTGGGCGGCCGGCCGGACAGGGTAGGCGGCCGGACCGGTGAACCGGCCGGTGGCCACCACGCAGTCCCCGCTGGCGACGATCTTGTACAGCTCGTGCCGGCCCGGCGGGCCGCCGACCTCGGCGATCAGGCTCAACGCCTGCTGCCTGCCGTGCGCGTCCGGCGTGTCCGGCCGGTGCACCTGCATGTCCTCCTCCAGCAGCGAGCCGTAGCCGTCCACGTCACCCTCGTCCAGGTACGAGTAGGACAGCAGGACGTGCTCGACCGCGACGGACGTGATCACCGAAGTCGGCAGGGGTTCCTGGTGTGCGCCGCGCACAGCGGCCTCCTCTTGGCGTGGCAACTGACTCGATGTGCACTCTTCCGGATCCCGGTAACCCATCGCTATGCCATCGCTATCACGACCCGGCTGCTGGTTGACGCGGCATTGTACGACTAGCACGACAAGTGGGCGTGTGTTGATGCTTCGCGGGTACGCCACCCGAATGGGTTCTTCTCTGGTTAGTTATTTGACTTAGGCTCAGTTCGTTTACCAGCGGAGTAGAGCGCTCCCACCAGGGTTGACAGTGCTTGAACTCGGAGATGTGTGAATGAAGACCCCGGCGTCGACGCCATCGCGCACGCTCGGCCCCGGTCACTTCCGCATCCTCGGTCCGGTCGAGGTGGACGGCCCGAACGGCGTGGTCCGCATTCCGCCCGGCCGGCAGTTGGCCATTCTGGCCGTGCTGCTGATGGAAGCCAACCAGATCGTCAGCACCGAGCACCTTGTCGACACGCTGTGGGACGACGAACCGCCGGACACCGCCCGTACCCAGGTCCAGATCTGTGTCTCCCGACTACGCAAGATCCTCTCCGACGCGGGCGTCGACGTGCCCATTCTGACCCGCCCGCCCGGCTACCAGCTGCGCATCGACGAGATGCTGCTGGACGCGCACTGCTTCACCAGCAAACTGGCCGAGGCCAGCGTGCTGGTGAAGGAGGGCAGGGCGGCGGAAACCGCTCAGCTGCTGCGATCCGCCGTGGCCCTGTGGCACGGACCGTGCCTGAGCGGCATCACCAGCCGCGCGCTGCGCACCCGCGCGCTGCGGCTGGAAGAGGACCGGCTCGGCGCCGTCGAGACCTACATCGACCTGGAACTCGGGCTCGGCCGGCACCATCAGCTGGTCGGCGAGATCACCCGGCTGGTGCATGAACACCCGTTACGCGAGGGCCTGCGCGGCCAACTGATGATCGCGCTGTACCGCTCCGGCCGGCAGGCCGAGGCGCTGGACACCTACCGGGCCGGCCGGGACCTGCTGATCGAGGAACTCGGCCTGGAACCGGGGGAACAGCTACGCCTGCTGGAGAACGCGATCCTCTCCGGCGACACCGCGTTGCAGCACCCGGCGGGGGAACGCGCCGACGAGCAACCGGTGCGCCAGCAGGACGAACCGGCACCGACCAGGCGCACCGAACACCCTCGTCAACTGCCCGCCGACACCGCTGACTTCATCGCCGACGAGGAACTGATCGCCACAGCCGAGTCGGTGCTGATCGGCGGTGAGCAGCAGCAGGCAGTGGGCATCGTGGTGATCGGCGGCAGGCCGGGCGTCGGCAAGAGCACCATGGCCACCCACATCGGACATCGGGTGGCCGCCGAACACTTCCCGGACGGCCAGCTCTACTGCGACCTGCGTGGCACCCGCTCCGAACCGGCCGCCACGTCGGCGGACGTGCTCGGCCGGTTCCTGCTCGCGCTGGGCATTCCCGGTCCGGTGATCCCGGCCCGGCTGGACGAGCGGATCGAGCTGTACCGGACGCTGCTGGCCGACCGGCGGGTGCTGGTGGTGCTGGACGACGCCGTCGCCGAGAGCCAGGTGGCGCCGCTGCTGCCGGGCAGCGGCAGCTGCGCGGTGATCATCACGACCAGGTCGCGGCTGACCGGCGTACCCGGTGCGCGGCAACTCGAACTGGATGTGCTGGACCGCGACCGGTCGCTGCACCTGTTGCGCCAGGTCATCGGCAGCGACCGGGTGCACGGCGAGCCGGAGGCGGCGGACGCGCTGGTCCGTGCCGTCGGCGGACTGCCGTTGGCGCTGCGGATCATCGGTGCCCGGCTGGCCGCGCGGCAGCACTGGACACTGGCGTCGATGGTGCACCGACTGGCCAACGAGCGCCGCAAGCTGGACGAGCTGGCGCACGGCGACATGACGATGCGGGCCAGCCTGTCGCTCACCTACGACGGTCTGGACCAGCGGACGCGGATGCTGTTCGGGCTGCTCAGCATGGCCGACGGGCTGACCCTGCCCGGCTGGTCGGCCGGTGCCGTGCTGGACGACGACCTGCCGTTCCCGTCCGATCTGCTCGAACCGTTGGTGGACGTGCAGATGCTGGACGTGGCAGCGGTGGAGAAGACCGGCGAGTTCCGGTACCGCTTCCAGGACATCGTGCGCCTGTTCGCGCGTGAGCAGTTGGCCAAGCAGACCAGCCCGGCCGAGCAGCGGGCGGCGCTGGAACGGTTGGTCGGCGGGTGGCTGGCGCTGGCCGAGAACGCGCATCGCCGGATCTACGGCGGTGACTTCACCGTGCTGCACGGCGCCGCCCCTCGCTGGCAGCCGCCCGCCGAGTACACCGACGACGTGTTGGCCGATCCGTTGGACTGGCTGGACAGCGAGCACGCCAACCTGTGCGCGGCAGTGGCGCAGGCGGCCAGGGCGGGGCTGGACGAGGCGTGCTGGGACCTGGCCATGACCACCGTGACGCTGTTCGAGTCCCGTGGCTACCTCGACGACTGGGAACGCACCCACGAGGCGGCGCTGGTCGCCACCCGGCAGGCGAACAACCAGCGGGGCACGGCCGCGCTGCTCAGTTCACTGGGCACCCTGCACATCAACCGCGGTCGGGCGGCCAGGTCCCGCTCGGTGCTGACGACCGCGCTCGGCATGTTCGAGGAACTGGACGACCCGCGCGGTCTCGCGCTGTGCCAGCGTGATCTGGGCTTGTTGGACCGGCAGGCAGGCGACGACGACAGCGCGTTCACCCGGTACGAGAAGGCACTGCATGAATTCGACCGGGTGACCGACGTGGTGGGCCGGGCGATCGTGCTGACGCAGAGCGCGCCGATTCTCACCCGTCGCGGGGAGATCGCGGCCGCGCACGCGCGGCTCGGCGAGGCGATGGACATCTACCGGACCGTCGGCTACGAGAGCGGCACCGCGCACACGCTGCGCCGGATCGGTCAGGTTCAGCTGATGGCGGGGGAGTACGAGACGGCGGCCAGGACACTGGCCGAGGTGCTGGACATGGTCCGCAGGAGCCGGGACGTGATCGGCGAGGGCTACCTGCTGAGCAACCTCGGCGAGGTCAACGCGGCGGCCGGGCGGCCCGATCGGGCGCGCACGTTCTTCCAGGAGGCGCTGGCACTGCGCGAGGAGATCATGGATCTCAGTGGCGCCGCGGTGGTCCGGCTGGAACTGGCCAAGACCCTGGCTCTGCTGGGTGAGCCATCGCGGGCCGGCGAGTTGGCTGAGCAGGCCGCTGCTGCGTTCGCTGAGCGGGGGATGGAGCGGGAGCGGGTGGCCGCGATGGCCGAACTTGCGTCGATCCGGGCCGGTGTGCCGGCATCCGAGGGCTGATTCGCCCGGCGGGCGGCTGAACTTTCGTTGATCTGGGCCGGTATCGTGTGCTGCTGCCGGCGGCTGGGCTGTCGTCGACCCGGAACTGGTCAGTCCCAGGGGTTGCTGGCCGGATCGGCGGTGGGGGCCGGGGTGGTCGTGGTGTCGGCGGCGACGGTCGCGGTGTGCAGCGTGGTGTGGGCGGTGGCGGCGTGGGCGGTCTGGGCGCCGAGGGCGAGGACCGCGGCGGTGGCGACGGTGGCGGCGATGCGGGCGATGGTCCTGATGGCCTTGGCGTTCATTTTCGGCTCCTAAGTTTTGATTTTTTCCGGTGTTCCCGGGGGCTGATTCAAAAGTTAGAAGGCTCGCCAATCGCGGGATTATCATCGCCTTTATCGCCTCGCTATCACGGCTTCGATGTGTGCCATCGTCGGGATAGCGGAGGTGATAATCGCAGGTCAACACGCTATCGCCAGTAATAGTCGATCTCGGCTGCATGGGTGATGGGCTCGGTGATGCCGACGTGATAGGGCCCAATCCTGAAGATGGGAGAGCAAACAGCGGTCCCCTCACAGAAAGCAGGATCCGGCGATGGCAGCACAGGTGATGACGGACGAGCCTCCGGTCGACTTCGGCTCGCTGCTTCGGCAGCACCGCACCAAGGTCGGCCTCACCCAGCGCGAGCTGGCCGACCTGTCCACCATCAGCGTGCGGGCGATCCGCGATCTGGAGCAGGGCAGGGCCCGCAGGCCCCGGCAGGACACCGTGCGGCTGATCGCCGACGGGCTACGGCTGGGCCGCCAGGCCCGCATCGACCTGGAAACCGCTGCCTGCCCACGTAAGCGCGGCGGTGCCCTCCGCCCGGACTACGACGCCGACCTGGCCGAGCCGCCGACCGCGGCGGAGGCGATGGTCGGCCGGGAAGCGGAGACCGAGACGCTCGTCGCCGAACTGGGCAGCGGGCACCGGCGGCTGGTCGACCTGGTCGGGCTCAGCGGTGTCGGCAAGACCCGGCTCGCCGTGGAGGTCGCCAACCGGCTGCACGACCGCGACCACCTGCCGGTGCTGTGGACGGCAGCGCCCGGCGCCGTGCCGGCACTGGCCCCCGCCATCCGCGACGACGGCTTGGCCACGCTGGTCCGGGAGTGCGTGCAGGACCTGTTCGCCGCCGCCGGGCCGGCCGGCAGCAGGGCGGTGACGGACCTGGCCGAACTCGTCGCGGGCCGGACGACGCTGCTGGTCGTCGACGGGATCGGCACTCGCCGCCCCAGGGCCGACCGAATGGGTCTGCTGCTGCGGGACAGCCCCGGTCTGCGGGTGCTGGTCACGTCGGCGCCGCCGTGCGAACTGCCCGACGAGTGGACGTTCCTGGTGTCGCCGCTGGCCGTGCCCGACCCGCAGGACACCGAGCCGGTCGCAGCGGCACGGCTGTTCGCCGACCATGCCCGGCGCGCCGGTGCCGACCCGAGCCTGGTCGCCGAGGGTGGACCCGAGGTCGCGGAGGTGTGCCGCCTGCTGGACGGGATGCCGGTCGCGTTGACCGCCGTCGCGTCGTGGCTGGCCGTCTACGGCATGGACCGGGTGCTGGACACCCTGCGCGCCGACCCGGCGGCACTGCTGGACCACATCTCGGCCGGCCGCTCCCGACCCGATCCGCGCGACGGCCTGGCCCGGTGCCTGTTCGACCTGCCGACCGCCGACCGCCAGGTGCTGCTGGCGCTGTGCGACCTGCCCGACTTCACGCTGGACGACGTCATCGCGCTGACCGGCCGCAGCCTGCCGGAGTGCGGCCACATCGTGCGCAGCCTGCTCACCCACGGCGTGCTCCGCGTGCGGCACGAGCCTGGCCGGTCCGTCTTCCGCGTGCTCAACCTCGTTCGGGCCGTGGCCGGTGGCCGGCCATGACCGCTCATCAGTCGGAAACCGTTGTGCCCACGTCGATTCCCCGAGAGGACCCCATGACCGACTCGATGCCGCTCTCCCCAGCCCAGCGCAGGCTGTGGTTCCTCGACCGGCTCGGCGACGCCGGCACCGCCTACAACGTGCCCTACGCGCTGACGATCACCGGCGAACTGGACACCGACGCGCTGGCTGCCGCGTTCGTCGACGTGGTGACCAGGCACGAGACCCTGCGCACGGTCTTCCCGATGGCCGGCGAGCAGCCGTGCCAACGGGTCCTGGACACCGTCCCGTCGGTGCTGCGGCGGACCGGACCAGCGACCACCGAGGACGTGGTGGCGGCCGCACGGCATCATTTCGACCTGGCCGCCGAGCCGCCGATCCGAGCCACGCTGTGCCGCCAGGGTCCGGCCGAGCACCTGTTGGTGCTGGTCATCCACCACGTCGCGGTGGACGGCCTGTCCATGCGGCCGCTGCTGGACGACCTGGCGACCGCGTATGCGGCCAGGACCGGCGGCATGGCGCCGGACTGGGAGCCGTTGCCGGTGCAGTACGGCGACTACACGCTGTGGCAACGTGAACTGCTCGGCGACGAGTCCGATGAGGACAGTGTGGCCGGCCGGGACCTGGACTACTGGCGGACCACGCTGGCCGGCCTGCCCGAGGAACTGCCGCTGCCACTGGACCGGCCACGCCCACCGGTGTTCGGCCACATCGCGAGCGCGGTGCCGGTGCATATCGGAGCCGAGGTGCGACGTCGGCTCGCCGAACTGGGCCGCGCCGAGCGCTGCTCGGTGTTCATGCTGGTGCAGGCCGCGCTCGCGGCCACGCTGACCCGGCTCGGTGCCGGCACCGACGTGCCGATCGGCTCGCCCGTCGGCGGTCGGTCCGACGAAGGCCTGGACGAATTGGTCGGGTTGTTCGTCAACACGGTCGTCCTGCGCGGTGACACGTCGGGCAACCCCACGTTCCGCGAACTGCTGGCGCGGGTGCACACGCTCGACCTGGACGCCTACGAGCACGGTGAACTGCCGATCGACCGGGTGCTGGAAGCGGTCAACCCGGCCCGGTCGCTGGCGCGGAACCCGCTGTTCCAGGTGTGTCTCGCGGTGGCAGGCCCTCGGCCCCGGCTCGCGCTGCCCGGCGTGGACTGCGGTGTCGTCGAACTCGTGCCCAACGGCACCTGCAAGTTCGACCTGGAACTGCTGCTGTACGAGGAGACCGACGGGATCGTCGGCAACCTGCTCTACAACGCTGAGGTCTTCGACCCGGCCACGGCCGGCCGGCTGGTCGGCGCGCTGTACCTGCTGCTCGACCAGGTGGCCGCCGACCCGGACGCGCACATCGCCGACATCGAGGTCTCGTCCGCAGCCGACCGCGCGGCGCTCGCCGAATGGGCTGGTCGCACGGTCGACGTGCCGGATCTGACGTTGGCCGAACTGTTCGCCAGGGCGGTCGCGTCGACCCCGGCGGCCACGGCCGTGGTGTTCGGCGGCGACCGGTTGTCCTATGCCGAACTGGACGAACGCGCGACGAGGCTGGCCGGCCAACTGGTGGCCGTCGGTGTGCGGCGTGGTGATGTCGTCGGTGTGCTGTTCGAGCGCGGCATCGAGTTCGCGGTGGCTGTGGTCGCGGTCGTGCGGGCCGGTGCCGGCTACACGTTGCTGGACCCCGAATTCCCCGACCAGCGGCTCGCCGGAGTGCTGGCCGACATCGACGTGCGGGTCGTGGTCAGCGCTGCCGCGTTGGCCCACCGGCTGTCCGGTGTCACAGTGGTGATCGACTCCGGAGCGACGGTCGACGTGGCGCTGCCGGTTGCCGTGCCCGGTGACGTGGCCTGCGTGATGTTCACGTCCGGCTCGACGGGTCGGCCCAAGGGTGTGCTCGCACCGCACCGGGCGTTGGTCGGCACGTTGCTCGGTCAGGAGTACGCGAACTTCGGGCCGGGTGAGGTGTTCGTGCAGTGCTCGCCGGTGTCGTGGGACGCGTTCTCGCTGGAGTTCTGGGGAGCGCTGGGTTTCGGTGGCACCTGCGTGTTGCACCCTGGTCAACGCCCGGAGCCCGCGATCCTGGCCGGCCTGGTGGCCAAGCACGGCGTCACGATGGTCCAGGTGTCGTCCAGCCTGTTCAACTTCCTGGTCGACGAGGTGCCTGGCGCGTTCGCCGGGGTCCGGTTGGCGTTCACCGGTGGTGAGGCCGCGTCCGCTGCCCACGTGACCAGGGCACTGAAGGCGTTCCCGGAACTGACGGTCGTGAACGGCTACGGGCCTGCCGAGTCGATGGGCTTCACCACGACCCATGTCGTGCCGGCCGGCCTGAC
>DASUJK010000117.1:0-2721 GCA_036279295.1 Pseudonocardiaceae bacterium | reverse complement strand
CGACCCGTACGTGTGGCCGATCTCGGCCCAGGAACAGGGTCTTGCCGAGTCGATCGTGGCCGAGGGCCTGTCCGCCAGCGGCACCGGGCCGTTCACCTACACCAGGCCGCTGTACGTCGGGCGTGGCATCCCGAACGCCTGGATCGCGGCCGGCCAGACGATCGCGGCCAACAACCTGACGTCGTCGTTCAACACGGCGACCGGGGTCCGGAGCACCTACGGCGTCTCGCTCGCGGTCACCAAGCCGGCTGCCGGCCGGGTGGTCACGGTGAACCTGTCCGGTACGCCGCCCGGTGGCGCGGTGCTGGTGCAGCTGCCGGTCTTCCTGACCGTGGGCGTGACCGCCGTGACCGGTGGCACCTTCAACGCGACAACCCACACCGTGACCGTGACGCCGGGCGCCACCCAGGTGGTGATCACCCTGGCGAGCTAGACGAACTGTGCCGTCACCGTGCCGAGGGGACCGAACTCGCCGACGAACGTGGCGGGTTCGGTCACCGGCAACGCCGGCAGCAGCGATCCGGTGATCACGCGATGGCCCGGTTCCAGTGCCAGGCCGTAGGTGTCGCTGGCCCGCGCCCCGCGGGCCAGCGACTCGAACGGACTGTCCACGACGTCGGGACCGGTGCCGCCGCGGCCCATCTCCACACCGTCCCGGTACTGGGCGACGTCCAGGCCGTTCAGCGGCAGTGCCGGGTCCTGGCCCGCACCGAACACGATGCCCCAGTTGCCCAGTCAGTTGCCCAGCCGGATGGGTGGCCCGTCCTTGCTCGGCAGGCGGCGGGTGACCAGTTCGAAGGCCGGGTGACCAGTTCGAAGGCCGGGTGGACGGTGTCGACCGCCGCCTTGGCCTGTTCCGGCGTCACGTCCCGGCCGGCCAGCCGCCGACCGACGGTGAGGCCGATCTCGATCTCGACGCCCACGTTCGGCTGGATGTCGCGGCCGGGCCAGCACAACGTCGTCGTGGTGCACCCGACCGGCCGGGACGTAGCCGAACGGTCGGCACCCGGCCACCATCGAGTCCCGGGCGCTCCGGGTGGTCAGGCCGATCCTCCCGCCGCCGACCTGCTCGCCGGCCGCAGAACGGCTTTCCCGTCCTCGTCCACCCGGTCGCCGTGCGCGATCCGGGTGAGTGCTGCGATGGCGGCTTCGTCGTGGTTCACAGGGGGTCCTTCCGGTCGGTAGCTCCGGCAAGAATTGTATGCGATCCGTATGCAATTTGTGTTGGTGTGCCATGCTGCTCGAATGTTGCCGGTGACCTACTCCATGAGCGTGTCGATGGACGGCTTCATCGCGGGCCCCGGCGACGACATCAGCTGGACCGCGCCGGAACCCGAGGTGTTCGACTTCCACGTCGAGCAGACCCGACGGTGCGCCGCACATCTGTGTGGCCGTCGCCTGTACGAGACGATGTTGGTCTGGGAGACCGCCGAGCAGACCATGACCGGCGAAGCGGAACTGGAGTTCGCCCGGATCTGGCGGGCGATCCCGAAGGTGGTGTTCTCCAGCACGCTCGACTCGGTGGTCGGCAACGCACGCCTGGCCACCGACGACACCACCACCGAGATCAACCGACTGCGCGACCAGCAGGGCGATGGCATGGTGGACATCGGCGGCGCGACCCTGGCCGCGGCCGCCATCGCGGAGGACCTGATCGACGAGTACCGCATGTTCGTGTACCCGACCATCGTCGGCGGCGGCACCCCGTACTTCCCGCCACTGGCCAAGTCGCTGGACCTGCGGCTGGTCGAGTCGCGGACCATCGGCACCAAGGTGGTCTACCTGCGCTACCGACGTGAGCGCTGAAACGGAAGTTTCCGGGTCGCGAAGCTGGGCGACGACGTGCCGGTGGCCGAGGTGCCAGATCCGGCCGCCACCGACAGCGAGACAGCCGACGGTGACGCAGCGGACGGCGACGCGGATGCCGCCGACCCCGGCCAAGGTGAGAGCGATGCCGGCGACGGTGTTGGTGCCGGCGACGGTGGCGATGGCGGTGGTGGAGGCGGTGGTGGAGGCGGCGACAGCTCGGGGAGCTCTCAGCGGCGAACGTCGAGAGCTGCTCGGATCTGGCTGAGCCCGTCGATGCCCAGCTGGTATCCGTTGGGGAACTGGTCGCCTCGGTCCCAACGCCACGCCGTGATCATCGCCAGCTTGAGGAGCCGGCACTCGCGGAGCAGGTCTTGATCGACATTCGGATAGTGCTCGCTGATCTCGTCCGGCGCGTGGGCGAGGTCGAACTCGACCGGCCCGCGGCAACACGTCTCGAAGTCGATGAACAGCGGCCCGTTCGCCGTGGCGAGCAGGTTGCCCGGGTGCGGCTCACCGTGCAGCACCTGCTCTGCCGCGCCACGCTCGCCGATCGCTCGGCGGAGCGTGTCCAGCGTGTCGCCGAGCAGTTCCCGGTCCGCGTCACCGAGGCCCGGCGTGAGGTCGCGGCCGGCCACGAGCCGTTGCGCCTCCTCGACCCGGTCCGTGAAGTGCGGCGTCGTCATGTCGAGTGTGCGCATGCCGACGTGCAGGCCCCGTAGCGCGGTGGCGTAGTCGGCCGGTGCGATCTCGGGCCGGACCGTGGGTGCGTAGTAGGTCCACAGCGTGATCACGAAGCCGTCCCGTTCGTGGACGCGTGGTGCCACCCCCGGCGCGAGGGCAGCCACCGGGCCCTCGGCGAGCCGTTGGGCGATGTCGATCTCGAACTGGGCGACCTGCTCCGCGGCGGGTGCC
>DASUJK010000116.1:0-19119 GCA_036279295.1 Pseudonocardiaceae bacterium | reverse complement strand
CTCGAGAACGTAGGTCCAGAAGACGCCGGGCTGGTCGTCCCCGGCGTCCAGGCTTATCCAGACGACCTTGCCGGGTGCGTGTCCGGCGTCGATCCACAAGCTGACCAGCGCGGACTTCCCGGCGCCGGCAGGCGCTCTGATCACCGTGAGCGGTCCGCGTGTGGCTTCGTCGAGCCGGTCGAAAAGGCGCTGTCGGACGGTCAGCCGACACCGGATGTCGGTTACCTGCAACTTCGCCGTCAGCAAGGGTCTGTTACCAGGGGTCACCGCATAGGCGGCAGCTGTCTCGGCACTCACTCGATCACCCAATCCGTTGTTCGCGGTTTCGCGCGGACGGGGCGGTACGTGCGGGGACCACCGCGAGTCATCCTGCCCTTCGACGACCCGGTTTGTCTCACCCGCCGGGGGTGAGACGGAATTTCATGCGTACCGAACGATGCGCTCGTGCCGACGGCCGATCGCGATGCGTTCGGACAGCCGAACGGGCCGGCGGAACACCTCCTCCGCCGGCCCGCGTCGTGCGGCAATCAGGTGCGCGAGTGAGCGTGATCCTGCGTGCTCTGCAGGTTGACGCCGTTCGGGATGGTCGTGATGACATGGCGGTCGACGGCGTCCGGCGAGCGCGGCAGGAAGTCCCGCCTGGTCGCGGTGACGTCCGGCCAGCGGACCGCCAGCGTGTACAGCACCACGACGTCGAGCGTGAGCATCAGCAGTGACCAGATCGGATACGCGCCCAGCCACGCGACCTGGGCGATCGCGTGCAACACGAGGATCACGATGGCGGCGATCCGCGCCCAGGTCCGGGCGGACAGCAGGCCGAACCCGACGCATACGAGGATCGCGCCGAAGACGAGTGCGGCCAACCCCCAGCCGGTCACGTTGATCACGTAGAGCTGATCCTGTACCAGGACAACGCGTTGCCGGTAGGTCAGGGTCAGGATTCCTTCGATGACGTTGACGACGCCGATGACCAGCATGATCAATGTGGCGAACAGGATCGAACCGGCCCACACGGGGCTGTTCCGTTTTGTGGCCATGCTCAGTGAACCTCCGAAGAATGACTGACACGGTGCGGGCAGATGTTGCCGCCGCGGCCGCGGGAGGCACATCACCTCCCGCGGGGGAGAAGTCCGCGGGTAATACCCGTCCATTGTGGACGACAGTGCGACGGCATCACCCGGTCGGCATGATGCGGGGTCACGGCGGGTGCGGACACAGTTGTCCGGTCCGCCCATCGAGCCACACCGGAGGATTCCATGCCCCAGACGGCGATCGCTGACCACGGGATGATCGGGAACCTGCAGACGGCCGCGCTGGTCGGGATCGACGGTACGGTCGACTGGTTCTGCTGTCCCCGATTCGACTCGCCGAGCGTGTTCGGGGCGCTGCTGGACGCAGAACGCGGTGGACACTTCCGCATCGCGCCGACCGGCGTCGCGTACACGGCACGGCAGATGTACTTCCCGGACACCGCAGTGCTGATCACCCGGTTCTTCACCGAGGCCGGGGTGGGGGAGGTCGTCGACTTCATGCCGCCACTGGGCCGGGAGCCGACCGATCGGCACCGTCTGGTGCGGATGCTGCGGTGTGTGCGCGGTCGGATGCCGTTCCGCGTCACGGTGGCACCGCGGTTCGACTACGGCCGGTGCCCTCACCGGACTGAGGTGACCGAGCACGGTGCGACCTTCACCACCGATGCTCTGACGTTGACGCTGCACGAGATCCGCGATCCCGGCGACCAGCGGTTGGGCAGGCTGCGGATCGACCAGGGCGACGTGCACCTGTCCGCCGAGCTGTCCGCCGGGCAGGTTCGCGGTGTGGTGCTCGAATCGGGTGGTGGTTCGCCGCGCGAGATACCGGTAGAACAGGCAGACCGGCTGTTCGACGACACGGTCGCGTACTGGCGGAGATGGTTGGCACAGTCGACGTACACCGGTCGTTGGCGGGAGATGGTGGAACGGTCGGCGATCACCTTGAAACTGATGACGTACGCGCCGACCGGTGGACTGGTCGCCGCCCCGACCATGGGGTTGCCTGAGCAGATCGGCGGCGTGCGCAACTGGGACTACCGGTACACATGGGTCCGTGACGCGTCGTTCTCGGTGTACGCGTTGCTGGAACTCGGTTTCACGGACGAGGCCGCGCAGTTGAGCGGCTGGCTCGGCGACCGGGTACGGGAGAGTATCGGCGGCGCCGGTGGTCCGCTGAACATCATGTACCGGGTCGACGGTTCCTCGGATCTGACCGAGGAGGTGCTGCCGCACTGGTCCGGCTACCGGGACTCACGTCCCGTGCTGGTCGGCAACGACGCGGCCGACCAGTTACAGCTGGACATCTACGGTGAGGCGCTGGACAGCATCTACGTCGCCGACCGGGCCGGCGTGGAGGTACCGCATCGTGGTTGGCGGGCCATCGTGCGGGTGTTGGACTGGCTGGCCGAGCACTGGGACCAGCCAGAAGAAGGTATCTGGGAGACCCGCGGCGGCCAGCAGCCCTTCACCTACGGGCGGCTGATGTGCTGGGTCGCGTTCGACCGCGCCATCCGCCTGGCGAGGGTGCATGGCTATCCCGCGCCGATCGGGCGCTGGCGGAAGGAACGGGACCATATCCAGGAGCAGATCCTGACCCAGGGCTGGCATCCGGACCGGCAGGCGTTCGTCCAGCACTACTACACGGACGTGCTGGACTCGGCGCTGCTGCGGGCGCCGACGGTCGGGTTCGTCGTGCCGCGTGATCCGCAGTGGCTGGCCACCCTGGACGCGATCACGGCCGAGCTGGTCACCGACAGCCTGGTCTACCGCTACAACCCGGCCACGTCGTCGGACGGCCTGGACGGCTCGGAAGGCACGTTCTCACTCTGCACGTTCGCCTACGTCACCGCGCTCGCCCGCGCCGGACGTGTCGACACAGCGAGGCAGGTCTTCGAGAAGATGATCACCTACGCCAATCATCTCGGTCTCTACTCCGAGGAGATCGCCCTCACCGGTGAACAGATCGGCAATTTTCCGCAGGCATTCACCCATCTGGCCCTCATCGATGCCGTGACCACGATGAATGCGGTCCTTGACGAACCCGCACGGCGTAGGACAACGCGATGACAGCGGCAAATGAAAGAGCCAAACGGGGGTTTCATTCGGCGGAGTGACGCTCCGCTGGAATGGGAATGCCGCCGTGCCTGATTCGTGCGACCAGCGACAGCCCGAATCATGGAAACAGGATCTTGTTGCGGCGGGACGCGCCGATCAGCACAATGAACCTGATTTCGGAAACGTTGTACGCATGCGATCTACCCGATGCTTCCGTTGGTTCACGTGCGGTTCGGATGGTCGCGCGGCGGCCGAGTTCCGTTCGGAGCAATGTTGTCCGCCGTACGCCACATACCCGTTGGTTCCCGACGTCACGTCGGGAACCAACGGGCTCGTGAAATGAGACGTATGAGGTTAGATGTCCTTGTTCCGCATGGCGGGCACCCCCTCCCAGGTCATGAACGGCCTGTTCGAGTCGGACCACATCCCGGAGCACTGCCGGCACACCGGATGCCAGGCCCGACGAGAACGCGAATTTTTCCATTATCGGCTCGTGGAAGGCGGTACGCGTGGTGAATCGTTGGGTACCGGTCGGTCATCAGTGGCGCCTCTGGTCCTTACCACGCGGAGCAATCGTTTTTCTCCTGTTCGTCGAGGTGGCAGCCGTCGGCGTCACGATCACGCTGTCCATCGGACATCCGATCACCACGCGCAGCCTGACCACGTTCGGCATAGTCGTCGCGCTGGGCCTGATGGCAGCCGAGGCGGCGCGCGGTGTGGAGCGAATGCGGCGGTGGTTCGCCAACACGCCGCACGTCAACATGAGCTCGGTGTGGACACTGGCCGCCGCGTTGCTGGTCAGCCCGGCTCTGGTCGCAGCGACGATCGGCATCCTGTATCTGCACCTGTGGGTGCGCAGCTGGTATCGGGTCAGCGGAGTGCACGCGTTCCGAGTGTTGTTCAATGTCGGCGTCGTCGTCCTGTCCTGTCAGGCGGTCAGCGTGCTCGCCCGGTACATGCCGGACTTCACGCTCGATCCGACAACCGCGTTCGACTTGTTGGACATCCTGGTGGTGATCTTCGCTTATGCGGTGGTCAACTCCACATTGGCCGCGATCGCGCTGCTGCTGTTGCGGGATGGACGGTCACCCCGTGAGGTGTTGGGGAGCTGGCACGAGAACAGTCTGGAGTTCGCGACGCTGTGCGTCGGCGTGCTGACCGCGGGGCTACTGGTGTCGCGTCCGTTGCTCACGCTGTTGGTACTCCTGCCGTTGCACACGTTGCACCGGAGCGTACTCATCCGCCAACTGGAGAACGCGGCGACCACCGACGAGCGGACCGGCTTGCTCAACGCGACCACGTGGCACAGCCTGGCCACGGCCCAGCTGGAACGGACCCGACTGCATGGCAAGACGGTCGGGCTGCTGCTGGTCGACATCGACCGTCTCGCCCACGTGAACGACATGTTGGGCCGCGCCGAGGGCGACCAGGCGCTGCAGGCGGTCGGCACGGCCATCCGGCACACGACAAGACCCGGTGACCTTGGTGGACGTCTGGCCGGTGAGGAGTTCGCGATCCTGCTGGCGGACTGCGGGCTCGCCGAGGCGGTGGAGCTGGCCGAGCGGCTGTGCGAGTTCGTTCGGACCGTCCAACTGGGCGGGACGGACGGCCAGGTCGTGCTGACCGTGTCCATCGGCGTGGCCGCATATCCGGATGCCGGCCCGAACCTGGATGCCGTGCTGCTGGCGGCGGACAACGCGTTGTTCGCCGCGAAGGACGCCGGCCGGGACCGCGTCAGCGCCGCGCGGCTCGGCATCGGCCGGCCCGATACCTTGCGCCACCCGGGTGAAGTCACCCCCGCCGAGGCCGGACTCCGCGACCACTGAACTTGCACTCCCCGGGGCGTGCGCTGGTAGTCCTCGTGGTGCCAGGTCCGGACGGCCTGGTGACGCGAGGGTGACCGACGACGTGACTACGACCGGCCACGGGTCTGTGCCGCGACAACGGATTCACGCCGGGCACACCCCGGACGACCGGTCGTCTCACGCGTCCAGAGCAACCGGACCACCGCTGTGACCACTCGGGGAGGCAGCGGACGGCCCGACGCGAGCGGCCGGGTCGGCCTATCCACCCGACCCGGCCGCGACCATCGCGGGGGACGGCGCCGGTGTCATCAGTGGTGGGTGACGTGTCGATCGTCCTGCCCCGTGATGATGAATTCGCGGTTGCAGAACGATTCCACTCGGAATTCGGGCAGGAGGTTCGAACAATGACCATGGCACGCAGCAGCCCGGCCTGGACGGGCTGGGTCGTGTTCGCGGCCCTGATGCTGGCGATCATCGGTGTGCTCAACGTCATCGAGGGCATCGTGGGCCTGATCTACGGAACCCGCACGGTCGTCATCGCGTCGGATCTGTACGTCGTCGACATTCGCGGCTGGTCGTTCGTGCTGCTGGTGTTCGGCGCGATCCTGGTGGCGGCCGGCATCGGGCTGTGCTCACGCAAGACGTGGGCGCGGATCGCGGCCATCGTGGCGGTGTCGTTGCACGCCATCGCGCAGGTCGGTTGGCTGGGCGCGTATCCGGTCTGGTCACTGTTGATGTTGGGGTTGGACATCGTGGTGCTCTTCGCGCTCACCGCTCGCTGGGAGCGGATGGACCTCGGGATGGATGACGTGACCGGCGTGAGTAGTTGGGACGAGCGGTACTCCGAACCGCGAACACCACGCTGACCGCACGAAAATGAGCCGGCGGGGCCTTCGGGCTCCGTCGGCACATTCGTGTCCGTGGCCCGTCGTGCCGCCGCCTGCCCGAGGTGGTGATCGCCACGTCCGGCCGTGTCAATCCCACCCCGGTCGACCCGGAGGCGGCCCCGGTTGCTCCGCCGGAGATGAATCAGTCCTGGTGACCGGCTGGTGTGCGGGCGGCGGCCGCGATCTCGGCGCGATGGTGCTGCGCCCATTCGGCCAGCGGCCGCGCCGCCCGCAACAACGACCGTCCGGTCGGCGTGAGGCGGTACCAGGTCGCGCCGAACCGGCCCGGTTCGGCGCGACGTTCGACGAGACCGTTGCGGCGCGCACGACGCAGCGTGTCCGTGAGTACACGGTCACTGAGCGGACGGTCGTGCGACGACCATCCGACACGCTCCTCGACGTTGTTGATGGCTACCAGCAAGTTTTTGTACTGCAATTCCCCCAACGCGAGCGCGGCCAGCACGGCCACGGTCCACGTGCCTTGCAGCAATGCCACCGTCTCCAGTACCGCCTGCCGGTAAGGGATATCCGAGTCGCTCATTCCTTCAGCTAACACGATCGTCTCTCGGTGCAGGAGAACTATTCTGGGGGAGTTCGCCGTGATGGTTCATTTCGCTGTTCCATTAGGCCATCCGGGTGCAACGCTCCCCCCGGAGCTCGACCTCAGCGGGCGCCGAGGTTGCGCTCCACGGTACCGGACCCGGTATTCCTGGTCACCGGGCAATTGCCCGCACGACGGCTCGATTCGATCGTCATCTGGGCTACGACAGATGGGTTCCGCCGAACGCCGGTCGAATCGAGCTCAAGCGGGCCGGGTCGCGCTACCCCCACTCGACCCGGTCCGCCCTTCCCGCGTATCCACGACTGTGCGTGATTCCGCACGGTCGCTCTGTGAATGCTCTCAGGTGAGAATTGACGAACGGAGACGGAATGAGCCACCGCACGGCAACCCGCCCGATCGCCGCAGGCCGGCTGTGGGCGGGTGGCGCCGCCACGGCCGTGGTGTCCGTGCTGGTCACGGTCCTCGGTGTCCTCGTCGCTCGCGGCCTGTTCGGCATTTCGATCCTGGCGCCTCAGCGCGCTGGTGTCTGGGGCGACGCGCACACCATGACCTACGCCCTGCTGGCAGCCGCGGCGGCGCTCGTGGCGACGGCGCTGCTGCAGGGTTTGCTGCTCCTGACGCCGCTGGCGACCCGGTTCTTCGGCTGGATCATGACGCTGGTCACCCTGATCACGGTGGTCCTGCCGCTGGCCTTGTTCGCCGATCTGGACAGTCGTGTCGGCGCCGCATTGTTGAACCTGGTGCTCGGCGTGATGATCACGAGCCTTCTGGTCGGTGTCGTGCACGGCCTGCTGGCACCGCGGCGTCGGCCCGCCATGGCGGGGACGCGGGCATGAGGCAGAGTTTCGCCCGTCGGCACGACCGCCTCGCGACCAGTATCACGGTCATCCTCGGGACCCTGTTGATCGTGCTGCCCGCACTTGCCGTCATCACGGAGCTCGCCGTGCCCGGGACGGACCCGCCCCAATTGGCACCGGCATCGGTCGGTTGGGTCTGGACGCATCTGGTCCTGGCCGCCGTGCTCCTCGTGGTAGGGGTCGGCCTGCTGTCTCGGCTGCTGTGGGCGTACTTCGCCGCGCTGGGACTGGCCATCTCCGCCCTGCTGACCGGTTTCCTGACCATCCCGGATCACGTCGCGCTGTCCATGGCGCTGATGTCGATCAAGATCGCGGAGATCTGGGCGCTGGCGCGCGAGCTGAACGTCGCGACGGTCCAAGTGGCACCCGAGCCGGCCGAGGCACCGCTCCTGGGCATTCATGGCCGACGCGACTGACCCACCCACCCGGGAGCCGGGTGCACGGACCGCCGGACTGCCCCGCGCGCTGGTGTTGTTGCTCGGCACTGCGGCGGTTGTGGTCGTGGCGACGGGAATCCATGCGATCACGTGGCTGGTCGGCCCAGTGTTTCTGGCACTGGTGATCGTGATCGCGGTCGCGCCGGTGGCGGCCGGGTTGCGCCGGCACGGCTGGCCGCGCTGGCTGGTCACGCCGATCCTGGTCACCCTGGCGTGCTGCACACTGCTCGTCGTCACGCTCGGCATCGTGATCGCCGCGGCACACCTGGTGGGCCTGCTGCCGCACTATGCCACACGGACGGCCCAGCTGACCGACTCGGCCACGGCGATGCTCGCGCGGCTCGGGATCACGGCGGGCCAGGTACGGGAAGCCGCCGTGTCGCTGGACCCGACCAAGGTCGTCACGGTCGTCTCGCGCCTGCTCGGCGGTATCGCCGGGCTGGTGTCCGGCCTGGTGTTCCTGTTCGCGCTGCTGCTGTTCCTCGGTGTCGAGTCGGTCGGCGCGGGGGAGCGGATCACGACGATCGCCGCCGAGCGGCCGGGTGTGGCGCGGGCACTGCGCCAGTTCGCCGCCGGCACGCGCCGCTACCTCGTGGTGACGACGGTCTTCGGGTTGGTCGTCGCGGCGCTCGACACCGTCGCGTTGGCGATCATCGGGATCCCGCAGGTGCTCACCTGGGGTGTGTTGTCCTTCGTCACCAACTACGTGCCCAACATCGGGTTCCTGCTGGGACTCGTCCCGCCCGCACTGCTGGGCCTGTTGATCGGCGGGCCGCGTGAGATGGTGCTGGTGATCGTGGTCTACGGCGTACTGAACTTCGTGCTCCAATCACTGGTCCAGCCGCGGTTCGTCGGCGACGCGGTGGGGTTGTCGGCCACGGTCACGTTCCTGGCGCTGGTGTTCTGGGCGTGGCTGCTCGGCCCGCTCGGGGCGATCCTGGCGGTGCCCGCCACCCTGTTGGCCAAGGCGCTGCTGGTGGACGTCGATCCGAGGGCGCGGTGGGCCGACGTGCTGATGCGCAATGCGATCGCGAGCGGCGCGGACCCGACTCGCCGCCGCCGGGTCAGGATCCGATGGTGGCCTGGTCGTCACGCGAAGCGGCCCGAGTGATCGAGAGTCGGTAGAGCAGCTTGCCGAGTTCCCACAGCAGCAACAGCGCGACCGGTGGCACGAGCGCCCAGGCGAACTGGACCAGGTGCAGCGACACCGTGCCCAGCAGCCGCCGCAGCGCGTCCATCTCCGTGGCGAGCACCGCGAGCACGAACTCCGCGAGCACCGCCCGGTTCATCTGCTTGCTGTCGAACACGGCGGTCGTCAGGACCGTCTCGGTTTCGCCGCGGCACTCCAGAGCACAGACGATCAGACACAGCGCGAAGGCGGTGAAGGCGATCGAATTGCCGACGGCCGCGCTGCCGAACAAGGCTTGGCCGAGGTGGATCAGTGCGAGCAGACCGCCGGTGACGGCCAGCCCGACCAGACCGACGGTGACCAGCACCCTGGTCGTCAGCACCGTGTCGCCACGCGGCCGCGGCCGGCGCGACATGAGGCCGAGGCTCTGCTGGTCGAAACCCAGCGCGAAGCCGAAGGGCGCGTTGACGACGAAGTGGATCCACAGCACCTGCGCGGGCGTGAACGGTTCCCCGGCCGCGATGTCGAACACGATCGCACCCAGGAACGTCAGCACGAACACGACCAGCAGGATCAACACGAACCGGATGTATTTGGTCAGGTTGTCGTAGATCTTGCGGCCCTGCTCCACCGCGAACACGATGGTGGCGAAGTTGTCGTCGGACAGGACCATCCGGCCCGCGTTCTTGGCCACCTCGGTACCCGAGCCCATCGCGATCCCGATGTCGGCCGCCTTGATCGCCGGAGCGTCGTTGACGCCGTCGCCGGTCATCGCCACCACATCGCCGCGCCGCTTCAGGGTGTCGGCGAGCAACACCTTGTGTTCCGGCGCGACCCGGCCGAGTACACCGATGTCGGCGATGCGCGCGAGGCGTTGCGCCTCGGGAAGCGCCGCGAAGTCCGTCCCCAGCATCGCCTCGCCGGGGATACCGACCTGCCGTGCGATGGCCGCTCCGGTGATCACGTCGTCACCGGTCACCATCCGAACCCGGATGTGGGCGGCCTGGGCGCTGGCGACCGCCTGCCGAGACTCCCTCCGCGGCGGGTCGATCATCGCGACCAGACTGGTGAGCCGCAGCGCTTTGATGTGGGCGAGTAGGTCTCCGTCCGGCTCGAAGTCGGCGGGATCGATGTCCCGTATGGCCGCGGCCATCACCCGCCTGCCCTCGCCGCCCATGCGCTCCAGGTGCGCCTGCGCCCACCGGTCCCGTTCGGCGTCCCACTGGCCCTCGGCGCCGCCGGCGCGCACCGTGGCGGTCCGGGACAGCACGGCGGGCGCCGCGCCCTTCACGAAGCACCGCACGACCGGCCGGCCCGCGCTGTCGGTCGTCGCGGTGAAGACGGCCATCAGCTTGTAGCCGGGATCGAAGGGCAGCGTGGCCAGCCGCGGCAGTCGTGCACGGGTGGTGTCGATGTCCAGGCCGGTCTTGTGGCCCAGCACCAGCAGGGCACCCTCGGTCGGATCGCCGATCACCGCGTGGTCCACGATCTGCGCGTCGTTGGCAACCAGGTAGGGCAGGATCGAGTCCTCTATCGTGGCCGTCGACCCCGCCGTGTGCCGGATCCGGCCATCGAGGCCGTAACCGATACCGGAGACCAGGTAGCGGTCGTCGGGATCGACCACCTCGACCACCGTCATCTGGTTCATCGTCAGGGTGCCGGTCTTGTCGGAGTTGATCGCCGAGGTGAATCCGAGCGTCTCGACCGACGAGAGGTCCTTCACGATGGCGTTGCGCTTGGCCAGTTCGACGCCACCGAGCGACAGGATCGTCTGGGTGACCGTGGGCAGCGCCTCCGGGATCGCCGCGATGGCCAGGGAGATCGCGCTGACGAACAGCGCATCCCATGCCTGGCCGCGGTGATGGCCCAGCAGGAACATCACGACCATGGTCAGCCCGGCGGCGGCGGCGATCCACAGCGTGAGGCGGTTGAGCTCCCTGGTCAGCGGCGACTGCTCCGGCGTGGTGCCCGTGAGCATGCCCGAGATCCGGCCGAGCTCGGTGCCGGCACCGGTCGCGGTGACGATCATGGCGCCGACCCCGTGCGTGACCGGCGTGTTCATGAACGCCATGTTGGTCTGGTCGCCGGCACCCAGCGCGTCGCCGGCGAGTTCCTGTGTCTGCTTGGCTGTCGGGACGGCCTCGCCGGTCAGCGCCGACTCGTTGATCTGCAGGGCGCTCGCGGTGACGATGCGACCGTCCGCCGGGATCTGGTCACCGGCGGCGATGAGCACGATGTCGCCGACGACGAGGTCCGCGGCCGGGATCTGCGACTCGGTGCCGTCGCGGCGTACCCGTGCGGTCGCCTTCATCATCGACCGCAGCGCGTTCATGGCGCTCTGGGCCTTGCCCTCCTGCCGCAGCCCGACGACGGCGTTCACGACCGTCAGGAGCAGCAGCATGGTCGCGGTCGCCCACTGTGCGACCAGAAGGGACACCGTGGCGGCGGTGATCAGGATGAGCTGCATGTAGCTGCGGTACTGGTCGAGAAACCGGCGCCAGCCCGGTCTGGCCCGCTCCACGGGTAACACGTTCGGGCCGCGGGTGGCCAACAACTCCGCGGCTCGTACCGCTGTCAGCCCCACCGCCGGGTCGACGTCGAGTTCCGTGGCGACCCGGCTGGCCGGGCACGAGTACCAATGTCGGGTCACTGCAGCGGCCATCGCAGACCTCCGGTTCGGGGGCACGGTCGTGCGGGCAGGGGTCACCGGTAGGGCGGCGGTGCGGCCGGTTGGCCCATCTCGCGTCGCCGCGCCCGGTAGACGGGGACGCCCAGCAGCAGCGCGACGGCGGCGAGGAAGAACGGCGCCCAGTACACCCAGAAGGGCTGACCGGTGTTGCGCGAGTACCAGATGAACAGGATCGAGTACACCAGTGACAGCCCGGCGACGACGAGGTCGCGGACCAGGTGTGGTGTCCGCACCGCGCGGTGGTCGAGCCAACGCCATTTCAGCTGGGCCAGCGCGGAGAACCCGTAGGGAATCGCGGCGGTGATACCCGTCATGAGCACGAGCGTCGTGAACACGGTGGCGCCCCCGGAACCGAGGTAGTTGACGATCATCGCGACCGACGCCAGCGCGATGGAGGAGACGATGCCGAACGCCGGCACGCCCTTGGCGGACAGGCGTCCGAACCGTGCCGGGAACAGGCCGTCCTTGGCCGCGGCGAGCGGCATCTCGGCGCAGATCATGGTCCAGCCGTTGAGCGCGCCGAAGCCGGAGATGATCACGGCGACGGCCATCACGTCACCGGCCCACGTGCCGCCGAACATCGCGTTGACCGCATCGGAGAACGGGACCGTCGCTGAGGCGAGCCGTTCGCTCGGCAGGATGCCGAACACGGCGACCAACGACAGCATATACACGGCGGCGGTGGCGATCGTGCCCAGAAGGGTGGCCCGAGCCACGTTCCGGTCCGGGTCGCGCACCTTCGCCGCCGCGACCGCGGCGGTCTCGACACCCAGGTAGCTGAACAGCGCGATGGCCATGCCGCCACCGATCGCGGCGATCGTGCTCTGCCCGCTGATGTTCCACGGTGTGAAGTTGGCACTCTTGACGTAGAAGAGCCCCACTGTCGCCATGAACGCCAGTGCCACGAACTTGATGGCGGTGGTCGACACCTGTACCAGGCCCATGTTCTGCACGCCGGACAGGTTGATCAGCGCGGGGATCCACAGCCCGACCAGTACCAGCAGTACGGAGATCAGCTTGTTGTGGCCGGTGTTGACGAAGTGTTCGACGTAGAGGACCCAGCCGACGGCGATGGCCGCGTTGCCGGCCCACGCGGTGATCCAGTAGGACCATGCGTTCGCGAACCCGAGTGCGTTGCCGAAGCCGACTCGTGCGTACGCGTACGGTCCGCCGTCGGCCGGCAGGCGCCGTGACAATCCGGCGAACAGCAGGGCGAGCGCGATGGCGCCCAGCGTCGTCAGCGCCATCGCGACCAGGCTGATCGGCCCGTAGAACGCCAGTGAGGTGGGCAGGTTGAAGATTCCGACACCGATGACACTGCCCATGATCAACGCCGTCGCCGTGATCAGTCCGAACTGGCCGGGCGTGCCACGGTCGGTCGGCCCGCGCGTCTCGGTGTCGTTGCTGTCCTTCATACCTCTCCCCGTTGCCGCATGACCGGTATCCGTCACCCGGCAGCATCATGGTGATGGCTCCCGCCTGCGTCACCAGCCGCGGATGACTCCGCCGCACAGGCCCCTGTCGGGCGCGGGCATCCGGGCACCTCACCCGCTGCGGATGTGTCCTCATCCCCGAGTCGGCTGTTAGAACGCTTCGAGACGTTCGATCGAACGACGAGGAGACGGCATGGTGCTCGGAGTGCACTCGGAGGTCGGCACACTGCGGAAGGTCATGGTCCACCGACCGGGGTTGGAACACATGCGGCTCACCCCGTCCAATGCGGAGGAACTGCTGTTCGACGACGTGCTGTGGGTCGGCAGGGCGAAGGCGGAACACGACGCGTTCTGCGATGTGATGCGCGAACACGACGTCGCGGTCTACGAAGCGGAGAACCTGCTGGCCGAGACGTTGGTCAAAACCGAGGCCAGGGACTGGGTCAGTGAGTTCGTACTCAACGAGCGGGAGATCGGGACGACCGCCGCGGTGCGGGCACAGGAGTGGATCGAGGAGGCCGACCCGGTCGAGGTCGCCGACTTTCTCATCGGCGGGATCACCAAGGCCGATGTCGCCCGGGACGTCGGATTGGTCTGGGAGTCCGCGGATCCGACCAGCATGTTGCTGCCGCCGCTGCCGAACTTCCTGTTCCAGCGTGATCCGTCGTGCTGGATCTACGACGGTGTCACGATCAACCCGATGACCAAGCACGCGCGCAAACCGGAAACCATGATCATGGAGGTGATCTACCGCTACCATCCACTGTTCGCGGCCGAGGAGTTCCCGATCTGGCTCGGCGGGTCCGAATTGGACTGGGGACGGGCGCATGTCGAGGGCGGCGACGTGCAGCCGATCGGGAACGGCGCTGTGATGATCGGGATGGGGGAGCGCACCACACCGCAGGCGGTGTTGTGGATCGCCCGGTCGCTGTTCCGGGCGAAGGCCGCCGAGTTGGTGCTCGCCGTGCACCTGCCGAAGTCCCGCAGCTACATGCATCTCGACACGGTGATCACGATGTGCGACCGCGATCTCGTCACGCTGTTCCCCGAAGTGATCGCCAACGCGCGAACCTGGGCGATCCGGCCGGGTGATTCCGCCGACGATCTGGTCGTCGAGGAACAGGACGAGTGGCTGCCCGAGCTCATGGGCGACGCGCTGGGCGTCGACACGATGCGGGTGGTGGAGACCGGCGGCGACACGTTCACCGCGGAACGCGAACAGTGGGACGACGGGAACAACGTCGTCGCCCTGGAACCCGGCGTCGTCATCGCGTACGAGCGCAACGTCGGAACCAACACCGCCCTGCGGAAGGCGGGCATCGAGGTGATCACGATCGAGGGCTTCGAACTCGGTCGTGGCCGGGGCGGCTCGCATTTTATGACCTGCCCGCTGCAACGCTACCCTGCCTACTGATCCCGTTGGGAGTCAATCCATGGCGTTCAACCTGCGCAATCGCAGTTTCCTCAAGGAGATCGACTTCGAGCCGCTCGACCTGCGGTACCTTCTGCGCCTGGCGGAGGCGCTCAAGATCGCCAAATACGCCGGTACCGAGACCGAGCGGCTGGCCGGTCGTGAGATCGCGTTGTTGTTCGAGAAGTCCTCCACCCGCACCCGGTCGGCGTTCGAAGTGGCCGCGTACGACCAGGGTGCCCATGTCACCTACCTCGATCCGTCGGGCTCCCAGCTCGGACACAAGGAGTCCATCGCGGACACTGCTTCGGTGCTCGGCCGGATGTACGACGCGATCGAGTACCGGGGCAGCAGTCAGGCCGACATCGAGACTCTTGCCCACCACTCGGGTGTCCCTGTCTACAACGGACTGACGGCCGAGTGGCATCCCACCCAGATGCTGGCCGACTTCCTCACCATGTACGAGCACAGCCGCAAGCCCTTCAAGGCCATCCGATACGCGTTCGTCGGTGACTGTCGCTACAACATGGGCCGGTCGCTGCTCGTGATGGGCGCGTTGATGGGCAGTGACGTCCGACTGGCCGGACCGCCGGAACTGCACCCACCGCGCGACGTCCTCGATCTCGCCCGTGCGGCCGCGGACCGGACCGGCGCCCGCGTCACGATCACCGACAGCGCCGCCGAAGCCGTGTCCGGCGTCGATTTCATCCACACCGATGTGTGGGTCTCGATGGGTGAGGGCAAGGACGTCTGGCAGCAACGGGTCGAGCAACTCGCGCCGTATCAGGTGAACGCCGCTCTGCTGGACGCCACCGGGAACCAGTCGGTCAACTTCATGCACTGCCTGCCGGCGTTCCACGACGGGCGGACCGTCGTGGGCGGCGAGATCATGCGGCAGACCGGCATGACGTCCGGGCTCGAGGTGACCGACGAAGTCTTCGAGTCATCCGCCAGCATCGTGTTCGACCAGGCGGAGAACCGCCTGCACACGATCAAGGCGGTACTCGTCGCGACCCTGGGGGCGTGACCGTGCGGATCGTGATCGCGTTGGGCGGCAACGCATTGCTGCGTCGTTCGGATCCGATGACCACGGAGGTACAGCGACGCAACATCAAAGTGGCCGCGCAGGCCATCGCACCGTTGGCCGTCGACCACAGCGTCGTCGTGGTGCACGGGAACGGCCCACAAGTGGGTCTGCTGTCGCTCCAGTCCGAGTCGTACGCCGGGGCGGAGCCGTACCCACTCGACGTTCTGGACGCGGGCACCCAGGGCATGATCGGCTATCTGATCCAGCAGGAGCTGCGCGGACAGCTGCCGGCCGAACGACAGGTCATCGCGCTGCTGACCATGATCATGGTGGATCCGGACGATCCGGCCTTCGATCACCAGACCAAGTTCGTCGGCCCGACCTACCAGAAGTACGAAGCCGACCGGCTGGCCGCGGCGAAGGGCTGGACGTTCCACCAGGACGGCGACGGCTGGCGGCGGGTCGTCGCCTCGCCCGAGCCGCGCGAGATCCTGGAGATCACGCCGATCACCTGGCTGCTCGACCGGGGCACCGTCGTGATCTGCGGGGGCGGCGGCGGAATTCCGACCACACCGGGTTCCCCGGGGGGCGACGCGCTGATCGGTGTGGAGGCGGTCATCGACAAGGATCTGACCGGAGCCCTGGTCGCGCGGGAGGTCGGCGCCGACCTCTTCGTGATGGCGACCGACGTCGACGGGGTCTACACGGACTGGGCCACACCGCGACAGCGGCGACTGCACAACGTGACGCCCGACGAACTGGCCGGCCACCAGTTCGTGGCCGGCTCGATGGGCCCGAAGGTCGACGCCGCGATCCGGTTCGTGCGGGGCTCGGATCGACGAGCAGCGATCGGTTCGCTGGACGACATCGCCGCGATCGTGCGCGGCACGGCCGGCACGTCGGTGACCGCGCTGCCGGGAGGCGCGTCCTGATGGCGGTCACCGGGTCACCCGGATGGCACACGCAGAGCGCTGATCACGTGTTACGGGCGGAGACCGTCGACCCGGCACGAGGGTTGACCCAGGATGAGGTCGCGAGGCGGCTGCGGCAGTTCGGACCGAACGCGTTGGCCGCGGACCGGGCGCAGCGCCGGTGGCGCGCGTTCGCCCGTCAGTACGCCGATCCGATGCAGATCGTGCTGCTGGTCGCCGGTGTCGGAAGCATCTATCCGTTGGGGGAGTTGGGCAGCGGTCTCCTGCTGATCTTTCTGACGCTGTTCAACACGGTGCTCGGTCTGCGGCAGGAGGGAAAGGCCGCTGCGGCCGCGGCCGCATTGCGGAACATGATGATCGTCACGGCACGCGTCCGACGCGACGGGCAGTTGGTCGAGGTCCCCGCCGACCAACTGGTGCCGGGCGATGTCGTGTCGGTCGATGCCGGTGACATCGTGCCGGCCGACGGCCGCCTGTTGCGCGAGGCGACGCTCGAGGTCGCCGAGGCCACGCTCACCGGCGAGAGCCTGCCCGTCGCGAAGTCCACCGAGCTGGTGGCGGCCCCGGACACGCCGCTGAGTGACCGGACCGACATGGTCTACATGAACAGCCACGTAACCCGTGGCGCCGGCGAGTTCGTCGTCACAGCGACCGGGCCGGCGACCGAGATCGGCGGCATCTCGGGACTGCTCGCGGCCGAACGGGCCGACACGGCGCCCCTGACCGGCCGGATCGACCGGCTCACCCGACAGATCCTGCTGGTCACCGGCGTCGCGCTGCTGCTGTCGGTGGCGATCAGCGTGGCCCGTGGCGACATGTTCACCGCCGTGTTCACCGCAGCGGTCGCGTTCGCGGTCGGCGCCCTGCCGGAGGACCTACCGGCTGTCGTCACCACCATCCTGGCGCACGGCGCGCAGGAACTTGCCCGCGCGGGCGCGATCGTGAAGCAGCTGCGGTCGGTCGAGACCCTTGGCTCGACCTCGGCGATCAACGCCGACAAGACCGGGACGCTGACCCTCAACGAGATGACCGCGGTCCAGTTGGCGATCGTGGGGCGCCGGTATGTCGTCGACGGCCGCGGTTACGCGGCGGACGGACGGATCACGCATGTAGCGGGGCAACCGGCCGTCGCCCTCGACCAGTTCCTGCTGCCGATGGCGCTCGCGTCGGACGCCGTGGTCACCAACGGCCGGCTGGTCGGCGACCCGACCGAGGGCGCGCTCGTCGTACTGGCCGCCAAGGGCGGCGTGGACTCCGTGGCCACGCGTGCGGCCTGTCCCCGGCTCGCCGTCCTGCCGTTCGACGCCGCCTACCAGCTGATGGCCACCTGCCATCGGATGCACGACGAGTCGGGCACGGATGTGGTCCGCTGCTTCGTGAAGGGGGCGCCGGACCAGTTGCTCGCGCGTGCCGCGACGGTGTTCGACGCGGACGACGGCCCGCTGCCGGCCGACGACGAGTGCCGGCAACGCTACCTGGCCGAGCACCACAGGCTCGCCGCGCAGGGCCTGCGGGTGCTGGCCACGGCACGGCAGGACTTCGACCCGGTCACGTTCGATCCCGATGAGGACCTGCTGCCGCTGCTGACCGGACTGGAACTGCTCGCCCTGGTCGGCATGGTCGATCCGCCCCGACCCGGCGCGGCAGACGCTGTCGCGGCGGCCACCGCGGCCGGCATCACGGTCCGGATGGTCACCGGTGATCACGTGGCGACTGCCGCGGCGATCGCCCGGCAGCTCGGGATCGCCGGTGATGCGATCACCGCGCGCCAGTTCCGCGCGATGAGCCACGGCGAGGCACGCGAACGGATCGACGACATCGGCGTGATCGCCGGCGTCACGCCGGAACTCAAGGTCCAACTGGTGGAGCTGCTCCAGCACAAGGGCCATACCGTGGCGATGACAGGCGACGGCGTGAACGACGCGCCGGCCGTCCGGCAGGCCGACATCGGGATCTCGATGGGAGCCACCGGGACGGACGTGACGAGGGAGGCGTCGGTGATGGTTCTCACCGACGACAACTTCGGCACCATCGTCAAGGCAGTCGACCTCGGGCGCGGCCTGTACGACAACCTGATCAAGTACGTCCGTTTCCAGATGGGTGCCCTCTTCGGCTTCGTCTTCACGTTCCTGGCCGCGAGTGTCCTCGACGTCGCGGGCGGGGTGCCGTTCCTGCCGATCCAGACCCTCTGGATCAACTTCACCGTCATGCTGTTCCAGGGCATCGGTCTGGGCCACGGCGCACCGGCGCTCGGCCTCATGGCCCAAGCGCCCCGGCCGACCGCCGAGCCGATCATGACCCGCGGCCGCACCGTGTGGCTGGTCGCCGTCGGACTGGTCATGGCGGCGGGCACGCTCGGCGTCATCGCCTGGGCCGAACATGCCGGGCCCCGTCCGGTCGCCCACACCATGGGCGTTGTCACGTTCTCGCTCTGCTGCCTGTCCTTCTCGATCGCCGCCCGGGACGACCGCCGGACCCAGTTCACCCTGGACACGGTGGCCGACCGGTGGCTCGCCGTCGCCACCGGCGCGTCGGTCCTGACACTCGTCCTGGCCACCGTGCTCGGGCCGCTGCAGGAGTTCCTCGAGACGACCCAACTCGACCTCCGGCAGTGGCTCGTCTGCGCGGGTGTGGCGCTGTCGATCACGGTCGCCGCCGAGATCCGCGTGGCGGTGCTGCGATGAGCGCGCCACGGCGGTTCATGAGCGTCCGTCAGGCGTCGTTCATCGGTGTCGGCGCGATGGTGGGCGCGGGGATCTTCGCGCTGCTGGGCGCGGCCGGTGCCGTGGCGGGCGCCGCGGTCTGGCTCTCGTTCCTCATCGCCGGCGCGATCGCGGCGTTGCAGGGCTATTCGTTCGCCAGGT
>DASUJK010000115.1:0-28658 GCA_036279295.1 Pseudonocardiaceae bacterium | reverse complement strand
TAGTCCCTCGGCTGCGGGCCGTGCGCCACGCCACCACCGGTGAACTGCGGGGCCCTGGTCGAACCCTGACGGGCGCGGCCGGTGCCCTTCCCTTGTGGTGCCGGTGAACGTGTGCTTCACACTGGGCGGTTCGGCGCCGATCACCAGGGCCGTCTGCGGTACCGGGCCCAACGTCGTGCAGGTGCTGTCCATCGAGTCGGCACCCACCGCCAACAACGCGTGCACCGACAAGCCCAACCCGGACGTGTGGTTCTTCCAGGCGCCGACATCGGGCCAGTACGCCTGCGTGTCCAGGCCCGGCACCACAACCACGACGACCACCACGGCGCCGGCCGGTTGATCGGTCGGCTCCGGCCACCGGTTAGGCTGCGCCCGTGAATGAGCGCACCCTGGTACTCGTCAAGCCGGACGGCGTCAGCCGTGGTCTGGTCGGCGAGGTGATCTCCCGCATCGAGCGCAAGGGCCTGCGCCTGGTCGCCCTGGAACTGCGTGCCGTGGAACGCGGGCTGGCCGAGCAGCACTACGCGGAGCACGACGGCAAGCCGTTCTTCGGCAGCCTGCTGGAATTCATCACGTCCGGGTCCGTCGTGGCCATGGTCGTCGAGGGCCCGAGGGCGATCCCGGCGTTCCGTCAGCTGGCCGGCGGCACCGATCCGGTGGAGAAGGCGGCCCCCGGTTCGCTGCGTGGCGACTTCGGTCTGGAGACCCAGTTCAACCTGGTGCACGGTTCGGACTCGCCGGAGTCGGCCGCCAGGGAGATCAAGCTCTGGTTCCCGGCGCTCTGACGCCAAGAGCAGCACGAAACCCAGCTGAATCTGTCCTACGGGACGGTTATCGTCGGCTGGGTGTCCGTCAGGAGTAGTCCCGATCCCGCGCTGGTGTCCGCGACCAGCCTGGTGAAACGGTTCGGTTCGTTCACCGCGGTGGACGGGATCGACATCGAGGTGCGGCGGGGCGAGGCATTCGGATTCCTCGGCCCCAATGGCGCCGGCAAGTCGTCCACCATGCGGATGATCGCGTGCGTGTCCCCGAGATCCAGCGGCGACCTGCGCGTGCTCGGCATGGACCCGGACGCCGATGGCCCGAAGATCCGCGCCCGGATCGGTGTGGTGCCGCAGGCCGACCTGCTGGATGCCGAGCTGACCGTGCGGCAGAACCTCCAGGTCTACGGGAGGTACTTCGGCCTGTCCCGGGCACATGTCCGGGCCAAGGCGATCGAGTTGATGGAGTTCGCGCAGCTCACCGACCGTGCCGACAGCGACGTCGAGCCGCTGTCCGGCGGCATGAAGCGACGGCTGACGATCGCCCGCTCGCTGGTCAACGACCCGGAACTGCTGCTGCTGGACGAGCCGACCACGGGGCTGGACCCGCAGGCGCGACACCTGTTGTGGGACCGGCTGTTCCGGCTCAAGCAGGACGGCGTCACGCTCATCGTCACGACCCACTACATGGATGAGGCCGAGCAACTGTGCGATCGGTTGGTCGTGATGGACGGTGGCCGGATCGTGGCAGGCGGCACGCCGACCGAGCTGATCAGCACGTACTCCACCCGTGAGGTGCTGGAACTGCGGTTCCGGCCCGGTGACCAGGTGAACGCGGTGCCGAAGGTGGGTGACCTGGCCGACCGGATCGAGGAACTGCCCGACCGGCTGCTGCTCTACACGGCCGACGGCGAGGACACCCTGGCCGCGACGTACGAGGCCGGCGTGCGGCCGCTGTCCAGCCTGGTCCGCCGATCCACCCTGGAGGACGTGTTCCTGCGGCTCACCGGCCGAAGCCTGGTGGACTGACCATGACGGATCTGCCGATTCCACACTCCACCGGCCGTGCTGTCGGCTCGTTGCGCGGCAGCATGCTCGTCCTGGAGCAGACCTGGACCTGGTACCGGCGCAACTGGAAGGCCACCATCTTCTCCAGCGTCGGCCTGCCGGTGCTGTACCTGCTGGCGATGGGGCTTGGTTTCGGCTCGCAGGTGCGGGCCGGCGCGGTGCCCGGCGGGCTGACATATCTCGTCTACCTTGCGCCCGCGCTGCTGCCCACGGGTGCCGTGCAGACGGCGACCGGTGAGTGCACGTTCCCGGTGCTGTCCAGCTTCGAGTGGTCCAAGATCTTCCACGGCGTCACAGCCACCCCGATCACCCCTGCCCAGGTGGTCGGCGGCTGGCTGCTGTGGGTCGGCTCGCGCCTGGTGACGTCAGCGGCCGCGTACGTGGTCGTGGCCGCCGCGATCGGCGCGGTGACCGGGCCGGGCATCCTGCTGTCGGCGGTGTTCGGTGTGCTGACCGGTATGGCGTTCGGTGCCCCGCTGGTCGCGTTCGCGGCCACGGTGAAAAGCACGGGCACCGCGTTCAACGTGGTGTTCCGGTTCATCGTGGTGCCGATGTCGCTGTTCGCCGGCACGTTCTTCCCGATCACCCAGCTGCCGGCGTGGATTCGGCCGATCGCGTGGATCACCCCGATGTGGCACGGCACCGAACTGGCCAGGGGTGCCGCGTTCGGCACGCTGACGTGGGGTCCGACCCTGTTGCACATCGCCTACCTGCTGGCGTTGTTCTTCGTCGGTTTCCGACTGGCCTGCTGGCGGTTCCGCCTGCGGCTGACGGCGTGAGGAGGCGACCGTGACCGCTGTGCCGACCCGCTCGGGCCTGCTGCTGCGGGTGATCCCGCCCGGTGTCTACGTCGGCAGGGCCAGGATGCTGATCGAACGCGCCATGGTGACCAACCGCAGGACCTGGCTGCCCGCGGTGTCCGGGTTCTTCGAGCCGGTGTTCTACCTGCTTGCGCTCGGCGTCGGTTTCGGCAAGCTGGTCAGCACGGTGACGGGACCTGCCGGCACGCCGATCAGCTACACGGCGTTCGTGGCGCCGGCGCTGCTCGCGTCGTCGGCGATGAACGGAGCCGTGTTCGACTCGACGTTCAACGTCTTCCACAAGTTGAAGTACATCAAGCTGTACGACTCGATCCTGACCACCCCGCTCGGCCCGGTGGACGTCGCGTTCGGCGAGATCGGCTGGGCGCTGGTCCGCGGTGCGCTGTACTCGGCGGGCTTCCTGACCGTGATGGCGGTGCTCGGCCTGATCACCACGCCGTGGGGCCTGTTGGCGTTCCCGGCCGCGCTGCTGATCGCGTTGGCGTTCGCCGCGCTGGGCATGGCGGTGACCACGTTCATGCGGTCCTGGCAGGACTTCGACCTGGTCAACCTGGCCGTCCTGCCGATGTTCTTCTTCTCCACCACGTTCTACCCGCTGAGTGTGTACCCGAGGTGGCTCCAGATCGTGGTCGAGTGCTTGCCGCTGTACCACGGGGTGGCCATGATGCGGTCGCTGACCATCGGGGGAGCGGACTGGGGTCTGCTCTGGCACACGCTGTACTTCGTGGTGATGGCGGTGATCGGCGGGTTCGTCGCCGGCCGTCGACTGCGGATACTGCTGCTCAAGTAGACATATACCGATATGGGTATATGATTGTCGCATGGCACGAGCGGCGACGACGGCTGATGCTTTCAACGCGGTGGCCGAGCCACGGCGGCGGCAGATCCTGGATGTCCTGGCGCGCGGTGAACTGCCCGTCAACGACCTCGTCGCGGTGCTCGACCTCGCACAACCGTTGGTGTCCAAGCACTTACGGGTACTGCGGGAGGTCGGGTTGGTCGAGGTTCGAGACGAGGGACGACAGCGGATGTACCGGCTCAACGGGCACCCGCTCAAGCCCATCCACGACTGGGTGAGCACGTTCGAGCAGACCTGGTCGGAGCGCTTCGACCAGATGGATGTCGTGCTAGCCGAACTCGTCGACACCGAACTCGCCGGGGCCGAACACATCGAACCGGAGGATGACAGTGGAATTGTTGAACAATCGGACGAGTAATGGCACGGCGGTCGTGTAGGTGCTCGGCGACACCCAGATCCTGATCACCAGGGAGTTCGCGGCACCGAAGCACCTGGTCTACCGGACGTGGACGACGCCGGACCTGATCAGACGCTGGTGGGCCGGCAAACGTGGTCACGTCACCGTCGCCGAGGTCGACCTGCGGGTCGGCGGCGCCTGGCGCTACGCGATGGAGGCCAACGCCGGGTTCGAGGTCGGTTTCCACGGCGAGTTCCAGGAGATCGTGCCCGACGAGCGGATCGTGTTCACCGAGACCTACGAGGGCATGCCCGACGCCGGCCACACCGTGAACACGCTGACACTGACCGAAAAGGACGGACGGACCACCTTCACACTCCTGGTGGACCACCCGAACCAGGCGACCAGGGACATGCACATCAACTCCGGCATGGAAGGCGGCATGCAGGAGGGCATGGACATCCTGGAGCAGCTCGCGGTCGAACTGGGTCGGTGACAGCCAGAGGGCCGGGCGCGATGCCCGGCCCTCTGCCTGCGTGACGAAGCGACTGCGGGTCCCTCCCTTCCACACGATCAGGGGCGAAACAAAGGTCAGGCGACGGACACGTCGTCCGCGTTGATGGTTCCCTGGGCGAACCATCCGTGCACGAAGATCGTGACGTGCGTGGTGGCCGCGCCGGTCGTGAACGTGACGGTCAGCTTGGTGAACGTCGGTGCCGCCTGGGTGAACGTGCTCGTGTCGGTGGTGCCGGTGCCGGTGTCCCCGATGAAGGCGAAGTTGCCCTGCACCCAGGCCGACATCGTGTACGTGTGGCTGGGTGCGACGGTGATCACCTGGGTGCATTGGGCGTCGTCGGACGATGTCGCGGCGGCGGACAGTGAATGGGTGCCGCCGTGCACCGGTGTCGTGACGGCCGTGGCCGTGCCGGCGTCACATGTCCAACTGGTCAGGCCGCTCTCGAAGCCGGGGTTGGCCACGAGGTTGCCGGCCGGCGGCGCGGTCGCCGTCGTGGTCGTCGGCGGAGGAGCGGCCGTCGTCGTGGTGGGCGGCGGCTTCACCGTCGTGGTGGTCGGCGGTGCCGCGGCCGTCGTGGTGGTGGGTGATGGTGCCGTGGTCGTGCCACCGCCGCTCGGCGGTCCTGGGCACGCTGTTGTCGGTGCGGCGAGGTCGGTCACCACATCGTTGAACAATGTGTTTGTCGGATCATCCGAGTCGTACATCGAGAACATCATCGTGCCGGCCAGGCCCGTGCAGTGCACGTAGTCGGTGCGTGCCTTGATGGACTGCGCCGACTCACCGGTCCAGAAGTTGGTCCCGTCGTAGAAGTACGCCGACTCGGACAACGGATCCCAGAACGTGTCAGCCGGATTCGTGACCAGGCTCTTGAGTTCCTTGTACATCTCGATACCCGGCACGCTGCCGCTGTCCACCGCGCCCGGCCCGGGTCCGGCCGCCGGTTCGTACAACCCGTGGTTCGCGCCTGCCGGTACCCCGGTCCAGCCTCGGTAGTAGAACGGGATTCCCAGTGTCAACTTGTTCGCCGGGAACCCACCGGATATGCCGTCGGCAAGATCACCCGTTGTCCACGCGCGAATCGCGTTGTCCGCCGAGTACTTCTCCGTGCCCGGCGCGACAACGCTCGACGGGTCGTTCGGCGACTGGTACAGCGGGTCGGCGAAGTTCGTCGGTCCGGTCGCCTCGAAGCCGCCGTGCATGTCGTACGTCATCACATCGCCGAACGTCAGGTACTGGGCGATCTGATTGGTCTGGATCTTGCTGATCTTGTCCTGGCCGGCCGGCAGTGCAGCGGTCAGGGCGTACGTCTTGCCGTCCGCGGTGCCCTGCGTGTTGAGCTCGTTGCGGAACTCGGCCAGCAGCGCGGTGTAGTCGGCGGTGTCGTTGGGGCTCACGTGGTTGCCGAGGTGGCCACCGGTCGAGCCCGGGTACTCCCAGTCGAGGTCGAAGCCGTCGAAGATGCCGGCCGCGGTGCCCGCACCGCCGAACCCACCGGATGCCGGGATGTTTCCCTTGATGAACATGTCAACGCAGGAACTGACGAGCTTCTGCCGGGACGCGGCTGTGGCGGCAGCGTCGGAGAAGTACTTCGAGTAGGTCCAGCCGCCCAGCGACAGCAGGATCTTCAGGTTCGGGTGCTTGGCCTTCAGTTCCTGCAACTGGTGGAAGTTGCCGGCGATCGGCTGGTTGAACACGTCGGCGGTGCCGTTGACGCTCGTGGTGGCGTCGAATTCCTTCTGGTAGTCGGCGAAGGAGTCCTCGGCGCCGTCACCGGCGTTCGGGTCGTTCTCGCCTGCCGGGTCCGGGTCGGTGGCCTTGCTCGCCTCGAAACAGCTGAGGCTGGTCGGGTCGATGTTCTCGAAGTCGTAGATCAGGTAGTTCAGCTTGTTGGCCGCTCCGGAAGCGTCCAGATTGTGTAAGTAGTAGGCGTTCTGATAGATGCTCCACTGGTCGTAGTACGCGACCGTGATGCCTCCGCTCGATATGGCTGGTGCGACGGCCGCGGTTTGCGCTCCCGCGGCTGTCTGGCCGGCGACGACGCCCAGCCCGCCCAGCACGAGCGCACTGGCCGCCACCGCGACCAGGGCGGAGCGTGTGGACACGCGCATGTCCTGCCTCCTGTCACCTGACAATTCAACAATTCAACAATCCACAATGTGAATCTGTTGGTGGGCGCACCGGGTGCCCGGCTCATGGGCGGCGGGCATCCGGTGCGCTGGTCGTGGTGCTGGGTTCAGCAGGCTCCGTTGTCGACCCAGACGCCGGCCGCACCGCCCGGGGTGTCGTTGAAGGTCCACCACTGGGCGGTCCAGTCGTGACCGTTGAAGCTGACCTGCGAGCCACCGACATACGCGGTGCCGGAGTTCCACGCGGCAGCGCAGGAGCCACTGCCACCGGCGGGCGGCGGCGAGGTCGGCGGGGCCGAGCTGACCGGCGGCGGGGGCGTCACCGGAGCGGCGCCCGCGAACGTGACGTCGAACCGGGTGAAGTCCCAACTCGCCTGCGCCACGCTGCTGCACGTGCCCGACAGGCTGCCGTTGTCGTCCGGCACGGCGCACTGGCGGTCCCGGTTGAGCGACCAGAACGTGAACCGGCCCAGGCCGTTGGTGGTGGCGTAGTTGAGCACCGACTGGAAGTCGGCCTGCAGGAAGAACTCGGCCGAGTCGGTCCGGCCGTTCATGCCGGAGAAGCCTTCCCTGGCGAACGCCGTCGCGCTGGTCCAGCCGAACGTGTTCATCAGCAGGGTGTGGAACGCGTTCAGTGCGGCGATCTGGCTGCTGGCGCCGCTGAAACCGCCGTCGAACGGCATGATCGAGAAGTTGCTCGGCGTGAAGCCGATGGCCTTGGCGGTGTTCAGCACGTTCTGGCCGAAGAATCCGGTGCCGGCCGCGGTGCCCGCCGTGGTGATGGAGATGTACAGGCCGGGGTTGTCGGCCTGGAGGATCTGGGCGGCGCCGATCTCGTTGTTGATCGCGGTGGTGTTCTCGTACTCGGGCTCCTCCAGGTCCAGGTCGATCGCGTGCAGCGAGTACTTGTTGATGACGGCCTGCTCGGCGGCTGCCGTGCCAGCCGCGCTGCCGCACACCTGGCCCAGCTTGGTGCCGTTGAAGCCGCCGAAGGAGACGGAGACGTCACCGCCTGCCGCGCGGACGCTGTTGATGACACTGCCGACCGTGGTGTCCGAGGCGACCTCGGACGTGCCGTCCCATGCCGCACCGCAACCGCCGTCGGAGAGGACGAAGGCGAGTTCGAAACTCTTCTGTCCGGTCGCTGCCATCACCGTCGGCAGGTCTGGCGGGTTGTTGTCCAGTGGCATCACGTAGGGGGCGGCGGCGTACCAGTTGTTCGACAACGCCACTGCTGGCTGCACGGCAGTGGTGGTGGTCGCGCTACCCGGGCCTGCCAACGCGATCATCGCGCCTGCTGTTGCCACGACGGCAGCGATGGTGGCTGTCGCTGTTGAACGTCGCACGTGTCCTCCTCGGTCCGACGGCCCCCTGATCATTCGGTGGCCGCTGCTCACGGCCGTCCCCTCATACCCGTATGACCGAATGTGGCCTAGACCACTTGCGGTGTCAAGAGTTTGGACTAGACCAATTTGGATCGTGTGGACCGCCTTCCGACGCGGTCCGTACCAGCGGCGACGGGCGGTTGGGTGCGGCTCCGCACGGCGTCATGTCGGGCAGCGACTACCCTGGTGCCGTGTCGGTCGAGTCACTGTTCCCCAGGTTGGAACCGCTGCTGCCCCAGGTGCGCAAGCCTGTGCAGTACATCGGTGGCGAGCTCAACGCCACCGTGGGCGACTGGGCGGCCGCCGATGTCCGCTGGTGCCTGATGTACCCGGACGCGTACGAGGTCGGCCTGCCCAACCAGGGCGTGATGATCCTGTACGAGATCCTCAACGAGATGCCGGGCGTGCTCGCCGAGCGCACCTACTCGGTGTGGCCGGACATGGAAGCGCTGCTGCGGGAGCACCACATCCCCCAGTTCACAGTTGACAGCCACCGGCCGGTCGGCGCGTTCGACGTGTTCGGCATCAGCTTCTCCACCGAACTCGGCTACACGAACATGCTCACCGCGCTGGAGCTGGCCGGCATTCCGCTGCACGCCCACGACCGGACGGTCGACCACCCGGTCGTGCTGGCCGGTGGCCACGCCGCGTTCAACCCGGAGCCGCTGGCCGACTTCATCGACGCAGCCGTGCTCGGCGACGGCGAGGAGGCGGTCGGCGAGATCACCGCCATCGTCCGCGCGTGGAAGGCCGAAGGCAGACCGGGCGGCCGGGACGAACTGCTCACCAGGCTGGCCGAGACCGGCGGTGTCTACATCCCGCGGTTCTACGACGTCACCTACCAACCGGACGGCCAGATCGCCGCCGTCACGCCGAACCGGGACCGCGTGCCGGACCGCGTGGTCAAGCGCACCACCATGGACCTGGACGAGTGGCCCTACCCGAAGCAGCCGCTGGTCCCGCTCGCGGAGAGCGTGCACGAGCGGATGAGCGTGGAGATCTTCCGCGGCTGCACCCGGGGTTGCCGGTTCTGCCAGGCCGGCATGATCACCCGACCGGTGCGGGAACGCTCCATCGAGGGCATCGGCGCGATGGTGCAGCGCGGTCTGGAGGCCAGCGGCTTCGAGGAGGTCGGCCTGCTCAGCCTGTCCAGCGCGGACCACTCCGAGATCGCCGGTGTCGTGAAAGGACTCGCGGACCGCTACGAGGGCACGCAGACCGGGCTGAGCCTGCCGAGCACCAGGGTGGACGCGTTCAACGTCGACCTGGCCAACGAGCTGTCACGCAACGGCAGGCGTTCCGGGCTGACGTTCGCGCCGGAGGGTGGCAGCGAGCGGATTCGCCGTGTCATCAACAAGATGGTGTCCGAGGAAGATCTGATCAGGACGGTCTCCACCGCGTACGCCAACGGCTGGCGACAGGTGAAGCTGTACTTCATGTGCGGTCTGCCCACCGAGACCGACGAGGACGTCATGCAGATCGCCAGGATGGCCCAGGAGGTCATCCGGGCCGGCCGGAAAGCCAGTGGCCGCAAGGACATCCGGTGCACCATCTCGATCGGTGGGTTCGTGCCCAAGCCGCACACGCCGTTCCAGTGGGCCGCCCAGTGCGATCCGGACACGGTGGACAATCGGTTGCGTGGCCTGCGTGAGGCGATCAACTCCGACCGGAGCATCGGCCGCAACGTCGGTATGCGCTACCACGACGGCAAGCCCTCCATGGTCGAAGGCCTGCTGTCCCGCGGCGACCGCAGGGTCGGCCGGGTCATCGAGCGGGTCTGGGCCGACGGCGGCCGGTTCGACGGCTGGAGCGAGTACTTCTCCTACGAACGGTGGACCGGGGCGGCCGAGGCCGAGTTGGCGCCGCTCGGCGTGAGCATGGCGTGGTTCACCAGCCGCGAGCGCGGCGAGACCGAGATCCTGCCGTGGGACCACCTGGACTCCGGCCTGGACAAGGAATGGCTCTGGGCCGACTGGCAGGACGCCATCGCCGAGCAGGAACAGGACGACTGCCGCTGGACGCCGTGCTTCGACTGCGGTGTGTGCCCGAGCATGGGTACGGACATCCAGATCGGCCCGACCGGCAAGACGCTGCTGCCGATCACGCCCGTCTAGGTCACCACATCCCCAGCAGGGCGAACCCGCCGATCGGGCCGCCTGCGGGGGTGACGTCCGGTGCCTGTGGCACGGTGGCCGCCCGCGGTGCCCGCACCGGCACCGTCGGCGTTGTCGTGGGCTGGTCGCTCGTGGTGTCGGTGCCGTCGGTCTTGCTCGGGGCGTCCGTGGAGCCGGACGGGCCGGCCGGACCGTGCGCAGGCCGGACGACCGGTGGGGCCTTCTTCGGTGGCGCCTGCGGTGCCTCTGCCTTGGTGGCCGGCGGCACCGACCGCACGGCGGCCAACGCGTCGACGAGGCCGTGGCCGTAGAAGCTGTTGAACGTGCTGTCGCCGGTGCAGTACGCGTCCTGCGCGCCGGTGCCGTTCAGGTCGTAGTCGGCCGGACAGGCGATCGGGTCCGCCTCCGAGTCCAGCAGCTGGGTGAGCTCCTTCGGGGTCGCGTCCGGGTGCGTGGACGCCAGCAGCGCGGCCACCCCGCTGGCGTGCGGCGCCGCCATCGACGTGCCACAGGAACTGGCGTAGCCGCCCGGCACGGTGGACAGCACGCACCGGGCCCCGTCGGCCGCCTGTTGCAGCGGGTCGCCACCGGGTGCGGTCACGTCGACGGCACCCAGGCCGTAGGAGCTGTAGCTGGCCTTGAGCCCGTCCGCGCCCACGGCGGACACCGTGACCACCCCGGGGATGCCGGCGGGCAGCTGGGCGCAGTCGTCCCCGAGCTGCCGCTGCTCCTGGTCGTCGGTGTCCACGTTGTCCGGGCTGCGGCCGTCCTGGCCGGGATCGGTCAGGTCCACGTCCGCGTTGCCGGCCGCCGCGATGCTGAGCACGCCGTGCCGTGTCGCGTACGTCACCGCACGCCGCACCGCCTGGTAGATGACGTGCTGGCCGGGGGAGTCGTCGCAGGTGAACACCCACGGGTCAACGAAGTAGCTGTTGTTGGCGACCCGCATCCCCTGCTGTGCCGCCCACATGAACCCGCAGACAGCGGCCTCCGGGTAGATGTAGCCGTCGTCGTCGACCACCTTCACCGACGCCACCCGCACACCGGGCGCCACGCCGGAGATGCCCTTGCCGTCGTCGGTCGCCGCGATCGTGCCGGCCACGTGGGTGCCGTGCGAGGACGTGGTCGGCACCCAGGCCGACTCGGTGGTGTCCGGCGCCCCGGACACGCAGCCGGCCGATGCCGACTTGTCCAGTGCGCCGCTCAGGTTCGGCTGGTCCGGGTCGACACCCGAGTCCAGCACGCCGACCAGCACCTTGTCGCTGCCCTCGTCGACGTCGTGCGCCTGACCAGCCTTGATCATGGCCATGTCCCACTGCTGACCGGCGAGATCCCGGGTGGGCACCGCGGCCGGATCTGCCGTGACGCCGCTGCGCTGGTCGTCGGGCAGCTCGTCGGACTTGCGGCCCGCGTCGTCCGTCGCCTGGTCGGCCGTGTACGCCTCGGCCGACGCGCTGTACGCCCGGTCCGGACCCATCCGCTGGCCGAAGTCGGGATCGGCGGACGTGGCCACGGCGACCGCGATCTGCGAGTAGTAGATGGTGGTCGCGCCACATGCCGCGCTGATCTGCGTCCTGGCGTCCGCGCTGGCCGTACCCTCGCTGAAGAGAACCAGGTAGCGCAGGGTGGGGCCGCCCTGCACACAACCGGCCCACGTCGCCTGGCCGGGGTCGGCATGCGCCAACGCGGGGATCGCCAGGCAGCCTGTCGCCAGCAGGGCGGTGCCGATCGCTGCCGCCTTGGCACGGCGCAGCAGAGGCACAGCGGACCTCCAGGTCTGGGTGGGACGGAGTCGGGGATGCTCTGTCCACTCCAGCGGGACGGTAGCCAGCGCCGACCGCCCAGACAAGTTCGTCTGGCGATTTCAGCCGCCGGGTACCGTGCTCGCCGGAGTCGTAGCGATCCGAAGGAGCAGCCCTGAGCCGTCATGATGAGCCGAACCCGTCGGCTCCAGCCGTCCAACGACTTCGCTTGCGCTACGCCAAACGGGGGAAGCTGCGTTTCACGTCACATCGTGACGTCGCGCGCGCGTTCGAGCGCGCGCTGCGCAGGGCAGGTGTCCCGATGGCGTTCTCGCACGGGTTCAGCCCGCACCCGAAGGTGTCCTGGGTCGGCGCTGCGCCCACCGGTGCGGCCAGCGAGGCCGAGTACGTGGAGATCCAGGTGGTCACCGAGGTGGACCCGGAGGCGCTGCGCGTTGCCGTGGACGCCGCCCTGCCACCCGGCCTGGACGTGGTGGAGGCCGTGGTCGCCGCCGGTGGCTCGCTGCCGGAACGGATCGACGCCAGCGAGTGGCGGCTGGAAGTGCCCGGTGTCACGTCGGCCGAACTGGAGCCCGCCGTGGCCGCCCTGCTGGCCGCCGATGTCGTCGAGGTGGAGCGGCTCACCAAGGACGGACGCCGCACGATGGACGTTCGGCCCGCTGTGGTGACGCTCCGGGTGCAACAGGACCAAACGGATGAAATCGACACTGGACCCGGCTCGTCAGGTGCTGACAGCGGCGGGTCAGGGTCGACGTGTGGGATACTGAATCTGGTCGTCCGGCAGACAACACCCGCCGTCCGACCCGATGACGTGCTGAGTGCGCTCCGTGTCGTCGCCGCCTTGATGTTGCCGGTACCCGCGAAAGCGACCCGGACTGCCCAGGGGCGGCTAGACGATGAAGGCCGCCTGGCCGATCCGCTGGCCCCAGACCGGGGTCCGGTGTCGGAACCGGTGTCCGGGGAGCCGGAACGTGGCCAACGCGCCGTCGATCGACCTGCTGGCTGACGCCCGGATCGTCGGGTGCGTAGCCGGCGCAGGCAAGGATTCCCGCCGCCCAGCGCGGTGGAACAGAACAGGAAGGGCAGCCCCTGCGCGGCCGCGTCGTCACGACGCGCCCGGGGGCGGAGGAGCCATATGCCGAACACGAACGATCCCGCTGTGACAGCAGGCGGGGGATTGCGCACATCCGAACACGGTGTGCCCGAGCCGACCACGGGCGAGCACGTGGCGCTGGCCGATCTACCCGCCAAGGTGCGGGTACACGCGCTGGCCAAACTGCTCAACCGCAGCAGCCGCGAGGTGCTGGACGTGCTGAGCGGGCTGGGTGAGCCCGCCCGCAGCGCTCAGTCCAGCCTGGACCGGGACATCGCGCTCAAGGTGGCGGACCTGCTGCTGGGTACTGGCGCCGAAGCGACAGAACCGACCGGCGCGGCGGTCGTCGATGAGCCGGCTCCGGAGCCCGAGCCACCCGCGCTGACGCCGGTCTTCGCAGTGCCACCACCGATCTTCGCGGCGCCGTCACCGGTGTTCCTGCCGCCTGCGGCCGCCGCCCCGCCCGTCAAGCCGAAGCAGGTCGAACCGCCTGCCGCACCGCCGGTGGCCGCGCCCGTCGACGACGAGCCCGCCGCCCAGGACAGCGATGCCGACATCGAGGCGGGCGAGTCCGAGGAGGACGCCGCCAGCAGGCGCAGGCGCCGTCGCGGCCGTCGTGGCCGTGGTCGGGGCAAGGGCGGCCAGGGCGACGACGGGACGTCGGACGACGACGCCAGCACCGGCGAGTCCGGCGACGGCGATGACGAGCCGACCCAGGACGAGCAGGACACCGACGAGGACAACTCCGCCGAGGACACCGAAGGTGGTGCCACCCGCCGCCGCAGGCGCAGGCGTCGCCGCAAGGGCTCGGCCGACGACACCTCGGACGACGACCCGCCGAACACCGTGGTGCACGTCCGGGACAGCAGGGACGACAAGCCCAGTGGTGACCGGCACGAGCAGAGCAGCGGCAACGGCCAGGACGAGGTGCGCAGCGTGCGCGGCTCGACCCGGCTGGAGGCCAAGCGGCAGCGCCGCAGGGACGGCCGGGAGGCCGGCAGGCGCCGGGTCCCGATCCTGTCCGAGTCGGAGTTCCTGGCCCGCCGGGAAGCCGTGGACCGCAAGATGGTGGTCAACCAGCGCGGCGACAGCGTGCAGATCGGCGTGCTGGAGGACGGCGTGCTCGTGGAGCACTTCGTCACGTCGGCTGGCTCGGGTTCGCTGGTCGGCAACGTCTACCTCGGCCGGGTGCAGAACGTGCTGCCCAGCATGGAGGCGGCGTTCGTGGACATCGGCCGGGGCCGCAACGCGGTGCTCTACGCCGGTGAGGTGGACTGGGACGCTGCCGGCCTGGAGGGCAAGGCACGCAAGATCGAGCAGGCCCTGTCCACCGGTGACAGCGTGCTGGTGCAGGTCACCAAGGACCCGGTCGGCCACAAGGGTGCCCGGCTGACCACGCAGATCAGCCTGCCCGGCCGGTTCCTGGTGTACGTGCCGGGCGGTGGTGCCACCGGGATCAGCAGGAAACTGCCGGACACCGAGCGCAAGCGGCTCAAGGACGTGCTCAAGCGGGTCGTGCCCGAGGACGCGGGCGTGATCATCCGCACGGCGTCCGAGGGCGTCAGCGAGGAGGAGCTCGGCCGGGACGTGCGCAGGCTGCGCGCCCAGTGGGAGGTCATCCAGGAGAAGGCGGGTGCTCCCCACGCCAAGTCCCCGCAGCTGCTCTACGAGGAGCCGGACCTGCTGATCAAGGTCGTCCGCGACCTGTTCACCGAGGACTTCTCCGCGCTCACCGTGCAGGGCGACAACGCGTGGGACACCATCGAGGCGTACGTCACACACGTGGCACCCGACCTGGTGGACCGGCTGAAGCGGCACGTCGGCAACATCGACGCGTTCACCGAGTACCGGATCGACGAGCAGATCCTCAAGGCACTGGACCGCAAGGTCTGGTTGCCCTCAGGCGGTTACCTGGTGATCGACCGTACCGAGGCGATGACCGTCATCGACGTGAACACCGGCAAGTTCACCGGCTCCGGCGGCAACCTGGAGGAGACCGTCACCAGGAACAACCTGGAGGCGGCCGAGGAGATCGTGCGCCAGCTGCGGCTGCGCGACATCGGCGGCATCATCGTCGTCGACTTCATCGACATGGTGCTGGAGTCCAACCGCGATCTGGTGCTGCGCAGGCTGACCGAGTGCCTCGGTCGGGACCGCACGCGACACCAGGTGGCCGAGGTCACATCGCTCGGCCTGGTGCAGATGACCCGCAAGCGGGTGGGCACCGGGCTGCTGGAGGCGTTCAGCACCACCTGTGAGCACTGCCGTGGCCGCGGGATCATGGTGTCCACCACGCCGGTGCACGCCAACCTGAACGCGCCGGCCGCCCCCGCGGTCAGCACGCCGGGGTCCAACGGCGGCGGCAACGGTGGTGGCGGCAACAACAACGGCCACCAGCAGACCAGCGGTGGCAGCAGGCGCAACCGCCACCGTGGCGGTCAGGACAAGGACAAGGTGGCGCAGGAGCAGGTGACCGAGCAGTCGGTCGCCGAGCCTGCTGTCGAACCTTCGGTCGAACCGGCTGTCGAGCCGGTCGAAGCCGTGGTCGAGCCGGTGGCCGAGGCCGCTGTCGAGCCGGCGGTCGAGGCCGTCACCGAGCTGGAGCCCGTGGTGGAGTCGGCGTCGGTGGTCGTGCCGGAACCGGTCGCCGAGCAGACACCGGAACCGGCGCAGGCGGTCGAGCCCGTTGTCGAGCAGGCGGCCGAAGTGGAACAGGACGGGCCGGAACTCGGCTCGACCAACGGCCACCAGTCGATGGCGCAGCACGCCGTCAAGCCGCCGCCCGCGGTGGCCGTGGCCAATCCGCCTCGGCCGACCCGTCGGCGGGCAGCGTCCCGGCCTGCTGGTCCGCCGGCTGGCACGACGGGGCAGTGATGAACTGACCCCGGTTTGACCACCGAGCGGGCCGCCCCGTAACCTGGTAAGCGGCCCGCCATCCCGGTGGGCTCTGTCATGCGAGAGCCTGGCTCCGCGGCCCGAATCTCTGATTCGTCCGTCAGTGGGGCGCGCGTGACCCCCGTTATCGTCGAGTAGCAGGAGACTTCCGTCCCGATGTACGCGATCGTCAAGACCGGCGGCAAGCAGTACAAGGTGGCTGTCGGCGACGTCGTCCAGGTGGAGAAGCTCGAAGGCGAGCCGGGTACCGAGGTCAGCTTCCCCGCGCTACTCGTCGTCGACGGCACCGACGTCACCGCCGACGCGGACGCGCTGGGCAAGGTGGCCGTGACCGGCAAGGTCGTCGAGCACACCAAGGGCCCCAAGATCCGCATCCACAAGTTCAAGAACAAGACCGGTTACCACAAGCGCCAGGGTCACCGCCAGAAGCTGACCATGGTCGAAGTCACCGGCATCACGAAGTAGCAGAGGAGCTGAACAACCATGGCACACAAAAAGGGTGCGTCCAGCTCCCGCAACGGGCGTGACTCCAACGCGCAGTACCTGGGCGTCAAGCGGTACGGCGGCCAGGTCGTCAAGGCAGGCGAGATCCTGATCCGCCAGCGTGGCACCAAGTTCCACCCCGGCGTGAACGTCGGCCGCGGCAAGGACGACACCCTGTTCGCGCTGGCCGCCGGTGCGGTCGAGTTCGGTAGCAAGCGCGGTCGCAAGACCGTCAACATTGTCGTCCCGGCCGAGGTCTGATCCTCCGATCGGCGGGGACGAGACCGCTCGCGGAGAGCGCGAGCCAGCGCCGCTCGGCGTGTCTCCTGGGGACACCCCAGACCCCGGGCCTGAGAAGACAGCGTGACCCCACGAGGGGCGGACCGGCTTGTTCCGGCCCGCCCCTCGTTGCGTTGTCACGAAGAGTGAGAGGAAGGCAACCCTCGTGTCCCGATTCGTCGATCGAGTGGTGATCCACGTTGCCGCCGGTGACGGCGGGAACGGTTGCGCGTCCGTGCATCGCGAGAAGTTCAAGCCCCTCGGTGGCCCCGATGGCGGCGACGGCGGGCAGGGCGGCAACATCGTGCTGGTCGTGGACCCCAACGTGCACACCCTGCTGGACTTCCACTTCCGCCCGCATGCCGCCGCGACCAACGGCAAACCGGGGCTGGGCTCCAACAAGGACGGCGCCAACGGCGCCGAACTCGAACTGAAGGTGCCGGACGGCACCGTTGTGCTCAACGAGGACGGCGACGTGCTCGCCGACCTGACCGGCCCGGGCACCCGCCTGGTCGCGGCGGCAGGCGGCCGCGGCGGCCTCGGCAACGCCACGCTCGCATCCAAGGCGCGCAGGGCGCCGGGGTTCGCGCTGCTCGGTGAGCCCGGTGAGGCGCGGGACCTGGTCCTGGAACTGAAGTCGGTCGCCGACGTCGGGCTGGTCGGTTTCCCGTCGGCCGGCAAGTCGTCGCTGATCGCCGTGCTGTCCGCGGCCCGGCCGAAGATCGCCGACTACCCGTTCACCACCCTGGTGCCGAACCTCGGTGTGGTGACAGCGGGCGACACGGTGTTCACCGTGGCCGACGTGCCGGGCCTGATCCCGGGTGCGAGCCAGGGCAAGGGCCTCGGGCTGGACTTCCTGCGGCACATCGAACGCTGTGCCGTGCTGGTGCACGTGGTGGACTGCGGCACCGAGGAGCCCGGGCGTGACCCGGTGTCCGATGTGGACGCGCTGGAGGCCGAACTGGCCCAGTACACGCCGTCCCTCGGTGGTGACCTTGCCGATCGGCCGAGGGTCGTCGCGTTGAACAAGATCGACGTCGCCGACGGCAAGGATCTCGCCGACATGGTGCGGGGCGAGTTCGAGGCACGCGGCCTGCCGGTGTTCGAGATCTCCGCCGCCACCAGGGAGGGCCTGCGGGAACTGACCTTCGCGCTGGGCAGGGTGGTCGAGCAGGCGCGGGCCGGCCGCCCCGTCGAGGAGCCGACCAGGATCGTGTTGCGCCCGACCGCCGTCAACGACAGCGGGTTCACCGTGACGGCCGATCCGGAGGAGGACGGCGCCTTCATCGTGCGCGGCGAGCGGCCGGAGCGGTGGATCCGGCAGACCAGCTTCGACAACGACGAGGCGGTCGGCTACCTTGCCGACCGGCTGGCCCGGTTGGGTGTCGAGGATGCGCTGGCCAAGCACGGTGCGGTGCCGGGTGCCTCGGTGACGATCGGCGATGTCACGTTCGAGTGGGAGCCGTCCACGCCGGCCGGTATCGCCGCGGTGACCATGTCACACCGGGGCACCGACCCACGCCTGGAACAGGACGACCGGCCGCGTGCCGCGGAGCGCAAGTACGCGCGTCGGGCGCGGCGGGGCCTGGTGACCGAGGACGACGAGTGAGCTCGCCCGCCCGGCAGGCGGTGGCCGCGGCGCGCAGGCTCGTGGTCAAGGTCGGCTCGTCCGGGCTGACCACCGAGCAGGGCGGGCTGGCCGCCGAACGGCTCACGGCGTTGGTGGACGTGCTGGCCGCGCGCCGGGCGGCGGACACCCAGGTGGTGTTGGTGTCCAGCGGCGCGATCGCGGCCGGCCTGGCGCCGCTGGGGTTACCGCGTCGGCCCAAGGATCTGGCCACCCAGCAGGCAGCGGCCAGCGTGGGCCAGTTGGCCATCGCGCACGCGTACGGCGAGGCGTTCGGCCGGCATCAGCTGACGGTCGGGCAGGTGTTGCTGACGGCGGACGACGTGTTGCGCAGGGCGCACTACCGCAATGCGCAGCGCACGTTCTCCAGGCTGCTCGCGCTGGGCACGGTGCCGGTGGTGAACGAGAACGACACGGTGGCGACGGACGAGATCCGGTTCGGCGACAACGACCGGCTGGCGGCGCTGGTGGCCCACCTGGTCGGCGCCGATGCGTTGGTGCTGCTGTCCGATGTGGACGCACTGTACGACGCCGATCCGAGGTATGGCCCGGCGCGGAAGATCACCGAAGTGTCCGATGAGTCCGATGTAGACGGAGTACGGGCCGGTACGACGGGCGCGTCCGGACTGGGCACCGGCGGTATGGCATCCAAGCTGGAAGCGGCCCGGTTGGCCGCTGCTGCCGGCATCCCGGTGCTGCTGGCGGCAGCCGCCGACGCGGCCCGCGCGCTGGGCCCCGCCGACGTCGGCACGGCGTTCGCGGCGACCGGCAGCCGCCTGTCCGCGCGCCGATTCTGGCTCGGCTACGCGGCAGGCGCGTCGGGCAGGCTGCTGTTGGACGACGGCGCGGTGGCCGCGGTGGTGCGGCGGCGCAGGTCGCTGTTGGCTGCGGGGATCACCGGTGCGGAAGGCCAGTTCGAGGCTGGCGACGTGGTCGAGTTGGTGGACCCGGCCGACCGGGTGGTGGCCAGGGGTGTCGTCGCGTTCGACGCCAAGGAGTTGCCGGACGTGATCGGTCGTTCCACGAGGGACCTGGCCCCGGAATTGCGCCGCGAGGTCGTGCACGCGGACGACCTGGTGCCGGTGCGGTCTATTCGCTGAGATAGAGCACTGCGTAGCAGGCCAGCCAGTGTTCGACCATGTAGTTGCTGCCGCTGACGTTGTCCAGTTCGGCCGTCGCGTGTTCGGCTGCCGTCGCGAGCATGCCCGGCACCCTCGCGTCGTCGGCGGGCAGTGTGTCGGCCAGGCGCAGCCAGCCCCACGCCCGGCTGAGGTTCAGCCCGTGCAGGTGGGCGATCGTGCCGTCGCTGTCGTCGGACACCACAGCGGGCGTACGCAGTGCGACCGGTCCACCGTCGGCGATGGTCGGCAGGAACCGGTCCAGCCACGGGCCGAACTCGTCGGCCGGCAGCAGGTTCGCCATCAGTTCCGCCTCGCACAGCGCGGGGGAGAGGAAGTCGGTGCCGTCCGGTTCCCACTCCGCCGGGTAGTCGGCGTCGTTGCCGAACCAGCGGTGCGCCGCCCCGGTGATGGCGTCCAGCAGTGCGGAATCGCCGTTCGCGGCCAGCCAACGCGCGTACCCGAGCGCCCTGGACAGGCCGAACGCGCTGTTGTGGTGCGCGCCCTGCCGCACCGGGTAGGTGGCCTTGGGCAGCCACGTCAGGAACGCCTCGGTGAACGCCCTCGCCAGGGGCGCCGCGTTCGCCGCCCACCGCTGCGCGTCCGGGTCGTCCCACCTGGCCATCTCGTGCACCAGGGACAGCGCCCACGCCCAGGCGTACGGTCGCAGCACGGCACCCCGGTCGCGGAAGGTCGCGGTCTCGGCGACCAGCGCCGCGGCGGTCAGGTGCTCGTTGAGCGCGATCCGGATGTCGGCGGCGGGGACCTCGTCGGGCATCGTCCGCAGCAGCCGCACCAGCATCCAGTGCATCTCGACGCACGAGTGCCAGTCGAACGAGCCGTAGAACGCGGGAAAGCAGTCCTTCGGGCGGTGCGGGAAGTCACCGGGCCGCCGCATCGTCGTCCACAGGTCGTTCGGGAACTCCTTGCGGATGTTCACCAGGGCCACACCGGTGTACTCGGCCGCCCTCGCGCGCAGCAGGTCCCGCCTCTGATCAGTCACCCGTCCACACCCTCCACAATCGGATTGTTCAACATTTGGATAGTCCCGCGACAATCAGCCGCGAGCGTCGTACGCTGCCGGTATGACCGCGATCGCGAACAGCCAGCACCAGGAGGCCGAGCCCACCGACCTGCGGGAACAGGTACATGCCGCAGCTCGCCGGGCCAGGGTGGCCGCCGGCGTGCTCGCGCTGACCACCCGCGAGCGCAAGGATGCCACCCTGCTGCTGATGGCCGAAGCGCTGCGCGCCCGGGCCGCCGAGGTGCTCGCGGCCAACCAGGCCGACGTCGTTGCCGCACGCGAATCGGGCACGGCGGAGTCGATGATCGACCGGCTGGCCCTGTCCGACCGGCGCATCGACTCCATCGCCGACGGCCTGCGCACGGTTGCCGCGCTGCCCGACCCGGTCGGTGAGGTGCTGCGCGGCGGACTGCTGCCCAACGGGCTGGAGATGCGGCAGGTCCGGGTGCCGCTCGGGGTCGTCGGCATGGTCTACGAGGGCCGCCCCAACGTCACCGTGGACGCGGCCGGCCTGGCGCTGAAGTCCGGCAACGCCGTGCTGCTGCGTGGTTCGTCCTCCGCCGAGCGGTCCAACACCGCGCTCGTCGCCGTGCTGCGGGACGTGCTGACCGAGTCCGGTCTGCCCGCCGACGCCATCCAACTCCTGCCCTGCCACGACCGGGCATCGGTCCGCCACCTGATCACCGCCCGGGGCCTGGTGGACCTGGTCATCCCGCGTGGCGGTGCAGGCCTGATCGCCACCGTGGTCGAGCAGGCCACCGTGCCGACCGTCGAGACCGGCGTGGGCAACTGCCACGTCTACGTGGACGCCGCCGCCGACCTGGACCGCGCGGAACGGATCGTGCTCAACTCGAAGACCCGCAGGACCAGCGTGTGCAACGCGGCCGAGACACTGCTCGTGCACGATGCCGTCGCCGACGAGTTCCTGCCCAGGATTCTGCGCGCGCTGCACGAACACGGCGTCACGGTGCACGGCGACGACAAGGTGCTCGACGCGGCCGACGTGCCGAACGTGGTCGCCGCGACCGAGCAGGACTGGGACACCGAGTACCTGTCACTCGACCTGGCCGTGCGGATTGTTGGATCGTTGAACGATGCGATCGAGCACATCGCGCAGCACTCGTCCGGGCACACCGAGGCCATCGTCACCGACAACGTGAACGCGGCCCGTCAGTTCACCGCCCGGGTCGACTCGGCCGCCGTGATGGTGAACGCGTCGACGGCGTTCACCGACGGAGCGGAACTCGGGATGGGCGCCGAGATCGGCATCTCCACGCAGAAGCTGCACGCCCGCGGCCCGATGGGGCTGGCCGAGCTGACGTCGTCCAAGTGGATCGTGTGGGGCGAGGGCCACGTGCGGCCGGCCTCCTGAGCTACTGCTCCTCGCCGGACTGCCAGATCTGCCGGTAGCGCTCGGTGTCGCCGAGGTGCTGTTCCTCGTACTGCTGTTGCCGCAGCGTGGACCCGTAGCCCATCGGGTAGCCGTAGGTGGTCAGCCGGGAATCAACGCTCTCCACCGAGTAGGACAGCGCGTAGTAGATGCTGACCACCAGGCCGAGCACCAGGCACGCCGCCGCGAAGTACCACGGCACCCCGAAGATGGCGAACACCACGAACAGCACGATGATCACCGGGACCGCCTGGAGCAGGGTGCGCAGGAACGCGCGCTGCACCCACCAGCGGCTCGTACCGTCGTACAGCACCCACTCCCGGTAGCTTTCGGGGAGCTTGCCGCCGTACTGGTAGTACAGCCACAGCAACGGATTCGGGCGTCTCACTGGCACACTATGCAGAATAGTGCCGCCGACGGCCGTAGGCGGTGCTCGTTCGGACACACTGAGCTTTGGGAGGGCCGATCGTGACGGACACCCGGTGGCGGATCACCGTCGACAGGGGCACGTGCATCGGATCGGCGGTCTGCGTCGGCACACTGCCGCACCGGTTCAAGCTGGTCGACGACAAGTCGGTGCCCATCGACGACGAGATCGAACCGGACGACGAGGTGGCCGGAGCTGCCGAGTCCTGCCCGATGGAGGCGATCCTGGTGGTGAACGCCGAGAGTGGCGAAGTGATCGCGCCGGAGGTCTGACCAGCGATCCTGCGACGCAGGTCACGCCAGGTGCGTGCGGCGGCGACCCGTGGCCCACGTACGCTCATCAGCCATGTCCGAACGTCGGCGGATCGGTGTCATGGGTGGCACGTTCGATCCGGTGCACCACGGTCACCTCGTCGCGGCCAGTGAGGTGGCGTCCAGGTTCGCGCTGGACGAAGTCGTGTTCGTGCCGACCGGTGAGCCGTGGCAGAAGTCGGCCAAGGCGGTCAGCCCGGCCGAGGACCGCTACCTGATGACGGTCATCGCCACGGCGTCCAACCCGAGGTTCACGGTGAGCAGGGCGGACATCGACCGCAAAGGCCCCACCTACACGATCGACACACTCAGCGAGATGCGCGACGCCTACCCCGACGCGCGGCTGTTCTTCATCACCGGCGCCGACGCCCTGGAACAGATCCTGTCCTGGCACCAGGTGTCCGAGTTGTTCGAGTATGCGCACTTCATCGGCGTCACCAGGCCCGGTTACGCGCTCAACGGCGAGCACCTGCCGCGCGGTTCCGTGACCCTGGTCGAGGTGCCGGCGATGGCCATCTCGTCGACCGACTGCCGGGCGCGGGTGGCCGGCGGCGAGCCCGTCTGGTACCTCGTGCCGGACGGCGTCGTGCAGTACATCAGCAAGTCCGGCCTGTACCGGGACGCGGCGAGCTGAGCGCGCTGTCGGTCGACGGGCCGTGTCACAGGTACCCTGAGTTCCCAATCCGTACGGTGATGAGGAGGGACGTGACAGCCACCGAGAGGTCACGTGAGTTGGCGTTGGTCGCAGCGGCGGCAGCCGCGGACAAGAAGGCGCACGACGTGATCGTGCTCGACGTGTCCGACCGACTCGTGATCACCGACTGTTTCGTAATCGCGTCGGCGCCCAACGAGCGCCAGGTCGGCGCCATCGTGGACAGCGTCGAGGAGAAGATGCGCGAGGCCGGCACGAAACCGGTCCGCCGCGAGGGCGCCCGGGAGGGCCGTTGGGTGCTGCTGGACTTCGTGGATGTCGTCATCCACGTGCAGCACGCCGACGAGCGCTCGTTCTATGGTCTGGAACGGCTGTGGAAGGACTGCCCGAGGATTCCGTTCGACCCCGGTCCCGACTCGGCCGATGCCGATGACAGCACCGATGTTGGCGTGCCAGAAGGCTTCCCGACGTGGCGCTGAGGCGGCTCGTGCTCTGGCGGCACGGTGAGACCGACTACAACGCCGCGGGCCGGATGCAGGGACACCTGGATGTCCCGCTGACGCCGACCGGATGGAACCAGGCCAGGTTCGCGGTGCCCGCGCTGGTCCGGTTCGACCCGGAGATCGTGCTCACGTCGGACCTCAGCCGGGCCACCGACACGGCGACCGTGTTCACCGAGGCGTCCGGCGTGCCGCTGCGCATCGACAAGCGTTTGCGTGAGACGAACCTCGGACAGTGGCAGAGCCTGACGGGGGAGCAGGTCGAGCAGGGCTGGCCGGGTGCCATGCGCACCTGGCAGGGCGACGCGACCTGGGCGCCGCCGGACGGCGAGAGCCGCGTCGACGTGGCCAACCGCACCGTCGAGGTGGTGGCCGAACTGGACGACGAGTTCGAGCGGACCGCGCTGCTGTGTGTGCACGGCGGCGTGATCATCGCGATCACCGCGCGGCTGCTCGGCCTGCCGGTCGAGATGTGGACGCAGCTGGCTGGCATCGCCAACTGCCACTGGACCGTGCTCACCCGCCGTGCCAACGGCGATGGCAAGTGGCGTCTCGCCGCCTACAACGCCGGCATCACCGGGTGACCACGCCCGCGGGACCGACCGTGCTGGTGTTCGCCGACTCGCTGGCGTTCCACGGTCCCGCCCGGGCGATGCCGGCCGACGATCCCCGGCTGTGGCCCAACGTGGCGGCGGCGAAGCTCGGTGGCCGGACGCTGCTGTTCGCCGGAGTCGGCTGGACGGCGAGAGACGCCTGGTGGGCACTCGCCGGCGACCCGAACGTGTGGGCGGCGCTGCCCAGGATCGACGCGCTGGTGCTCGCCGTCGGCAGCATGGACACGCTGCCGTCCCCGCTGCCGACCTACCTTCGCACCGGCATCCGATATCTGCGTCCGGATCGCCTGCGCCGGGTGGCCAGGCAGGGCTACGGCGCGGCCCAGCCGATCCTGTCCAAGGCCCTGGGCGGGCGACCGGTCGCGCTGCCGGCCGTGCTGAGCGTCCGCTACCTGGACAACACGCTGAACGCGATCCGCGCGCTGCGCCCCGACCTGCCCGCCGTCGCCATCCTGCCGGCCACGCACAAGGCGGCGACCTACGGTTATGTCCACACCGGCTACGCCCCCGCTGCCGCCGCCATCGCGGCCTGGGGCGCCCGCCGCGACGTGCCGCTGCTCGACCTGGCGGCGCTGACCCGCGACCATGTCTTCCGTGGTGACGGCAATCCGGACGGCATGCACTGGGGCTGGGTCGCCCATACCTCGGTCGGCGAGGCAATGGCCGACCTGGTCTCGAACGGCTGCCGAACCGGACTCACCGGCGCCAGGTCGACCACCTGAACCGGGAGGACCGTAGGCTCGGTGTCCGTGTCCGCCGCTCTGCCCGTCGCCGTCGTCACCGACTCGACCGCGTACCTGCCCGAAGGTTTCGCGGACCGCAAGGCGGTGTCGGTCGTGCCGTTGCACGTCCTGGTCGACCAGGACGGCGGGCTGGACGGTGTGGACTTCGGACCGGCCGAACTGGCCAAGGCACTGGACGAACGACGGACGGTACTGACGTCCCGGCCCACCCCCCACGAACTCGCCGAGGCGTATCGGGCCGCGTTGCGAGGCGGTGCGCCGGGTGTGGTGTCCGTCCACTTGTCCCGTGATCTGTCCGGCACGTGGGAGGCGGCCAGGCTGGCGGCTGAGGAGGTCGGCAGCGAGGTCGGCGATGCCGGTGCCGTGCGGGTGGTCGACTCCCGCACGACGGCCATGGGCCTCGGCTTCGCAGTCCTGGCAGCGGCTGCCGACGCGGCCCGCGGCGCCACCCCGGCGGAGGTGGAGCGGGTGGCCACGGACGTGGCGTCGCGCACCAGGACGTTCTTCTGCCTCCAGACCCTGGAACACCTGCGCCGAGGCGGCCGGATCGGACCCGCCGCGGCGCTGTTCGGGTCTGCGCTGGCGGTGAAACCGTTGCTGCACGTGGCAGGCGGCCAGATCGTGCCACTGGAGAAGGTGCGTACGACGAGTCGCGCGGCGGCTCGCATGGTCGAACTCACCATCGAGGCGGCAGGCGACGGCCCGGTCGGCCTTGCCGTGCACCATCTCGGTGCGCCGGAGCGGGCCGCCGAACTGGCCACGCGACTGGAGGAGCGGCTGCCGAACTCGGCAGGCTGCCTGGTGTCCGAGGTGGGCGCGGTGATCGGGGCGCACACCGGCATGGGTGTCCTTGGCGTTGTCGTGCTGCCAGGCGGGTTGTCCACATAGCGTGTAGTTGTCCACAGGCGACGGTCAATTGCTGATCTTGGGTTGAGAATCGGCCTAGCGTCGGCGGCGTGAAAGATTCCGTGGACGGCGAACCGGGTGCGCAGGCACGTGCCCGGTTGGCTTCGGTCATCGAGGAACTGGGTCCTTCGGCCCCATGGGCGGACGGCGAGGCCGGTCGGCTGGTCGAGCGCTGGGTGCCGGGCGGCACGCGCGGCGTTGTTGGCGTCCGTGCGTTGGTCGCGCGTCACCGGTTCGCCGTGGTGGTGCTGGTGATCGCGCTGGTGGCGGCGATCGGTACCGGCATCGCGTTGTCCGCACGGCAACCGGCGGAGGAGTCGGCACCGGCACTGCCGGCCGCGATCAGTGCGGCGCCGTCGTTCTCGACCACCACCAGCGCGGTCCCGACGACGCTGGTGATCAGTGTGGTCGGCAGAGTGGCGCATCCCGGTCTGGTCACGCTGCCGGACGGCTCCAGGGTCGCGGACGCGCTCCGAGCCGTGGGTGGGGTTGTCCCCGGCACCAACGACATGGCGCTGAATCTGGCCCGGCGTTTGGCCGACGGCGAGCAGATCTACGTCGGCATCCCGATCCCGGCCGATGCGCAGCCCGCTGATCCGGGCTCAGGTTCCGCGGACGAGGTGAGCGCTGGCCCGACCACGAAGATCGACCTGAACACGGCGACGCAGGAAGCCCTGGAGACCCTGCCCGGCGTAGGTCCCACGATGGCCCAACACATCCTCACGTGGCGCAACCAGCACGGCCACTTCGGTTCGATCAGCCAACTGCGGGAAGTACAAGGCATCGGCGACGGTCGCTACGCCAAGATCGCCGGCCTGGTGACCACATGACAACGCCGGCCGATGTTTCCCTGCTGCCGTGGTGGCGCAGGCTGGCGGGCCGCATCGACATGCGGCTGTTGCCGGCCGCGGCAACGGTGTGGCTGGCCACCCTGCTCGGCATCGATCTCGGCTGGGCGTGGACGTTGGTGTGTGGTTTCGCGTGCGGTGCGATGGCGGTCACCGTGCTGGCCACCCATCCACCCGTGCTACCCCCTCGCCGGCCACCTACTGTGCGCGTGGCCGCCTGGGCAGTGTTGGTCTGCGGCGTGGTCACGGCGGTGTGGACCGGCGCACGCCTCCATCACCAAGCCGGCAACCCGTTGGCCGACATGGCGCGTCGGAGCGAGTCGGTGCGCCTGCGTGTCCAGCTGACCGACCTGCCGAAACCGATCGTGTCGGCCGGTTTCGCGGGCCGGCCAGGCGGTGTGCGATCCGTGCTCATTCCGGCCGACGCGCTGGCGGTCACCGAGGAGTGGGGCACCAACGCCAGACCAGCCGACGGCCCGGTGCTGCTTATCGCGCCCACCAGGGGATGGCGAAACCTGTTGCGCGGCCAGCAGGCGGACGCGTCCGGTGAGCTGACGGTCCCGTTGCCGTCCTCGTCCGGCGATGCCCCGGTCGCCGTGCTCCGAGTGCGTGGCCCGCCGAGTGCCGTCACCCCACCATCCCTGGCGCAGCGGCTGGCCGAGGACTTACGGCGAGGTCTCCGCACCGCGGCGGCCGGCCTGCCCGATGGCGTGCACGGCTTGCTCCCCGCCATCGTGGTCGGCGACCGTACGCAAGTCGATCAGTCCACACTGGAGGATTTCCGCCTAGCCGGTTCCGACTACCTCATGGCAGTTGGCGGATTGCACTTCATGGTGGTGTGCGGCGCGGTGCTGTGGTTGCTGCGTCGGATCGGCGTCGGTCCGCGTACTTGTGCTGTGGTGACGGGGTTTGTACTCGTCTGCTTCGCAGAGGTGGCCGGTGGCGAACCGAACGTGTTGCGTGCCGGCATCATGGTCGGGGTCGGTCTGCTCGCGCTGGCCACTGGCCGGGCCAGGTCGGCAGGCTCCGCGTTGGCCGGTTCGGTCATTGTGCTGACGCTGTGGCGGCCGGAGTTCGCAACCGATGTCGGGTTCGCGCTGTCCGTGGTGGCCACGGGCGGCATGTTGCTGTTGGCCAGGCCGACAGCGCAGGCGTTGGAGCGCCGTGGTGTCCCGGCTGGCATCGCTGAGCTGCTGGCGATCGCGGTGGTGGCACAGTTGGCCACGGCGCCGGTGATCGCGGCGGCCTACGGTCAGGTCAGCGTGCCGTCGCTGCTGGCGAACGCGTTGGTCGAGCCGGCGTTCGTGCCCGCGATGTTGGTGGGTGCGCTGGCGATGGTGTGCGCTGCGGTGTGGCCGTGGTTGGCAGCTGTCATCGCGCATGTCACGGTGCCGGAACTGGAGTGGTTGCGGCTCGTCGCGCATCGGACCGCGCGCCTGCCCGGCACGTCGATCAGTTGGCCGACGGGCTGGTTGGGCGGCGTGGCGCTGGCCGCCGCGGTGGTCGCGACGGTGGTTGCGTTGCGGTTCCGGCGATTGCGTGCACTGATGGCGGCAGTTCTGGTCGGCGTGTTCGTGGTCGTCGTTCCGGTGAAGGTGTTCGCGCCGGGCTGGCCACCAACCGGATGGGCGATGGTCGACTGCGATGTCGGCCAGGGCGACGGCGAAGTGCTGTCCACCGGCCAGCCAGGCCGGGATGTCGTGGTCGACACCGGACCGGACGAGGAGGGGATCGATGACTGCCTGAACACGTTGGACGCGCGGCGAATTCCGTTGGTGATACTCAGTCATCTGCACGCGGACCATGTCGGGGGACTGGCGGCCGTGTTGCGCGACTGGCCGGTGGGTGCGGTCGCGGTCGGGCCGTCCAGGGTGCCCGGGTGGGCGTGGACGCAGGTGATCGGGGAGGCCGCGGCGGCGAGGGTGCCGCTGGTCGAGTTGGCGGTCGGTCAACGGCTGAGTTGGCCGGGCCTGACGCTGGATGTGCTGGGTCCGGTA
>DASUJK010000114.1:0-10374 GCA_036279295.1 Pseudonocardiaceae bacterium | reverse complement strand
CAAACGCGCCCGCCACAACAGTTATCGCGTGAAGAAGCCCGGTGAGCCAGCCAGCATCCGCCATGACCGACCGGCCACGGTCCGCCTGTACACGGTCAACCCCCGCGCAGCATGATCAAACTACGCTACGTGGCATTGCGGCTGGGTGGCGGCGTGCAGGGTTCTCAGGGATTGAGCAGATGGGTGGGGGTTGACTTTGATAACTCAGACGGAAACCGATACGGAACGACTCCACACGTAGCTCGGCGCGGCGATGCAGGCCGCTCTCGATCATTGTGGGATAGGCGGTGTCGTCCTCATAGAGCAGATGGGCGCAATAGAAGACGCCGGGCGTGACGGCAGCTTCTCGCTCCAACGCCCGGAACCGTTGGCCCTCCTCCGACCAGCCTCGGTTCAACGCCCGGTGCTGCCGGAAGATGTTCGGACCGAACTCGCCTCCGGACAGATGCGGGATCAGATGTCCCCGGTCCACCGGGGTGCCATCAGGGTCCGGCGGCATCGGGAACCCACGCTGGTAGGAGACATCACGCCTGCCAATCACGGATGACGTTACCGCCCAGGCGGCGACCGTCCGGTCCTCCTGTGCCGCGCCGACCGCACTGGCCAGGTCGAACAGGTAGGTAGCGTTGGATTGCTCGAACTGGACCAACGAACAACTCGGCCACTGCCGTTCGTAGTGCTCCGCCACGGCGTCGAGCAGCACCCGACCAAGATCGGCATGCGCCAGCGGCAAATCCAAGCACCGCACCAACCCTGCGTAGTCCACAGAAAGCCCCGTCACCAGCCCCTTCCTACTTCATCGCCTTCAGCACCACCGCCGCGGGTGTCCAGTCCGCCACCACTGAGGTGTCTCTCCAGGTCAACTCCAAACAGCCCAACGTCACGAGTGTCGAGTATCCGGCGGACGAGTACGGTGCCGGGGTCGCGGGCCGTGAAAAGCTGGAACCGAGTACATGGCGGCTGGGCGCGATCCGACCTGGTGACTACCGACGGCATCCGGCTCCTGGAATCGGAGTGGGACATCTGGTCGGTGGCCTACCCCGCCGAGACGACCGAGCGTGCACATGAGGAATGACCGCGACCGCCCCTCAGCAGTGCTCAATGACCACCCGCCTCTCGACGTTCACGGGCGCGGCGCCCCGCAGCCATGCGTGCCTGCCGCTGCACGACGGATCTCCGGTCGGATGGCGGCCCCAGGATGGTGCAGCCGAGCTCGAAGTCCTCACGTGCCTGTCGGTATTCCTCGGCACGCCGTGCCATGAATTCCTTGAATCCCATTATGTTCTCCTCTTTCTCCTGAGAGTCATGCCGCCGAGGACCACGCGGCGAAGAGGCGCCGCGGGGTTGTGACGGCGAGCCAGAATGTGATCAGGTAGACGGCCAGCAGGCCGAATACGACCGGATAGGTCCACACCACGTACGGCGTGTACTGCGGATCGCCCTGTCGGTAGCCCATGTAGGCACCAAGACCGGCGATGACGAGGACACCGGCGCACAGCAGACCGGGCACAGCCAGGAAGAGCAGAAACCAGGCGGTGTCACCCTGCGCCGCCCAGTGGTTGGCGATGACCACGACCAGGGCCGCGACCACGAGCCACACCGTGACGAACGTGTCCCATTGCGCGTTCGCGGGCGCCTTGGTCCAGTTCGCGAAGTCCGGTAGCGCGATGCCCTGCTGGAGTCCCAGGAACACCGACAGCTCGACCGCGACGAAGTAGCTCATGAGAAGGTACCCGACCTGCGCCACGCCGAGGGCGAGGGAGGTCCTCGCCACCCGAGTCCGCCCCTGTGGGTCCAGACCGGACAGGCCGACCCATACATGCCGCGTGAGTCGCGCCGCTGAACGCGCCGCATTCCACCAGCCAGACGCCCACAACGCCAGCGCCACGAGCAGGGCCACCAGACTTCCCGGTCCCAGGAACGCCTTCAGCACGATCACCGGCACATCGGTGGGATCAACGAGATCAGGCATGGCCATGATCGTCACCACCAGCGATGTCGGTATTGACCTGCCCGGAACGGGTGGGTGCCGCATCGACGCTATGGTCGCGCGGGCGGTTGTCGAACAGTGCCATGGATCTCTCCTTGCCGCTTCGGCCCACTTCCCGTGTGGACAGCATTTCGCGGCAAGGATCGGCTGTCTGTCCCCTAGTTCTGGTACATCACAGGACAACGCTGACGCACGTGGCGTCCTCGGTGGCATCAATGGACGGTGACAGATGCCGCAGCTCAGCGACGAGACGCCGACACCGGTCCTCGTCGCCGGGCACAGCGACGATGCTGACCAGCAGATCGTCCGGCCGGGGGAAGACGCTAAGCGTGACCTCGTCCGGCGGGTTGCCCGTCAGTACGGCCCGCAGTGCCGACACGGCGACCCTCGGGATGTCTACGGTGTCCGAGTCGATGTGGAATGCGACGGCGCATCCATGGGCGCGTGCGGTCGCCAACGTGGCGCGGGTTCCCGGGTCGAGAACGCCCGGCAGGTGCAGTTCATCGCGGGCAACCTGGTCGAGCTCCGCGGCGCGGACGCGGGCCGGTAGTGACGCGGGATCGAGGTCGCCCCGGGCCACGGCGTCGAGAAAGGGTTCCAGTTCTCTGCCGATCTCGGCGACCCTTGCGCGGTGCTCGACGGCACGCGCCGCGCGATGCGCCTGCGCGGTCTCGACGGCCAGCCGCTCATTCCTCGCGTAGGCGACCAGCCGGCCGTAATGGAGCATCGTGGTCGCCACCACTGTTCCCATCAGCGTCCCGAACATGGGCGCGAATAAGGCGGGCAGCAGTTGCGGCAGCGGTGCTGCGTTCAACACGGAGAACGACACGAGTACCTCGATCGACGCCATCTCCAGCACGCAGGCGAGCAGCGCCTCCCACGGCGGCCGGAGTACGGCGAGTACCGCGAGCAACGGCCCGACCGCTCCGACCGGCCACGATGCGTACCCGGCCAGCCCATCGGGCGGCATGAGCAACAGACCGCTCCACACCAATGTGAGCACGACGGCGACCCAGGCCGCGCTTCCCCGCCGTCCCAGCCCATGACGTGCCCGCCACAACAGCAGTCCTACGCATCCGCACACGACCGCGTACCACGCCACGAGCAGGGTGGCGTGCCCGGCGCGGCCCACCTGCGCCGCGGCGATCATCGCGGTACCGACCAGGTACGGCACGCACACGGCGGTGAGCGGCCTGCGGACGTCCTCCACGGCCAGTTCCAGCACGTGAACACGACTCGGGCGCAGCATGGGCACGGACAGACTGCTCCACGCCAGTTCGACCGTCGTGCCCGCACCGGGCACCGACGCCACCTCGGCGGTGCCGCCGACATCGGCCATCCGTTCGACGACCGACCGCCGCAGGCCGACCGCTCCCGGCCGATCCGTGCCGGCGCAGCCTGTGCCGTCGTCGCTGACGGTCATGACGAACCCGTCCGGCACCGCATGGGCCGCGAGCACCGCCTCCGTCGCACCCGCGTGCCGGTCCACGTTGCGCAACACCTCTGCCACCGCCCGGACGGTCGCCCTGGCCACGACTGTGGGCACCACAATGCCCTCGCGGACGTCGAGTCGCAACGGCGTGCTCGTACTGCCAGCGAGTTCACAGAGGTGCAGGCCCAGGTCCGCGGAGCCGTCGAGGGGCAGTTCGGGCTCCGTCGCGAGTGCGGTCACACCGGCGCGGCACGCCGAGCGGGTCTCCTCCGGGGGGGCCTTGCCATTCGCGAGCGCACGGAGGGCGGCGCTCACATGATCGTGCAGCAGGCGCCGGAACTCCCGGTGAGCGGCGTGCCTCCCCTCGGCGAGCGCACCTTCCACGCGAACTCTTATGAGGTCCGTGTACGCGGTGTCCGCCGCACCCGCGGTGCGGCGCATCACCCGCAAGACCACCGCCGCCGCGACCGAGGCCGCGCCGACCGGCCAGAGCCCTGCGAGCGCGGCGAATCCGTCCGCAGGAAACGACACGAACACATACGTGACGGACAACAGCACGAACACCGGTACCGCCCCGGACGCGGGCAGATACCCGGCCGCGAGCACCGCGGGGATGACCACGAGCTGGATCAGCGTGCCCGGTGGCAACGCGGCGACTCCCCCGGGCGGCATCAGCAGCAACACCAGTACCGCCACCGCGGTCGTGGCCAGTGCGTCCGGCGCGCCCAGCCTGACACGCCAGCCCCGCACGGCCGTCAAGACCCAGACGGACAGGAGGCACCCAACTGCGGCGAGGAACACCGCGCAACCCAGTGCGGGCGTCCCGGCCACCGTGCCCGCCCACAACGCTCCGAACAGCGCGACCAGTGCCACGAACGCCCGCTGCAGTCCGCGTTCGACCCCGGACCTGTGGGCGTGCTCGTCAGGAACCGGCCCGGTCATCAGTTCTCGGCCGGGTCGCTCAACTCCACGTGCCCGTCCCACACGGCGTGCGCCGCCACCTGGGCCGGTGTCAGGCCGACCACCCCCGCCTCCGCGTACCGGGCCGCGGCTCGTTTCAGGAAACTCGGCACGGTCTCCACACTGATCGCCATGCGTTTCGCGATCAGTTTGTGGGGCAGGCCGTTCGCGACGTAGGTGAGCACCTCGCGCTCGCGGTCGCTCAGTCGGATCTTCGCACGGGGATCGGTGACGATGGCGTGCGCGAGAGAACCGGACACGTACAGCTCACCCTCCCGCGCCGCCAGCACCGCCTCCACCAACCGGTACTCTGGATCCTCCTTCAGGACCAAGCCGAGCGCCCCCGCATCGACGGCGGCACGCACCACACCGGGCCGGGAGTCGGAGGTGAAGATGACGACACGAGCTCCTGCCTCCCGTAGACGTCGCACATTTTCTGCCACGTCGCGTTCACCGGGGATCAGCAGATCAAGCAATACGACGTCCGCGTGCCGGCCAGGCCCGGCCAGCAGCTCGGCGACGGTCAAAGCCTCCGCCCCCAGGGTTATCTCGGCGGCCGACTCGGCGAACACCTGCGTGAGCCCTCGCAGCACGACCGGATGGTCGTCCACCGCCGCCACGACGATTCCAGTCTCGCCTTCCGACATCGCCTCACAGTACGGGATTCGCCACCGTGCGGCGGAAGTATCACTCCGACTTCCCGAAACGGGCAGTCACAGGAGTTGGCGGCGGTGCGGATCGGCGACAGGCATCCCCCCTTGGTCTGATCTTTATCCTTGATTCAGCGTGATTCGGTCCTCAACGCCAGCGTCCACCACCTGACGGTGGTGCCAAGACCCCATCACGTCTGCCGCGACCAGCCGAACGCACGAGGCAGTCCCAGCCGCGCTACCGCTACGCGGCATGAGAGTGCGTTAGTCGATGGCGCGCTGGCTGCCGGCAGGCGAAACGTACTGCATCGCGTTCTCAGGAGAGGTTCCATCGGATGCGCTGACTCGTTCCAGGACACAGGACGACTTTGTGTGATCACCAGAGAGTCTCGTTTGTGGCAACAACCAGCTGTGCCGATTCAAAGTCCGGTGTACGAAGTGTATTTCACTGGCGTCGAACCGGACGCAAAGCAGCGTCTACTTGGCGTTGACTGCTCAGCGCTGTCGGCGACGGAACCGCTTACCATGCTCCCATGAGTTCGCCAGCGGCAGGCGGAGCGGTCTTGGTCGTCGAGGGGGTGGCCGTGGGCATCGAGCAGATGGGCCCGTATGAGTGTGCGGCGTGGGAGGACATCGAGCGCTGGCGCGACGAGCGGTTGGCCGCCAGCGAGCGCCGCTTGTTGCCACAGCGCGTTCGTGATCGCCTGGTCAAGGGTGGCGAGATCGCCAAGGGGCGGTTCGAGCAAGTGCCTGGCTCGGAACAGATGGCCGTGATCGTCCACAACTCGATCGACGGATTGCTGAACTTGGTGCACAAGGCCAGCGAAGCGACGCTTCGACGCAAAGCCGTCGTCGCAGCCTACGCCAAGCGCGGGCACGCTGTCAGCGAGCTGAGCGATATTCACAAGCTCGACCTGCGCGACATCGACAAGGCCATGCCTCGTCTAGCCTCGATCTTTCCCGACCGTGAGTATGTGATCTTCGACTGATCGTTGATGATCTTGCTGCGGTTCGGTCGACCGGTGGGCATGTGTCATCTCCAGCGCTGGTACTCGCTGGCTCTCCGAAGTCCTTTGCTCGCAGGATCAAGGGTGGATGCTCAGGTGCTGGCCCACTGGGCAAGTCGGGCGTGCGCGTTGGTGACCTGGCTGGCCCAGGGCCAGGTGTCGGGGATCTTCAGGGTGAGTCGGCGGCCGGTGCGCACCAGCCGTCCGGCGACGCCGAACAGGCGTAGCCGCAGCCGTTTCGGCTCGGCGATGCGTGCCCACCCGGTCAACGCCAGCCGCTGGGTCCAGGCGATCAGGTCCGCCGCGAGCGCGCAGACCTCCAGCCAGACCCGGTTCTGGGCCGCGTCGTGGAAGGGCAGGTTCCGTAGCCCGGTGTCCTTACCGGCCCGGATCCGGTCCTCGACCCGGGCATGACGGCGATGCCGCAACTCCAGATCGGCCAGTTGCCCGCCGGGGGTGTTGGTCAGGAACCCGGTGATCCGATGACCGTCGACATCGGTGATCCGTAGCTGCGCGCCGGGATGCGGGCGTTCCTTCCGCAGGACCAGCCGCGTGTCTTGCGGCCAGGCGCTCAGATCGGCCAGTCCGCTCACCTCGACCACCCACGCGCCATCACGAGGTTTGCGGTCGGCGTTGTAGGCCGGTGTCCACGCTTTCTTCGGAATTCGGGACAAGATTTCATGAATATTGAAGTGGTGCAGATAAGCGCCGACGGAGAATTGCATGCCCAGTCCGGCGATTCGGGCGGTAAAGGCGTGGGTGGCGCCGGCGGCGTCGGTGCGTACGAGCACCTTCACCTGTCCACGCTCGTCGGGTTGACGCAGGTGGGCGGGTAGTTGAGCGAGGGCATCGTCCAGCACGGTGAGGTGGTCGGCGGCGGTGTTCGAACCAGCGTTGCCGCGCCGCAGCAGCCCGGCCACGGGTTCTCCGGTGCCGTTCTCGCCGTGGTCGCAGAACACCAGCAGCGGGTGGAAGCCGAAGGTTTTCTTCCAGGTTTTGGTGGCGTCTTGTTTCTCGGAATGGCTGATGAGGATGGTCGCGTCCGGGTCCAGCACGATCCATCCATCCTGGGTCGGTGCCCCCGCCCGGTGCCACACCCAGGCGCGAGCGTCCGCGCGGGCGGCGCGGATCGTGCTCAACACCGTCGTGTCCGCTTCGGCGAGGGTGTCGATCGCCCGGGAGACGGTGGGATCAGAGGCCACCGGGCCGAACACCTCGGGCTGGGCGCGCAGCACGGCGATGTCGGCGGCGCAGTCACCGCCCAGGGCGACCGTGATGGCCAGGTCCAGCAGGATCTTGGCGGGGTCGTGCACCGCGCGCTGGCCGCGCCAGGACCGCATGCCGGTGGACAGGTGCCGGTCCAGGCCGCAGGCACGGGCGGTCTGGGTGAGCAGGACCGCTCCGGCGGTGGAGATCATCGACTCGCGGCTGTCACTATCGGCAGCCAGGGCCGCCACTGGGTAGGCTTCACCTTGGAAGTGCCTTTCTGGTTGGGTTGTCGGACCGTCGCAAGCCCGATTTTCCCTTACAAGACAGGCACTTCCTTGTATTTGCAGCCCGTGTCGCATTACCTCACGTGAAAGCCCCAGGCTAGGGCTCAGCTACACGACCTTCAGCACGATCGAGGGCGCGGGCGCCGGCCTGGCGGTCGGCGGCGGCGAGTTACTCGCGACAGTCGGAGGCATCTTCGGCGCGGGCGCCGGTGCAGCTCCCGGTGGGGGCACAGTCGCTGCGGCGATTGCTGCCGACGCTGCGCTCGTACTAGGTGCGATGACGAGGGCGATCGCCCACATCGCCGCGTACTACGGCTACGACACCGAGTTGCCGCAGGAGAGGGTCTTCGCGCTGGGCGTCCTCAACTTCGGGATGGCGCAGCATACCGGCAAGAGCTTTGCCTATGTCCAGTTGAACAAGATCGTGAACGATCTCGCGCGCAAAGCGACGTGGGCGCAGCTGAACAAGAACTCCGTCACGCAGATCGTTAGAGCGTTCTACGAGCGATTCGCGTCCCAGCTGACGAAGCAGAAGCTCGGACAGGCCGTGCCGGTCGTCGGCATCGTGATCGGCGCCGGACTCAATGCGCGGCTGCTGTCCAACCTGACCAGTGACGCCGAGCACCTTTACCGAGAGCGGTTCCTGCGCGAAAAGTACAGCCTGAAGACAGTTGATGTCACCGTGACCATGAAGGGTGGTGACCTCGACCTGGTCGACGACACAGTCCACATCGTGGAGATTGCCGAGGAAGGGATCGCTGAGAGCGCCACACCCGACGGGCCGACTGACGGCTGACCTAGATGCAGAATCCTCCTGGTGGGAGGCGTTTGGTTGAGCACGCGGCGCGCGTTCGCTCGTAGATGTTGTGGCAGTTACTGTAGCGGCAAAGGCGAACGTACGCACATGGCAGAAGCGGACGTTCGCGAGCTGATGAGCCTGACAGTGCCCGATACTCGGCCATGAGCGTTGACCCGGGGTGATGGCAGGTGGATCGTGTTCGGCACGATTGACGGTCGTGGCGTTGCGACTCGTATACCTGATCTTCTGTCGACTCCTGTCCTGGACAGCCCTGCTCCTCCGCTCGGACACCGCCAAGGCGTGGAGATTCTCGTACTACGCCATCAACTGGCCGTCTTGCGTCGGCAGGTCGCGCGGCCACGGCCGTCCTGGGCCGATCGCGCCATCATCAGCGCGCTGGCACGAATGCTGTCCACCACGCGCCGTCGGCACCTGTTCATCACCCCAGGCACGCTCCTACGCTGGCACGCCGACCCCCTCCAGCGACACTGGACTTACCAGCGTCGACGACCAGGACGACCACTCCCACAGCCCTCGACCCGCGAGCTGATCATGCGCATGACCCAAGAAAACCCCGGATGGGGATACCGGCGCATCACCGGAGAAACTCGCTGGCCTGGGCCTGTGGGTGCCCGAAACTCGGCCAGCCTACGCGACCTGCGCATATTCATGGATGACTCCGCCGAGTCGATCACGTCTGACGACGTCGACATCACCTGCTTCGTAGTCTGTCAACGGTCGAAGAGGTGCCGCCTGGCCGAGAGATCGATGTGGTCGATGAGCGTTGAAATGGGTCTCGTACTCAGCCAGGACGTGGCGAAGGTGATGTGCGTTGAGGATGAGCATCCGGTCAAGGAGTTCTCGACGGCAACTGCCGATCCACCGTTCCATGATCGCGTTCGCGCGCGGCGCCTGGACCGGCGTCTTCACAACCTGCATGCCTTCGCTGGCGAACGCCACGTCGAACGGACTGGTGAACTTCGCGTCTCGATCACGGATCACGAACTTGAAGCTCGCCGCGCGCTCGCCCAGGTTCATCAACAGGTTGCGAGCCTGTTGAGCGACCCAGTCCGCTGTGGGTGCGCAGTGACACCCAGGATATGGACTCGGCGAGTGGCGTGCTCGACCACGGCGAAGCAGTACAGCCTGGTGAGCAGCACAGTGTCGCAATGGAAGAAGTCGCAGGCCAGAATTCCGGCGGCTTGAGTACGCAGAAACTGCGCCCAGGACGGACCGCAGCGGCGCGGGGACGGATCGATTCCGGCTCGTTTCAGGATGGCCCACACCGTGGACGCCCCGACTTGACAGCCCGTACCTGCCAGTTCGCCGGCGATGCGCCGGTATCCCCAGGTCGGATTCTCCTTGGCCATGCGCAGGATCACGGCGCGGATCGAGGACCGCGTCGGTGGTCGCCCAGGCTGGTGCCGCGGAAATGCCCACCGCCGTTTGACCAGGTCGGCATGCCAGCGCAGCAGGGTACCCGGCGTGACGAACAGGTTCCGGCGACGAGCCGGGGGCAGCAGTCGGGCGAGGGCGCTGATGACAGCTCGATCGGCCCAGGTGGGCTGCGGCCGGGCGACCTGGCGCCGCAGCACGGCCAGTTGATGACGCAGTACCAGGATCTCCGCATCCTTGGCTACCTCCGAACTCGTGGACAAGGCGACCCAGGAGATCAGCCGTAGGAAGACCAGATACATCAGGCGCAACGTCACGATATGGATCGTGCCGGACCTCGTCGAACGCAATCCAGCCAGGTCAACGACTGTGGCCGAGTAACCGGCACCCACACGTTGGCCGCGCTGCCCGAACATGCCCGGCCGCGGCCGGGTGATCCGGACTCGCCGCGGATCGTGGCCCGCTCGGACTCCGCTGGCGCCACCCATGAGTTCGCCGCGGCATGCCGGGAGGCGGGAGTGTGGTTTTCCTTCGGATTCCCGGTGGACACCCGGATCCAGGCGATTGTCGATGAGGTTCCCGATGGGTGCTGGGAGTCGGCGATTCAGACCGGTGGCGGGATCCGGGACGGTGCCTGGGTCGCCGAGG
>DASUJK010000113.1:0-42672 GCA_036279295.1 Pseudonocardiaceae bacterium | reverse complement strand
TCGGGCAGCCGCCCTCGGCCCAGCTTGGGCAACGCGTTGTCCCAACGCGGCAACAGTGGCTCGATTCGCTCCCACAGTTCGTCGGGCACGATCCATGGTGGTTGCTGGCCTTTCCTCACATGTCCATGATCGTCGATCAAGGACATTCAAGCACGGCAAGTGATCATTTTGTTAGGAACTCTAAGGAATTTCCAAGAATTCCTCTCCGTTCTCGGCCCGGACCGGACCGTGCCGGCACTCGCCCGCCCCGATCGAGAGGACGAAGCGCGGTCGGCCGATGTCGCGACCCGTTGGTGTGGCATCCACACTCGCCGGCCGCGTCGCCAACTGAGGACGTGTCGCGGTGGCAGGCGATCTCGCCCGCCAACCATCGCGTTGCCGATCCGGTTGCGCCTTCGTCCACTGTGATACAGATGTGTGTCCAAATAGGATTGGACGGCTGGTGACCCGGCGACGAATCGCTTCTCGGTGACCGTCAACGGTATCGCCCGTGCGGTGACGGCCGTGTCCGTCACCGACGACAACCCGCCGAACAAGGCGGTGGCCCGTCTGACGCTCGGCGGCACCGTACTGGGCATCAACGCGGACGTTCAGGTCACGTACCGCCCACCGCTGAACAACACCGATCCGCTGTTCCAGGACCTGGACGGTCTGGACACCGCGGGCTTCGGCCCGGTGGCCATCCCGATCCTCTGATTCCCGTTCACCCGATGGGCGATCCGGCATGCCGGACGGCCCATCGGCCGGTCAACGCACCCACGGCCGGAGTTTCTCCGGGTTGCGCATCACCCAGATACGGGTGATCCGGTCCTCGTCGATGTGGATCGCGAACACCGTCACCGGGACGCCGTCGCTCAGCGCCACCAGGCCGGGCCGCCCGTTGACCGTGCGTTCCTCGACCGTGGCGGCGATCGGTGCCCGCTTGGCGAGTTCGACCCAGGCGCGCGCGATCTGCTCCGCGCCCTCGATGGGTTCCAGGAAGGTCATGGCCAGGCCGCCGCCATCGGCGATGGCCGTGGCGTTCGGGTCGAGCAGACCGATCAGGGCGTTGATGTCCTGCGCCGCCCATGCCTCTTTGAAGTCCCGGACGATGCCGGCGTGGCGGGCGGCCGCGGGGGCCCGCGCGTCGGGGATGCGCCTGCGGGCCGTGGACGCCAGTTGGCGGCAGGCCACGGGAGTACGGCCGACGATCTCGGCCACTTCGCTGAAGGAGTAGCGGAAGACGTCGTGCAGGATGAACGCGACGCGCTCGGCCGGTGTCATCGATTCGAGCACGACCAGGAAGGCCATGCTGACCGACTCGTCCAGCGTGACCCGGTCGGCCGGATCGGCGGCGGCGCCTGCTTCGGCACCCGGCAGCGGTTCCGGCAGCCATTCGCCGACATACGTTTCGCGCCTGGCACGTGCCGAACCGAGGACGTTGAGACAGATCCTGCTGGCGACCGTGGTCAGCCAGGCACCGGGGGACCGGATGGCGTCCTGCTGCTTCCGGGACATGGCGTACCAGCGGGTGTAGGTCTCCTGGACGGCATCCTCGGCCTCGGCCAGTGAGCCGAGCAGTCGGTAGGCGAGATTGGTCAGATGACGCCGCTCGCTCATGATCGCGGTCAGGCCGGGATCGGGCGGGCCGAGTTCCGGTCCGGGTCGAGTGGTGGTCATGTGTCCCCCTTGCGTCTGTTCTGCTGAGTTCGACACGACAGCGCACCGGAATGTGAGGTCGGCGGGTCGCCTCACATTCCGAAGGGCCGTGTTGTCGAACTGGTCGAAGCACACCACGACCAGCTCAGGAGGGCATCATGACCACCACGACGCTACCGTTCACCACGCCTGCGTCGGCGCAACGCCTGGAGCGCACGGCCGCGGCGCTGACGGCCCACGGCTTCACAGCCGAAATCCTCGACGACGTCGTCGCCGCGCGCATCCGCGTCCAGGAGCTGATCCCCGATGGCGCCTGTGTGATGACGGCGGCCAGTGAAACCCTGCGCCTGTCCGGCATCGATGACGACATCAACACCAGCGGCCGGTACCAGGCCGTCAAGGCACGCACCCTGGCCATGGACCGTGCCGCCGAAGCCGACGCGATCCGGCGGCTGCGCGCGAGCCCGGACGTCATCATGGGCAGCGTCGCCGCGGTGACCGAGACCGGCTCCCTGGTCATCGCATCCGGCAGCGGGAGCCAACTGCCCGCCTACGCGGGCGGCGCCGCTCGCGCGATCTGGATCATCGGCGCGCAGAAGGTGGTACCCGATCTGAGCACCGCCCTGCGTCGCGTCGAAGACCACTGTCTGCCACTGGAAAGCGCTCGCGCGCAAGCGATCTACGGGTGGCCCAGCGCCATCAACCGGCTGCTGGTGCTCAACGCGGAGCCGCTGCCCGGCCGTGGCACCGTCCTACTGCTCCGCGAGGCGATCGGATACTGACGTCTCAGGTGTTCGGCTCCTGGTAGAGGTTGGCCAGCAGGCCGAACGCGTGCGCGAACACCTCCGGTGTGACGAGGCCGGGCGCCAGGCGCTGGTAGATCTGCAAGCCGATGAGCATCGCCTGCCCGATGGTCCAGGCCTGGACGGGTGTGACCCCTGCGACGAGATCGTCGATGTCGCCGTCGGCCAGCTCGTGCAGCCTGCGCTCCTGGGTGCTGCTGTAGCGCTGCAGCGCATCCGGGGAGCGCAGCAGCGCGGCGAAGAACTCCAGGAACACCGCCAGTTCCTCGGCGTCGCCGGGTTCCCGCACGGCCACGCTGCGGCCGAACTCCGTCAGCCGGTCGAGCAGTGGCCGGGACTCGTCGTTCAGCGTGGTCGAGTAGTCGGGTGCGGGAGCCGCTTCGAGCGCGCTGAGCATGAGGTCTTCCTTGTTGGCGAAGTGCCCGTAGATGGCGCCCTTGGTCACCTCGGCCGCTTCCGCGATCTGCTCCAACGACGTCGCGGCATAACCACGCTCGCGGAACAACCGCTGCGCCTCCGCCAGCAGCCGCTGCCGCGTGCGCTCCTTGGACTCCGCTCTGGTCAACCTGGCCATGCGCGCATGGTGCCACATTGTCATACCGGTGGTTACGGAGTACCGTCAGTATTCAGATACCATCGGTACGCGAAATGTGGGGTGTGAGATGGGCCTGGGGGAGCGAGTCAAGAACCGCGTCATCGAGCCGGCCGCGCTACGGCTGTTGCAGTGGTACGGCGATCCGGTCGCCAGCATCCTGCGCCCCACGGTGAAGGACGACCCGTATCCGTTCTACCGCAAGGTGCGGCAGCGCGGTCTGGTGCGCAGCCCGCTGGGCGTGTTCGCCGCCGCGGACCACGCGACCGTGGCGAGCATCCTGCGGGACCGGCGGTTCAGCGCGTCGCCGACGCACCAGACCGGCTACCGGCCGCCGACCTATCCGCCTGGCGACCCGAGGGCCGAGCTGCCCGCCGCTGACCTGCTCACGATGGATCCGCCCGACCACACCCGGCTGCGGCGGCTGGTGGCCGGTGCGTTCACGCCACGGGCGATCGCCGGGCTGGAGCCGTGGATTCGCGACGTCACGACCGGGTTGCTCGCGAACGCTGCCCGCGCCGACGGCGCTGCCGGGTTCGACCTGATCGACGCGCTGGCCTTTCCGCTCCCGATCACGGTGATCTGTCACCTGCTCGGCGTGCCGGCCGGGGATCGGGCCCAGTTCCGGGCGTGGGGCCATGAGGTGGCCGCCACGCTCGACCCCAGGACCGGCGTGGACACCCGGGCTGCGGAACTGGCGTTGACCGGTTATCTCCAGGACCTGGTGCGCAAGCGGCGGGCCGATCCCGACGACAGCATCCTGTCGGCGCTCATCGCGGCCGAGGACGATGGCGATCGGCTGAGCTCCGGTGAGGTGGTGAGCACGGCGTTGCTGCTGCTGGTCGCCGGGTTCGAGACCACGGTGAACCTGATCGGGAACGGCACGGTCGCCTTGCTGGGCGACCCGGATGGCTGGGCCCTGCTCCGCGAGGATCCGACCCTGGTGCCGGCGGCGGTCGACGAGATGCTCCGGTACGACAGTCCGGTCCAGATGACGTCCCGAATCGCAACGGAGGATGTCGAGGTCGGCGGCAGGGTGATCGCGGCAGGCCGGCCCGTCATCACGTTCATCGGTGGCGCCAACCGTGACCCGGAGGTTTTCGAGGAGCCGGACAGGTTCCGGATCGACCGGCCCGACCCCGGGCGGCACCTGTGCTTCTCGCTGGGCGTCCATCACTGCCTGGGAGCGGCGCTGGCCCGGCTGGAGGGCCGGATCGCCATCGAGGAGCTGACCAGGCGGTACCCGGCGCTTGAGCCGGCCGCGCCGCCGACCCGGCGTTCGCTGTTGGTGCTACGGGGTTTCGAGAGCGTGCCGGTCCGTGTCAGACGGCTGTCGCCGGTTCCCTAGGCTGCGGCACGTGCTGCACAACACACCCGAGCGCCCGCTGTCGCTGACGTTCGACGGCCCGCTCGCCGTGCTCACCGTCGACAACCCGCCGTACAACCTGTTCGACCGCGCCATGTGCGCCGCCTGGGCGGCCGCGGTCGACACCCTCAGCGCCCAGCCACCGAGGGGCCTGCTGATCCGTGCCGTGGGCCGAATCGTGAGCGCTGGCATGGATGTGCACGTCTTCGCCGAACTGGCCGACGACGAGGCGAGGCGGTTCTGGGTCGACCTGCTGGACATCACCCGGACACTGGAAAGCCTTCCGTGCCCGACGGTGTTCGCGGCCCATTCGCTCACCCTCACCGCGGCATTCGAGCTTGCCCTCGCGTGCGACCTGATCGTGGCGACCAGGTCGGCCCGGTTCGGCCTGGTCGAGCGCACGGTCGGCCTCACGCCCGCGATGGGTGGCACACAGCGCCTGGCCGCGCGAGCCGGATCGTCCAGGGCGCGGCAGTTGGTGATGACCGGTGACCTCTACCGAGGCGACGAGCTGGCCGACTGGGGTGTGGTGAACGCGCTGTTGAGCAGTGAGACGTTCGACGAGGACGCCCGCGCGTACGCACTCCGGCTGGCCACCGGACCCACGCGCGCGCACGCGGCGACCAAACGAGTGCTGGCCGCGTTCCGGGACGGCGGCGTCGCTGCGGCGGACGCGATGCTGGCCGATGCCGCGGCCGATGTGTGGGGCACGGAGGACCACCGGCGTGCGGTTGCCGCGTTCCTGGCCGACGGCCCCGACCACGACACCGAGTTCCACGGCTGCTGAGGTCGGACCGCCAGGGTGGTGGCGGCGAGTCGGGTCGCGTTGTCGGCTGTGCGCCGACTTTCCGGCCGCCACGATGAGCCCACCGTTCCACCGATCTCGGCCGCCATGGATATGCACCCGGTTGGCGGGTCCGGGCGCCGTCGAGTCGGCAGCCATCTGCCGCAGCAGGCTCGTCCGTACATCGTCAATTCATCGTGTTTTCCGTGCGTGACTGCTCCGTTACAAGATTCGCGTGCCATCTCACATATTATCATCGCGCGTGCGGAGCTGTTCCGTTGTTGCCCATTGACGACATGGACGGTGACATGAGCGACTCGGTGTATGACCGAATTGGCGGCCACGAAGCGTTGACCGTGGTCGTGGACGATCTTTATGTGCGAATTCTCGACGATCCGAAGTTGGCTGGATTCTTCAGTGTTACCAACATGTCCCGCTTGAAGGGTCGGCAGGTCGAGTTCTTCGCGATGGCACTCGGCGGCCCCGACCCGTACGTCGGCGTGCCGATGAAGAATGTGCACCAGGGGCGGGGTATTCAGCAGGAACATTTCGACGTGGTCGCGACACATCTGATTGCCGCGCTGGCCGGCGCGGGCCTGGATCAGGCGACCATCGACGAGATCATCGCCGTGGTCGCACCGCTGGCGCCGGAGATCGTTTCGTCGTCGGCGGCCTGAACCGATTTCTCGGTTATTCGTCGTCCGGCCCCGGGACGTCGGATCTTGTCAGGTCCTGTAAATGGGCGCGGATGGTGGACGTGGTGATGTCGGGGTCCTCGGTGTGGTCGGTGCCGATGCCGGTGAGCAGCTCCAGGGCCGCCACCCAGTGGTCGCGGGCCTGGTCGAGATCGCCAAGCGCCTGCCGGCAGCGGGCCAGTCCGTCGTGGGCGCGGGCCTGATCGGCGGGCTGGTCGAGTTCGGTGGCAAGGCGCAGCGCGGTTTCGTGGTGGGTGAGCGCCTTCTGGTGGTCGTCGGTCGCATGGCTCACCTGACCGAGGCCCAGATGGCCCTCGAACTGCCCGTTGCGGGCGTTGACCCGATCGGCGATGTCCAGCGCCTGCCGGTGGCAGTCGGCGGCCGGTCCGTACCGACCCTGGTGGTAGTGGACCATGCCAAGACCGCCCAGGGCACGGAGCTCCAGTCGGGGGTGCCCGATGCGCCGCGCCACGTCCAGCGCCTCGCCGAACCGGCCGGCAGCGGCGTCGTGCCGGCCCTGTAGGTGGTGGACGAAGGCGAGTCCCTGCAACGCTCCCGCTTCGGCGTTGCTGTTGCCGATCCGACGGGCGCCGGCCAGTGCCTGCTCGCCACAGTCGGCGGCGGCCTCGTACCGACCCCGCAGGTAGTGGATGCTGCTGAGGCCGTTGAGCGCCTCCTGTTGGGCGACGTGATCGCCGATCTGCCTGGCGATGGCGAGCCCCCGCATGTAGCAGTCGGCGGCTTCGTCGTAGCGGCACTGCAGGTGGTGGATGGAGCCCATCCCGCGCAGCGCCTCCTGCTCGGCGGTGCGATTGCCGCTGCGCCGAGCCCCGGCCAGGGCCTGCTCGCAGTGGTCGTAGGCGACCTCGTACCGCTCCTGCAGGTAGTGGATGTTGCCGATGCTGTTGAGCGCGTCCTGTTCCGCATGGTGGTTGCCGGTCCGCCTGGCCACCTCCAGCGCGCGCTCGTGCAGAGCCAGCGCCATGTTGTAGTACCCGCGGCCACGGAGATACCGACGCAGTGTGGTGGACTGGAGCAGGGTGTGGTCGGGCCGCTGGTCGGTGGCTGCGTGGTGTGCCGCATCGAGCAGGCTGTCGAGTTCGGCGGCCAGCCAGGCCTGGGCCTGCCCGCTGTCGGACAGGACCGGCATCGGGGTCCGGGTGGCAGGTGGGACGGGTTGCTGACTCGCGTCCCACGGGCGAATCAGGTTCACTGCCAGGGAACTGACCGCCGCACAGTGGTCGTACAGGCGGTCCATGGCCAGACGCCGGTCCGGTTCGGGCAGCTCGGCGGCCAGCTCGGTGGCGTAGGCGGCGACCAGGTCGTGCACCATGTAGCGGCGGTAGCCGGGCCTGCGCAGCAGGCTGGCCGCGTGCAGATCGTCCAACAGTCGCCTGGCGTCCTCGACGGTCGTGTCGGCCAGGGCGGCCATGGCATAGGGCTCCAGGCACGAACCGGGATGCAGGCCCACCAGCCGGAACATGTGCTGCTGGTCCTCGGTGAGATGCCGGTAGGACATCGCGAGCGAGGCGCCCACCGCGCGGTGTCCGTCGGAGAGCCAGTCCAGGCCACGGCCGGTGCCGAGCGCGTCCGCCAGTTCGGCGCACAGGGCGGCGATGTTGCCGGCGGGTGCCTGCCGCAGCCGGGCCGCTGTGACGCGGATGGCCAGCGGCAGGTAGCCGCACAGGGTGACGATGCGCTCGATCGTGTCCCGGTCGGCGGCCGTGGCACGGTCGCCCGCGATGCCGCTGAACAGGTCTGCGGCTTCGGCCGGGTCGAGGACGGACAGGGTGAGGTGGGTCGCGTCGTCGATGCCGGCCAGGTGGCGGCGGGAGGTGATGATCGCCCGGCAACCCGGCGTGCCCGGCAGCAGCGGAGCGAGTTGGGTTTCGCCTGCCGCGTTGTCCAGCACGATCAGCACCCGGCGGTCGGCCAGGACGCTGCGGTACAGGCCGACCCTGGCCTCCAGGTCGGGCGGAATCCGCGCGCCGGGGACGCCGAGCCCGTGCAGCAGGCGGTCCAGCACCTGTGCGGGCGGCGTCGGTTCGGTGTCCGGGGTGAACCCGTGCAGGTCGGCGAACAGCACACCGTCCGGGAACCGGTCGGCGAGCTGGTGGGCGGCGCGCACGGCCAGCGCTGTCTTGCCGATGCCGGCCATGCCTTCGACCGCTGTGATCACGACGGTCGCCCACGTGTCGTGCGGATCGGGCCGCGAGTCCAGTTTCAGCAGCCGTGCCAGGTCGTCGGTCCGACCGGTGAACTGGACGGCGTCCAGCGGCAGCTGGAACGGCACGACCGGTGCGGGTCGAGCCGCGACGGCATCGATCCGGCGTTCCACCACGTCCCGCTCGATCAGCCAGTGCCGTTCGTCCAGTGGCAGCAACGGCCTGCGGTCATGCTGCTCGGCCCAGCGCGCGCACCTGGCCACGATGCCGCGCACGATGTCCGCGTCGGGCAGCCTGCGAACCTGGCCGCGGAAGATCTTCGACAGCTGCGACTTCTTCGGGCACAGCGGGTGCCGGCTCAGCCAGTCCAGGGTCGGGTTGCCCGACTCGACCCGGAGCCGGCGCAGCCGGCCGCAGAAGTCGTCGATGTCGGCCTGCCACGCCTCGGCCACCTGTGCCCCCATGCCTGTTCCACCGCGTTCCACGGCTCGGTCGGTCGGCAACCCTGTGACCAGCCGCGATGCGTCGCCGTCGCCGAGTTTTCCACTGTCCCGCCGGAGCAACGGCGATCTCGCTGAAACTCCTTGGCACGACAGGCGGGATTCTACGAAGGGGGATGGACATGGGGATCGCACGGATGATCGTCGGGTGGGCAGCCGCTGTGCTGGGGCTGGGTTGGACGACCACCCGGCGTTGACCCTGTCAGTCCGCCGCGATCACGCCGTCCTGCAGATGCAGCACACCGTCGGCGAGGTCGAGCAGCGTGTTGTCGTGGGTCGCGACCAGGGCGGAGATTCCCTCGCTGCGCACCACGGTGCGCAGCAGCCGCATGATCTGCCTTGCCGTCTCCGAGTCGAGTTGGCCGGTCGGCTCGTCGGCGATGAGCACCTGGGGCCGGCCCGCGAGGGCTCGCGCGATGGCCACGCGCTGCTGCTGGCCACCGGACAGCTCGCCGGGACGCTGGGCGGCGTGGTCGCCGAGACCGGTGATGTCCAGCATCAGCTCGACGCGCTTCTCCCGCTCCTGGCGGGACATTCCGGCGATCCGCAGCGGGACGCCCACGTTCTCGGCCGCGGACAGGATCGGGAGCAGGCCGAAGCCCTGGAAGATGAACGCCACCTGCGTCCGGCGCAGGTCACGCCGTTCGGTCTCGGTCATCGCGCTCACTTCGGCGCCGTCCACGCGCACCGTGCCCGCGGTCGGCTGGTCGAGCCCGCCGACGATGTTGAGCAGTGTCGTCTTGCCGGAGCCGGAGCGGCCGCGCACCGCGATCAGGGCACCACGCGGCACGTCGAGCGAGACACCGCGCAGGGCGTGCACGGCGGTCGGGCCGGTGCCGAAGATCCGCTCGACGTCACGCACCTCGACCGCGTTGGACCCGTTGTGCGGCACGGTGACCGTCGCTCCCTCGGCTTCTGCGCCTGTCATGCCCGCCGCTCCGTCCGCTCTGCGTCCCCGCCCTCGCTGCCGGGCCGGACCGCGATGTGGTCGGCCCGCTCGTCCAGCCGCACCCGGTCGCGCATGCCGAGGCGCTCGGTCATCCTGGCGGGCAACTGGAGCCTGCCGTTGCGGTCGAGCACCGCGTACTCCACGGCCCGCCGACCGGCTGCCGCGGCCTCGTCCCCGTCCTGCGGCAGCACGACCTCGCGCAGGGTTTCCATGCTGGTGCGGCCGTTGCGGATCGCGATAGTCCGGTCCACCTGCCCGGCGACCTCGATGTCGTGCGTGACGATCAGGACCGTGGTGCCCAGATCCCGGTTGACCGCGCGCAGCGCGCCGAACACGTCGCCAGCGGTGTGCGAGTCCAGTTCACCGGTCGGCTCGTCGGCCAGCAGCAGCCGGGGATCGTTCGCGCAGGCGGTGGCGATCGCGACGCGCTGCTGCTCGCCACCGGACATCTGCCTCGGGTAGCGGTCCCTGCAGTAGCCGACCCCGACGGTCTCCAGCAGCTCCAGCGCCCGGTCACGGCGGGCCTTCCGTCGCACACCCGCGAACTTCATCGGCAGCTGTGCGTTCTGGTGGGCGGTCAGATAGGGCACCAGGTTGCGCGCGGTCTGCTGCCAGATGAAGCCGACCGTGTGCCTGCGGTAGTCGAGCCACTCGCTCGGACCCAGCTCGGCGAGATTGTGGCCTGCGACCCGAACCGTGCCGGCCGTCGGCTTGTCCAGTCCGCCGAGGATGCTCAACAGCGTCGACTTGCCGCTGCCGGACGCGCCGACCAGCGCGGTCAGCTCGCGTTCCGAGACCAGCATGTCCAGGCCCTGCAACGCCTGCACCTCGACACCGTCGGCGGTGAAGATCCGCACCAGCTGATCGCACACGACCAGGGCGTCGGTGCCGTACTCGGTGCGGCCGGAGCGTGCCTGCGCTCCGAGTTCGGCCAGACCACCCGCCGGGGCGGTGGCCGTGCGCAGCTCGGTCCGTGCGTCAGGTGAATGTGCGTCAGCCGTCATCACTGCCTCCCGTACATCACTATTCACCGTTCCCGAGTCGCAGGGCCGCGGTCACACCACGACGATGCGCCGCGGCGGTGTGCCCGGCCAGGGTCACCGCGGCCGTGACCGCGATGGCCGCACCTGCGAGCGTGAGCGTCCGAGGATCGATCTGGAGCGGGACCGACTCCGCCGTGCCGGTGAAGACGCCCAGGTCGATCCCTGGCCCGATCAACGCCCCGATCGCCACGGTGCACACGACCCCGCCGATCAGCGCGGCCGCCAGCGCCGGCAGGTTCTCCAACAGCACCAGCCGGTTGGCCTGACGGCGGCTCATGCCCATCGTGGCCAGCCGCGCCAGCGCCTGCTCACGCGAGTGCGCACCCATGGTCAGGCCGGAGAGCAGCGCGATGACCGCGAGTATCGCCGCCGCGAACATCGACAGGTTCAGCGTGTCGAAAGTGTCCGCCTGGAAGGGCGCGTGGGTCAGCGCGGCCAACTCGGCGCCCCGCTGGGTCACTGTCGAGCTGGGCGCGAACTGGTGCAGCGTCGCGGTGATCCGCGCCGCGTCGACGTTGCCGTTGAGCAGCACCACGGACGGCGTCACGGCGGTGATGCCGTAGCGGCCCAACATCCACGACGGCACGATCACCAGGTCGCCGGTGCCCGGCAGCGCCGCGGTGGACCCGGTGGTGGCCACCTGCTTGATCGGTACGTCGACACCGTGGATCTCCAACTGGCTGCTGGAGGAGATGACCACCGCGACGGAGGGGGAGACGACGACGGGGACCGGCGCGTGCGGGTCGGCGGGTTCGGCCAGGTTGGACGGCAGCTGGGCGGCAGGCGTGCCCGCCGTCAGCGCGCGGTAGCGCGCCGCGTCCACGACGGCCACGACGGTGTTGGCCGGCAGGTCCTCGGCGACCGGCGCGAGCGAGAAGTCACCGACGTGCAGCACATCGACGGTGGCACTGCGGGTGACGCCGGGCAGCGTGGTCAGGGCGTGGACGGCGGGCGCGCTGAATCCGGTGTTCGAATCCGTGGCGGTGACGATGTTGTCCGCGCCGACCGCCGCCCACGAGCCGTCCACCTCGCCGGTGACGACGGTGTCGTGCACGATCGAACCGACAGCGACCACGGCCAGTGTGAGCACGAGCGCGAGCGACGGCAGCCAGGCGATCGTGGAGCCGCGGGAGGCGCGGGCCATCGCGATGAACGGAACCGCGTCCCGCCTGCGCGACGCGGCGTGGGTCAGGGCCCGAACGATCGGTGGTGTCAGGTAGTAGATGCCGATGGCGATGGGCACGGCGATCAGGAACGGTGCCAGCGCCGCCAGCACGTTCGATCCGCTGCCGTAGTAACGCAGCACGGCGACGGCGCCACCGCACAACACGACCGCCGATGCGCTGGCGACGGCCCGGCGGACCCGTTCGCTGCGGACGCCGGTGCGTGCCGTTCGCACGCCCGCTGCGGCGGCCGACCAGCGGTTCGTGGATTTCGCGGCCCGCGCGCGGTAGCGCAGCGCCGCCGCCACACTGGGTCCGGCGAGGACGACCAGCGCGATGAGCGCGGGTATCCACCAGTCGGCGAGGAGCGGCAGCGGACTCCGCACGAGGGCGCCGCCGAGCAGCATGCCCGCGGCGGCCGGAACCACACTGATCGCGCTGGCACGGGCGGCCAGCAGCGCGAGCTGCCGACCGGAGGCGCCACGTGCGCGCAGCAGGGTGAACTCGGCCGAACGTCGTTCGGCGAGCAGCAGGATGCACAGCAGCAGCACCGCGGCACCGAGCGCGGCGAGCGATCCGACCACCGTGGCCAGCACCGCGTTCACCGCCTGACGTTGGCCGAGGAACTGGTTCAGCGGCCCCGTCGGGCCGCCGCCCAGCTCGACGGCCAGCGATGTCGTCGAACTCTGTGCGCCGGGCACGCCGGGCAGTTGCAGGTCGGCCGCGTCCGAGGTCGCGGTGACGATCGCGCTGGCCAGGGGCTGCGCCTGGGCACTGGTCAGGTGCGAGAGGTCGAGCGGCAGGACGTATGCCAGCGGCACGGCCCGGCCGGTGAAGGCCTCTTCGACGACGGCGGCCTCGCCCGGCCCGACGAAGAAGTCGGACACCCAGTGCGCGGGGCCGTTCTGCGGCTTGATCAGCTGGGGGGCGACGGCCAGCGGATCGAAGCCCCAGAACTCGTTGTTCGGATCGCGAATCTTGAGGATCCCCGTGACCTGCAACCGAATCGGTGTGGTGGCCAGGGAAGCCAACGTCACGGTGTCACCGACCCGCAGGTGGAACGTGGCCGCGGTCTGCCGGGTGATCGCGACCTCGAACAGGCCGGGCCGCCCGCCGGCCGGGCTCGTCGCGTGGTTCGGCATCGTGCCCTGGGCCAGGGTCGCGTGGTCGGGCAGATTGCTGCGGTAGTTCAGCCCGGTCAGGGCGTGCAGCAACGAGGCCTGTGCTGGCGTCGGGTGCACGAACCCGATCGCGCTCTGGACGGTGTTCATACCCACCCAGTAGTCGCTTTCCTTGGTGGAGAGCGGCACGCCACGCGCGGCAAGTTCGGTGCGCAGCGCCTTCTCCGGCGCGGCGAGCTGGTCGAGCGACAGCACGTTCTGTGGGTTGGCCGGATAGAGACTCGACTGCAGGCTGCTCAGATCGGACGTGCCGAACATCGACGCGGTGCCGGTGTCGGCCGCGGCCAGCTCGGCGTGCAGCGCGGAACTCTGCGCCTGGGCGTTCTCGCGCGGCACCACGGTGCCGGCGAAGGAGCCCGCTCCGGCCAGCAGCGCCAGCACGAGGGCGGCACCGAGTCCGCTGCCGGCCACGGCGCCGATCATGGTGGTGAGCCGCCTCGGTGACGAGGTGGCACGCTGCTCGTTGCCGGGGGTGGTCACGCGACCTCCAGCGTGCGCAGCCGGGCGGCCGCGTCGGCCCTGGTCGCCACCACGGCCACCGCCGCGGCCAGGGCCGGGCCGATGATCATCACCGCGGCCAGCACCAGCGAGGGCAGCCAGGCGGTCACGATCACGATGGCGGGCACCGGAATCGTCGCGGCGCTGGTCAGCGTGAGATAGGGCAGCATCAGCCGGGACAGCAGGACACCGATGGCGAGACCGGCGATCGCTGCCGGGCCGGAGACCGCGAGGATCTCGGCAGCCTGCAGCAGTGCCTGCCTGCGCCCCGAGATGCCCAGCGCGATGAGCACCGCCTCCTGGTCGGCCCGTTCCCGTCGCGCCGCGGCCACGGCCGCCCACAGGGCCGCGATGGCCAGGATGGCCGCGGTGACCGCGAGCGCGATCAGGCTCTGCTCGATGAGCTGGGTCAACGGGTCGTTGGCCAGCGCCGACCGGGTCGCGGCGAGGGTCGTGACCGCGACACCACCCTGCGGCAGGCCTGCCGGTATCGCTCCGCCTGCCGTCCGCAGCCAGTAGGAGGTCGCGGTCAGCGGTGGCACACCCTGGTCGAGCAGCCGGTACTGCAGCGCCTTGTCGTCGACGACGAGGCCGCCTGCGAAGTCGACGTCGCTGATGGCCGGGAAGGCCTGCACACTGCCGACGATGCGGGCCGGGATGGTCAGTCCGTCCGCGGCGACCTGGGCGACCGAGCCGATCTTGAGCCCGCTGCCGGACAGGAATGAGCCGGTGGCCAGCACGGGCAGCTGGGCCGGGGCGCTCGGCGCGATGGTGAGCGTGACCTGCGCGGGAGCGTTGATGGCTGGCACCAGGCCGAAACCGGATCTGAAGCGCAGCGACCAGTCGCCGGCTCCACCTGCCGTCGGTGCTCCCGCCAGCTCGGCTTCCACGGCGGGCTGGCTGGTGGCGCCGTTGCGCAGCGCCGCGATCGCGAGTTGCAGATCGGCGGACCGGATCTGCTCGCTCCAGTCACCCAGCCGCAGCGCCGTCGAACCGGCCGATGTGCGCAGTGCGCCCACGGTGAGGGTCTCGTTCGCGGCCCGACCGCCGGGGGCCGAGTAGGCCATGGCGACCTGGGCGACACGGAGCGGGTACTCAAGACCTGGCGGGACCGGGAAGGTCAGCGGGTGTGCCGACCCGTCATCGGGCAGCGGCTGTGTGGGGAGCTGGACGAACTGGTCGAGCGAGTCCTCGACGGTGAGCGCGACCCTCGGACCGCGCAGGCCGAACGCCCCACCCGGCGGGGACAGCTTCGCCGTGAGACCGATGCTGGTCGGGCGGCCGGGCAGGACCGTGTCCTTCGGCAGGCCCTGGTGCAGCTCCGCCCACAGTTTCGTCGGCGCGGCCGAGTACTGGTCGGGGCGGAGCAGCACGGTCTGCGGGGCAGTGCGGCTGTCCATGGCCAGGACCACGCTGCCGTTGAAGCCGGTGGTCTGGATGACCGGGGTGGCGACCTGGACAGCCCGGTCGGCGATGACCGCCCCGGAGACCCGCGAGGCGAAACTCGACCCCTCGATGTCGAGCCGGACCGGGGCGGCGGCGGTGTAGTCGCTCTGGTCACCGATGGACAGCTGCCGGGTGGCGTGCTGGGCGAGCGCGAACGTCCCGCTGGCGACCGCGAAGACGATGAGCAGTGCCGGACCGGCGTGGTGCCGGGGGCGGCGGCTGATCTGCCAGACGGCCAGCGCGGCGCCCATCCGACGGCCGCGTGCGGCGAGCCGGTCGCCGAGGCCCGCCACCAGTGGCATCAGGCGCAGCCACAGCAGTGCGCAGGCGAGCAGCGCGAGTGCCGGCGCGAGTACCAGCAGCGCGTCGGCGGGCTTGCCGGTGGACAGGCTGCGCAGCTGCCAGTAGGCAGCGGCGGCGAGGGCGAGCACGGCCAGGTCGATACCGGCCCGCGCGGCGCCGGCCAGCCGGGACTGCCGGCCGGCCCGCTCCAGCCGGCCACTCGCGGAGAACTTGCGTGCGGCGGCGATGATCAGGATGGCGGCCGCGAACAGCGCAACGCCCAGCGCGGCGAACCAGGCGTCACCGGACGGCAGCGCCGCGTCGAGTGCGGGCCCGGCGGCGTCGGCATCGCTGCCCAGCGGCCCGTTGCGGCTCAGGAAGACGGCCAGCAGTGTCCCGGCTGGTGCGGCCGCCAGCACAGTGACCACACCGAGCGTGGCCGCCTCGCCGACGTTGGCCAGAGCGGCTTGTCGGCGGCTGCGGCCGCGCAGGGCGAGCAGGTAGGTCTCCGCCTCACGCTGGGCACCCAGCGGTCGGGTCGTGATGATCAGCGCCGCGATGGTCAGCGCCAGCAGGATCAGGGCGACGCCGGCCAGTTCGGTGCGGGCCGTGCTCCGCGCGGTGGCCAGCGCGGCGAGCTGCGCCGGCAGCGTGGTGGTGATCTGGGCCGGGCCGAGGGGTGCGGAGTTCAGCAGTGCGGTGCTCAGGCGGCGGATCGCGGTGGCGTCGACGTCCGGGCCGCGGCTGGCCAGGACCAGCGGCGACGGCTGGATGTCCCAGCTGGTCTGGCTGGCCGTCACGAGGCCGCCGGCGAAGACGGACGGGTCGACGTCGAACGGCCCGTAGGTGAAGAACGGCTGTGCCGGTCGCACGCCGGTGTCGGGGATCTGGTTCACCGCCGAGTAGGCGCTTCTGGCGTGCAGCGGCCGGTAGATCCCGACGATCCGGATGCGGACGCCGCCCTTGGTGATGGTGTCCTTGACGCCGAGCGTCGATCCGACCTTGAGCCGCAGGGCGGCGGCCACCACCTCCGGCACGGCTGCCGGGACGGTGCCGTCGGCATTGGCGGCGTCGGGCCACTGTCCGGTCAGCAGCTTGGCGGAGCTGCCCAGGTCGCCGAAACCGGCCAACAGCGCCTGGTCCTCGTCGGTCGGCTTCGCGTGCGCGACGGCGCCGGCCGGCAGGTTCTCCGAATTGGACCACAGCACGGCGGTCACGGTGCTCGCGCCGGCACCCAGCGCCGACGCCCCGGCGGAACGCACGACCGAGGTCTGCTTCGCGGACTGCTCGGCCGACGAACTCGCCGCGGTCACGGCGATCGAGGTGTCCGCGGCGGCCAGCCGCACGAACGCGGCCTCACCCAGCGCCCTCGCGTCATACACGGCGAAGGCGGCGAGCACCGCTCCCATCAACAGCGTGATGACCAGAACGGTCACCAGGACTGTGCGATAGGCGGCCATTCGGGCGAGTACGAACGGCGGGCGGAAGTGTGCCAAGTAGCCGTTCCTCCGTCCGTTCCCCCGGCGGCTCCCCAGCCGCCTGACGGCTGACTTTATTCATACACGTAGGAAAGGTGCGAGCGGTTTCGGCACTGCCAGGTGATTGCTGTTACCGGTTCGTAGTAGTCGGGTTCACTCCGGTGACACCGTGTGCAGTGCCTGGTGCGCAGCGCGACGGAGGATATGGCCCGCAATCCTTACTCCCGGAAAGATTGATATGCGAGTCAAACCGACCCAGACCGACTGCGACCCGGTGTTCGCGGAATCGGATCCGGCCCACTCCACGGTTTGACCCGGGTGCGACGCTGTCGGAGTGCAGGTCAGGTACTGCGACACCCCGGCAGGCCGGGTCGCCTACGCGACCAGCGGCACCGGTCCGCCGTTGCTGTGCGAGTCGGGCTGGGTGACGCACCTGCGCGACCAACTCGCGTTGTTCTCGTTCAGCGCATTCCTGACGCGACTGGCCGAGCGGTACACCGTCATCCGCTACGACAAGCCGGGCTGCGGGCTGTCCGACCGCACCGACGTCGGACTGTCGTTCGATGCCCAGGTGGCGAGCGCGGTCGCGGTGGCCGATGCCGTCGGCGCGGAACGATTCCGGCTGTTCGGCGCGTCGCAGGGTGGCCAGCTGGCCGCCGCTGTCGCCGCCCGCCACCCGGACCGGGTCGAGTCGCTGGTGCTGTACGGCACCTGTGCGGACGGTGCCGAGCTGGCGCCGCCCGACGTCCGGGCTTCGATCGTGGCGCTGGTGCGGGCGCACTGGGGCATCGGGTCGAAGCTGATGACCGGCATGTTCGTCGCCGATCCCGACACCGCTGAGGTCGAGACGTTCACGCGGTTGCAGCGCGGCGGTGCGACCGCAGAAGTGGCCGGTGAACTGCTCGATGTCTACTACCGGACCGACATCCGGGACCTGTTGCTTACGATCCGCGCCCGCACGGCCGTGCTGCACCGGGAACACGACACCGCGACACCGTTCGGGTTGGGGCGCGAGGTTGCCTCACTGGTACCCGGCGCCGTGCTCGTGCCGCTGCCGGGCCGGGGACACCTCTACTACCAGGGCGAGTGGGAACCGGTTGTCGACGCGACGCTGGCCTTCCTCGACGACAGTGCCGCTTGCGGGCCGCTGACCGACCGGGAGATGGAGGTCGCCCGTCTGGTCGCCGCCGGTCTGACCAACAAGGCGATCGCGAGCACGCTGCGGATCGCACCGCGTACGGCGGAGGCGCACGTCGAGCACATCCGCAGGAAACTCGAGGTGCGGTCGCGAGCCCAGATCGCGGCCTGGGCGGCGGTTCGGTAGGTAGTTCGACCGACACCAGCGCCGCACACCGGGCTGCCGAGGCGGCATTGCTCGGTACATCACCCGATATCCGCCGGACCAGCCGCGATCTACTGTTGATCGCATGACGGAGGGTGATGGGCCACGGGTGGGGATGTTCCCGCCGTTGGGGCTGTTGGACCGGGGGATCGACGCCGCGCGCGACTATCTGGCGCGGATCGGCGAGGCCGGTATTGATCACGTGTGCTGTGGCGACCACGTGAGTTTCGGTGGCGGCCACGGCAGTGACGGCCTGGTGCGGGCGACGGCGCTGACGATGTTGCATCCGACATTGCCGGTGCACACCGGGGTCTATCTGCTGCCGTTGCGGCATCCGGTGCTGGTCGCACGGCAGCTGGCCGATCTGGCCCGGCTGGCGCCAGGGCGGTTGGTGTTCGGCGTCGGGGTCGGCGGCGAGGACCGGCACGAGATCGCGGTCTGCGGGGTCGACCCTGCGACGCGGGGCAGGCGGATGGACGAGGCGCTGACCGTGCTGCGCGAGCTGCTGTCCGGGAAGCCGGTGACGCTGCACGGCGAGTTCTTCGACCTGACCGACGCTGTCGTGCTGCCAGCGCCGTCGACGCCGATCCCGATCGTGGTCGGCGGCCGTTCGGATGCGGCGATCCGGCGTGCGGCCGGCCTGGGGGAGGGCTGGCTGGGGATCTGGAACTCGCCGGAGAGGTTCGCGGCTGCGGTCGACATGGCCGGTCCCGGCCGGCACGCCATGCAGGTGTGGTGCGGGTTCGGGGACAGCCGTGCTGCCGCGCGATCGTGTGTGGCGCAGTCCATGCAGCAGGTCTACGGCATGCCGTTCGAGCGGTTCGAGCGGTACTGTCCATATGGGACACCGGAGGACGTGGCCGAGTTCCTGGCGCGCTATGTCGCTGCCGGCTGCACCGAGTTCAACCTGATTCCGCAGGCGCCCGACGATGACGCGGCGCTGGCCGGGGTGGCAGCTGTCCGGGAGCTGCTGTCATGATCGTCATCGAGTCGCGCTACAACGGCCCGCCGAACTGCGGCAACGGCGGCTACGTCGGCGGCGTGATCGCCGCTCACGTCAATGGCACCGCCGAGATCACACTGCGCAGGCCGACTCCATTGGACGTGCGGCTGGCCGTCGAACGGCATGCTGGCGGGGTGCGCATGCTGGAGGGCGACACGGTGATCGCGACGGCGATGCCGACGGACGACGACCCGCTCGCGGCACCGGACCCGGTGTCCCTGACCGACGCCGAGACGGCGGGGCAGCGGTCCACCCTGCGGCAACGGCCGGAGACCCACCCGTTTCCCGCCTGTTTCGGGTGCGGGCCGGACAACGACGGCGGGTTGCGGATCATGGTCGGCCCGGTGCCCGGCCGGGAGCTGTCGGCCGACGTCTGGACACCCGACGCGTCGCTGGCCGATTCGGCCGGTGTGCTACCCGAGTTCGTCTGGACGGCGTTGGACTGTTCCGCGGGCCTTGGCGCGATCGGGCAGGAACAGACGTCGGCGCCCTATCTGTTGGGCCGGATGACGGTGTGGCGGCTCGCTCCGGTGCGTGCCGGCGACCGGTATGCCGTCGTCGGCTGGCGGGAGAGCGGTACTGGTCGCAAGCTGTTCGCCGGCTCGGCGATCTACGCCGCCGACGGCACGCCGGTCGCCGTCGCCAGGTCGACCTGGATCCGGCTGACCTGACCAGCCTGATCAGCAGTCGCACGGTTCCGGGCTCTGGTAGCGGTCATCGTCCACAGCGGACAATGGAAAGGCGGCGACCCGGTGGCAGTTCTGGAATGCCGGCTTGACGCCGAAATGGCGCTCCAGCCCGCCGCCGTCCCGCGGGTCGGCGACCACACCACTGATCACCGACCAGGCACAGGGCAGTGAGTCGCATACGCACGAGACGAACTCGGCATCCGTGACCTCACCCTGCTCGGCCCGTTCCAGCAGTGCGGTGGGAACGTCCAACGACATCGTGTGACCTCCGGCCAAAGCCGCGGCCAACGGCGTAGGACACGGCACTGAGGGTGCCGACGAAGAACCCGATCGGCAGATTGGTGAGGAACGAGATCGCGATCGCGGCCCACACGGTCACCAGGGCGATCAACACCGAGGCCACGATCGCGTGCGACGGCCTGCCGGTGATGGCGCGTGCCGCGGCGGGCGGGCCGATGAGCAGGCTGAAGATGAGCAGCGAACCCACCACGGGCACGGCCACGGTGGTCGCGAGCGCGATCACCGCCAGGAAGCCGGCCTCCGTCCACCGGGCATGAATCCCGCGCGCCTTGGCGACCTCGGGCGCCACCGACGACAACAGCAGTGGCCGGTACAGCGCGACGACGGCGAGCACGCACACCGCCCCGATCGCCGCGGTCGGGGCCAGTTCGCCGCTGGAGACACCCAGCACCTCGCCGAACAGCAACGAGTAGATCTCCGGCGCGTACTCGGTCGTGCGGGACAGGAACAGATCGCCGAGCCCCAGCATCGCCACGATCGTCAGCGCCGTGGCCACGTCGTGCCGGGCCCGACGGCCGAGCGCCGTGATGGCCAGCGCCCCCGCCAACGCGAACGCACCGAGACCGACCAGGGCGTTGACGCCGATCAGGCTGGCGCCGGCCGCACCGGCGAACGCCCCGTTGGGCAGCGAGTGCGCCGCGAACGCCGAGCCACGCAGCACGGTGAAGAACCCGACCACACCGGCGACGATCGCGACGATGCTCGCCGCCTCCCACGTATTGATCATGAAGGGCGCGAACATCAGCGGGCCTCCCGGTGGCCGGCCGGGTCCGACCGCGCACGCGGGCCGCGGGTGGTCACCGACGTGGCCAGGTAGCAGACCCCGATGACCGCGACGATGCAGAAGCTGACCGGCCAGCCCTGCTGGTCGACCGACCAGGCTGCGCTGCCGTAGGCCAGCACGATGCCCGCCCACGTGGTCGCGACCCCGATCGCGGCGGCGAGTGCGATCGCCGACCCCGTCCTGCTGGTCAACCGTAGCGCGGTCGCGGCCGGGCCGATCAGCAGCGCGGTGGACAGGATGGCTCCGATGGTGACCGCGGACAGCGACACCGCCACCGACAGCGTCAGCAGATGACCAAGGCCGATCAGCCGGACGGGCACACCCCGGGCGGCGGACAGTTCATGGCTGACCGAGGTGAGCAGCAGCGGTCGGTAGATGGCGGCGATCACCGCCAGGGAAAGGAACCCGAACACGATGATGATCGGTACCGTGGCGGTCGAGATCGTGAAGATCGATCCGAAGAGGACATTCACGGTCGCGCTGCTGGCACTGGCAACGGTGGTGTCCCAGTAGAGAAACAGGGCGGCCAGCCCGAGCGCTGCGCCCAGCACGATGCCGGTGGCCAGGTCGCGGCCCCGCGGCCTGCGAATGCCGATCAACTCCATCACTCCGGCTGCCGCCACGTTCATCGCCACGAACCCGTACAGCGTCGGCGCGCCGACCAGCACCGCGGCCGAACCGCCCGCGGTGCCGATGTCGGCCAGCGAGTGCCCGGCGAAGGACTGCCCTCGGATCACGGTGAACGTGCCGACCACACCGGACACCACCGCCACGACGCCACCGGCCACGATGGCGACGTGCACCGGGGCGCTGGCGAAGAATCCGGGCTCGATCAGTCCTGGCATGCGCCACCCCGTCCGGAGACCACCAGCACCCGGCCCTGGGTGCGGATCACCTCGACGTGGTGGCCGTACAGGTCGCTCAACGTCTGGGTACGGACCACCTCTGCCGCTGTGCCACTGGCCGCGCGGCCACCGGCCAGGTACACCACACGGTCCATCACCGGCAGCAGCGGGTTCATGTCGTGCGCCGACAACAACACCGCGACCCGCTGTCGGGTGGCGATCCCGGCCAGCAGTTCGACGACCTCGTGACCGCTGCGGATGTCCAGATTGGCCAGCGGCTCGTCCAGCAACAGCAGCGGCGGCCCGCTGATCAGCGCGTGCGCGATCATGACCCGCTGCTGTTCACCGCCGGAGAGGTTGCCGACCCGCACGTCGGCGAAGCGGGTGGCGTCGACCGCGGCCAGCATCTCGTCGACAGCGGCCCGCCGCGCCGGGGACGGGAGCGGCACCCCGAGCCGGTGCCCGTCCAGGCCGAGGCCGACCAGGTCACGTGCCCGCATCGGGGTGTCCGGCTCCAGGGCGATCTTCTGCGGCACGTAGCCGATCATGCGGTTGTGCCGCGGCCGGGGTCGGCCCGCCAGCCGCACCTGGCCGGCGGTGGGTGTGACCATGCCGAGGATCACCCGCAGCAGTGTGGTCTTGCCGGCGCCGTTCGAGCCGATCAGCCCGGTCAGTTCGCCCGCTGCGATCCGGAAGCTGACCTCCCGCAGGATCTGGCGGCCGGCCAGGGTGACGCTGACGCCGTCGACCGCCAGGATCTCGTCATCGTGTGCCATGGCTACAACTTGATCGTCGACGTGTGGTCGACGACCGCCTCGCGCAGGGCGTTGACCTCGGCGAGCATCCACGACTGGTAGGTGTAGCCGGGTGTCGGCATCGTCTCGTACACACCGACGATCGGGACACCCGCCTGCTTGGCGACCGTGATGAAACCTTCGGTCAGCGAGTCGGTGACCTGCTGGTTGTAGACGAACACCGTGACCTTGTGGTCGGTGAACAGGCCGTTCTGCGCCGACACCGCCTGCGGGCTGGGGTCGACGTCGTTCATCACGTTGGCCTGGAACGAGAACGGCGTCATGTTGTCGACACCGGCCGCCTGGAGCATGTAGTCGGCGACCGGTTCGGTCGTGGCCACCGGCGTGCCGGGGTAGGTCGCCTTGAAGTTCGCGATCGCCGTGAGCCACGGCTGGAGCGACTTGACGAACGTCGCGGCGTTGGCCTTGAAGTACGCGGCGTTGGCCGGTTGCAGCCTGCCGAGGCCGGCGGCCAGTGCGTTGGCCACCGCGGGCATCGTCTTCGGGTCGTACCAGAGGTGTGGGTTGGGAGTGCTGTCCGGCAACCCGAGCAACCGCTGGACATCGATGATCGTGCGGCCGGTGCCGGCGGCGGCGGACTCGATCTTGGCCATGAAGTCGTCGTAGCCGACACCGTTCTGGATCACCAGTTGGGCCGCCGCGACCTGCTGGGCCACCCGGGGGCTCACCTCGTAGGTGTGCGGATCGGTGTTCGGGTTGCTCTCCACCGAGGCCACATCGACGAATCGGCCACCCACCTGGGACGCCACGCTGCCGTACTCGTTCTCGGCCGCGACGATCTCGATCACCGTGCCGCCTGCCGCGCTCTCGGTGGTGCTGGCGTTCGACGCGGACCCGCACGCCGCCAACGTGGCGGCCGACACGGCGATCGCGGTCAGGGTCACGAGCCGCCCTGACCTGCTCGATCGAACCCTGCCGCGCAACGGGGTAGTCACAGACCGTCTCCTTCGATGTACGCCGCCACGGCGCGCGTCGGTGATAATGACAACCGTTTCCGGTACCGGTACCCTAGCCCGAGATGAAAATCATTTGCAAGTACTGGGCGCCGACTCGGTCGGAAGTCAGGGGAGAGGTCCTGTGTGGATGATGGCGGTCGGTGACGGGAGCGGTTCGCGTTGGTCTGCTCGTGGTTGGTCATGGCCCACTCGGCGAGCGCCATGACTAGTGGCACCAGTGTCCGACCCAGCTCGGTCACCTCGTACCCGACGCGCGGCGGCACCCCGGCGTAGGCGGTGCGCGCGACCAGACCGTCCTCGACCAGGTGTTCGAGCGTCAGCGTGAGCATCCGCTGTGAGATGCCGGCGATCGCGTGTTCCAGTGCACCGAACCGCAGTGGCCCGGTGCGCAGGGTGCCGATCACCAGCAGGCTCCATTTGTCACCGATCCGGTCCAGCACCTCGCGTACGGCGCCGCCGTCGCGAATCCGTGGTGGACAGTCGGTCTCCGGTGCGACGCGCAAGAGGTAAGGATTGGGGCATACGGTGAACATCCCACTGTGGATCACGCGGGGTCTGCTCGCACTGGTCTACCTCGCCGCGGGCGGGCTCAAGGTCGTGCGGCCGCGCGAGCAGCTGATCGCGTCGGGCAACTCGACCGGATGCGGGACTCCTCGGACGCCGGGGTCAAGGTGATCGGCTCGGTGGAGATCCTCGGCGCGCTGCGTGTGCACGTGGCCCGCGCCGCACGCCGACCGTTGCCGGCCAACGCGCTCCTACCGCTCGCCGCCTTTGTCGCGGTGGGCCGTTTCCTCGGCTGACGGGTCGATCTGCCAGTGCCGGGTGCGCAGCACTCGGCCCGCGAACTCGGTGTCCTGCTCACCGATCAGCGTGAACCCGAGGGATCGGCAGATTCCGTTGGACGGTCCGTTGGCGACGCCTGGGAAGGCGTGCACGATGCCCCAACGCCGCTCGTCGCGGGCACGTCGCAGGAGCATCCGGACGGCGGCCTTGGCGACGCCACGGCCCTGGTGCTCGGGCAGCACCATCCAGCCGATCTCGGACATCGGCTGCTCGCCGGGTGACGTGGGGTCGTGTGCCCAGAGCACCACGTTCCCGGCAACGGTATTGCCGTCGACCAGGATCATCTGGATCCACGCCCGGTCCGCGGTGGCGTCCTCGACGTCGCGGCGGACCTTGGCCTCGATACCGTCCCTCGGCAGCGGCCCGCCCAGTTCGGCCATCATGACCGGGTCGCAACGCATCCGTACGTAGGTGTCGACATCGCCGAGTTGAACGTCCCGCAGTCGCATCGTGCAAGCCAACCGCCCGGATGGAACTTTCGCAGTGCCCGCCAGGTTCGGGCGCCGCGCGACCGGCATTGGTTGCCGGCCGGGCAAAACCGGTGGTACTCCGCGCATGTCACCAACAGAGCGGGAATGAGAGGCAGGCATGTCCGGAACACGTGTGCTCGCCCTGGGTGTGGCCGGTGGCCTGCTGGGCGCGGTGCTGGTCGCGGGCCAGGCCGCAGCGGCCACGATCCCGCCGACGGCCACCGGGGACAGCCGGGTGGTGACCGAGCCGCACGTGCCCACCACGGTGTGCCAGACCCTCACCTCCGGGCTGACCATGGCCAACCGCCGCTCCGGCGCACCCCAGGAGGCGACCCCGCCGGACACCGCCCGCCTACAGGGCGCGCTGAACGCGTGCACACAGACCGGCACCACCCCGGTCGCCGTCGAGCTGGTCGCCAGCGGTACGCACGCCGCGTTCCTGATCGCGCCGGTGACCATCCCCAAGGGTGTTGTCCTGCTGGTGGACAGCGGTGTCACGCTGTACGGCTCGGGCAACGGCGCCGACTACCAACTGGCCGGCAAACCGACGTGCGGCACGGTGGCCACGTCCTCGGGCGGTTGCAAGCCGCTGATCACCGTGAGCGGCGCGAACGCCGGCATCGAAGGGGTGCGCTCGACGACCGGGGCGCAGGGGCGGATCGACGGGCGTGGTGACCTGGTCCTCAACGGCGGCACGATGTCGTGGTGGCAGTTGGCCACGCTCGCGCAGACCGAGAACGAACAGCAGAACGCGCCACGGCTGATCCAGGCCAACAACTCGAACAACTTCACGCTCTACGACATCGACCTGGTCAACTCGCCGAACTTCCATGTGTCCTACCAGAACGGCAACGGGTTCACCGCATGGGGTGTGCGGATCAAGAGCCCTGCCACCGCCCGCAACACCGACGGCATCGACCCGAGCGGCGCGACCAACGTGACCATCGCGGACAGCTTCGTCGAAGCGGGCGACGACGGTGTCGCGATCAAGGGTGGATCGGCCCCGTCGACGAACATCACGGTGCGCGACAACCACTTCTACGGCACGCACGGCATTTCCATCGGCAGCGAAACGAACTCGGGCGTGAGCAACGTGCTGGTCGAGAACAACACGCTGACCGGCACCGATTCCGAAGGCCACGCCAGTGTGAGCAGCATCGGGCTGCGGATCAAGAGCAGCGCGGCGTCCGGTGGCACGGTCAGCACCGTCAGCTACCTGAACACCTGCGTCACGCTGGTCAAGCAGCCACTGGTCTTCGACACCCACTACGACAACGGCACCGGCGCCACGATCCCGTTCTTCACCAACATCCTGGTCAACGGCGTGCGCTCGACGAGTTCGGCGACCAGCGGGACCAACGTGCTGCAGGGCCTGGACGCAGGCCACCCACTCGGCCTGACCTTGGAGAACGTGTCCCTGGACAAGACCGCCGACACCGCCGAGTTCGCGAACGTCGGCCTGTTCGACTCGAATCTGACACCCACCGGCACCGGCGTGACCACCGGCTCGGTCGCCGGCAGCGGCAGCGTGCCGACCTGCGTGTTCCCGGCCTACCCGGCGCTGTGAGATAGCCGGCATCGCACACCATTACGGACGAATGGCGCAGGCCTGTGTTTCGGATACGTCCGCGAGCGGAGTCGGAATACGACAGAATCGCCGCGACCACGTATCGGTGAGACATGGAGGCTGCCGTGCCTGAACACACGGTCGCGGGGCAGCGGGTGATCGGCAGTCGCTACGAGCTGCTGGACGTGCTCGGGCGCGGCGGCATGGGCGTGGTCTGGCGGGCGCACGACCGGGTGATCGGGCGGCATGTCGCGGTCAAGGAACTGCGCCTGCCCCATGACGTCGACGACCGTGAGCGCGACGTGTTCCAGCAGCGGGTGCTGCGCGAGGCGCGGACCGCGGGCAGGCTGAACGATCCGGCGATCGTCACCGTGCACGACGTGATCGACGAGGGCGGCACCACGTTCATCGTGATGGAACTCGTGGCCGCCCAGACGCTCAGCGATCTGGTGCGTGCCCAGGGGCCGTTGCCGCCGCACCAGGTCGTGTCGCTGGCCGAGCAGGTGCTCGGGGCGTTGGGCGTGGCGCACGCGGCCGGCATCGTGCACCGGGACATCAAGCCGAGCAACCTGATGCTGCTGGGCAACGGTCGGGTGAAGCTGGCCGACTTCGGGATCGCACAGGCCGTTGACGACCCCAAGCTGACCACCAGCGGCAATCTCATCGGGTCACCCGGCTACCTGGCGCCCGAGCGGGTGCACGGCAACGAGGCGACGCCTGCCGCCGACCTGTGGGCGCTGGGTGCGGTGCTGTACTTCGCGGTCGAGGGCCGCGATCCGTTCGAACGGGCGACCACGGCGGCCACCCTGCACGCGGTGCTGAACGAACCACCGCAGTTCGCCCGCTGCCCACCGGCCCTGGCCACGATCATCCGTGGCCTGCTCATCGCGGACCCGCAGGGCAGACTGACCGCGTCGCAGGTCCTCGCCCTGGCGCACACGTCGGACGTGACCGTGTCGATCATGGGCACGGCGCCCTACACCGCGGTCTCGACCCCGCCGCACGGCCTGCAGCCGACCCGGGTCGCCGCGCGGCCGACGAAGAGTCGGCGCTGGGCGCTGGTCGGCCTGGCCGCGCTACTCGTGGTGGGAGCCGCGGTCGGTGGCTACTTCGTCGGGCACGGCACGGGCGGGACGAGCCAGCCGGCCGCGTTCGCCGCGACGCTGACCTACGGCTCGCCGGACGCGCAGATCCCCAAGTTCGAGCTGGACGAGAACGAGTGCGGGAACGGAGCTGTGGTGCCGGGCCGCAGCGTCACCAGCAACGAGTCCGTGGACTGCGACAGCCCGCACGACTACGAGGTCTTCGCCGAGACGTCGGCGTTCAACAACTCGTCCCTGCATGTCCAGCCGCCTGCCGCGCAGCAGTTGGCCGCAGAGGCACAGCATCTGCACGGTCCTGTTCTACTCGCCCTGGATCACGCCGAAGGACAAGACGACCGCGCTGACCTACACGGCACTGGTGCCCAGCGCTCGTGCCTGGCAGGTCGACCCGGACAGCCAGGCCGGCACCCGCCAACTGCTCTGCGTGCTGACCCGAGGGGACGGCGGTCAACTCACCGGTTCGGCCATCGCCCACAGCTCCTGAACGGCTACTCGGCCAGCAGGGTCTGTAGTTCGCCGACCGCCTTGGTCAGCTCGTCGGCGAAGCGGTACATGTCGGCCGCGACGTGCTTCGGTGTGCTCAGGTAGATGTTCCACCGGTCCGGCAGCAGCACGTATGCGATGCCGATGCACTGCGGGCTGGTCGAGCCGAACCCGAAGTACTGGATGTTCTGCGATGGCGCGGAACTGGTGCTCAGGTAGTCGTCGCGCATGATCAGCCAGCCCGGCGACGTGTACAGCGCTGGCGATTCGTCGACGCCCCTGCGCTTCTGGATCAGTTGCAGCTCCCACAGGTGCTGCTCGGGTGCGTCACCCGCCTGGCACTCCTTGGCCCGTGCCACGTGCTTCGCCGCCGCAGCCCGCATGGCGCTCCGCCGCGCGTCGACAGTGCTGTCCTGGTCCGCCATCGCCGCGACGAACGCGAGCACCTCCGGGGTGACGACACGCATCGCCTCGGTGCGGCCGTTGCGGTACTGCCGGGTCGCGATCGACTCGTAGGTCGCGCCGGTCAGGCCCTTGGCCCGCCAGTGGGCCAACTGGTACGCCAGCTGCGCGAAGGCGTCCGGTGACATCCCCAGCTGCTTCGCCCGGTTGGCACCGAAGTCGAACGACACCGTCCTGGTTGCCGTGGCGTCCGCGTACGCGGCGAACGACTCGCCTGCCGCGCGGGCATCGGCCCGCAGCGTGTCGTCCAGGACGAACTCGACCGGCTCGGCCGCCGGCACGCCGTCGGGTGCCTCGCGTGGCGTCCTGGCCTGGCTCACCAGCGCGTCGGTGAACCCGAGGATCGTGGTGCCGTCCAGTTCGCAGTGCTCGACGTTGATCCCGGCCGTGCCGTCGGCGAACACGATGAACGAGACGGCCTTGTCGAACCACCGGTTCCCGCTGTCGCCGTGCAGCAGCTTGTCGCACGCCTCCTGCGTATCGACCGGAGCGAAGTCCTCCAGGCACACGCAGAACAGCGCCGTTTCGATCGTGTCGAGGGCTTCGGCGTTGCCTGCCGCCAGCAGCGCCGTGCGGCTGGTTGCCCATTCCGCCCTGGCCTTGGTCGTGAAGTGCCCGACCGCTGCTGTCGGGTCGTCGACGACCGTGCCGGTCTGCCGGATCGAGCGCAGCCCGGCGGCCAACTGCTCCGGGTCGTACGGCCGCCCGTCCGGCGCCAGCACGTCCATCCGAAACGGCGTGTCCCGCCAGAACACCACGATGTGCCGAGCGTGCGACGGGCCGGGCCAGCTGTCCCGATACGGAGTGCGCGCGGTGTCCAGCACCTGGCCGGGAATCCGCGTCGCCGAGAACAGGAACCGGTGCTGCACCATCGACTGCGGCACTCCGCGCACGATCACCGGTGGGACCAGCTCGTCGTCCACCTTGAGCTTGTAGTCCACGGCGGACGCGATCAGCTCGGCCGCGCGCTCGTCCTGGCCGAGCGACGACGGCTGGAACAGGAAGAAGAAGTTGGCGTTGAGCGCGATCCGGTCCCGCCGGCCCAGGTAGCGGTACGGCCAGAACGTGTCCAGCCAGCTGTGCACGCCGGGGGACCGGTCGTACTCCACCAGCGCGGCCTGCAACTCGTGGCCAGGGCCGTCCGGTGCCAGGAAGTCCGCGACCGCCGATTCGGTGTGTGCCAACTCGTCCTCGGTCAGGAGCGGCGCACACCATTCCAGGAACCGGCGGCAGCTGTCCGCCAGCGTGGGCAACGGGACCCTGGGCAGGCTCTCGTCGTTGCCGAACGTGCGGGGCGACCAGTCGTAGTCCGTGCTGCTCACTGTCATCCTCGTGCTCGGAGATCGTGCAGGGCCGCGGCGAGGCCGGTGCCGGCGCCGCGTGGCCGCGACACGTACAGCTGGGCATACAGCCAGCCATCCGTCTCCAGCCCCCGCGGATCGACCCCGGCCGCCGACAACGTGTCCAGGATCTGCGCCTGCTCGGCCGAGGAGGCGAACCGGCGCTGCTTGAACACGCCGTGGATGCTAGTGGTCTCGTAACCAAGCTCGGCCAGGCTGTCGGCCATCGGCTCGTAGGAGAACATCCGCAGCACGAAATGCGCCATCCAGGGCCGCGCGCCCCTGCTGATGCGGACCAGCGTCTTCTCCGTGACGTAGCCGACGCAGCCGGTGGAGATGACGATGTCGACGCCGTCCAGCACGGCCTGCTGCCCCTCGTCCGGGTCGGTCGACTCGAAGTCCGCGTGGATCGTCTCGTCGACGAACCCGGCGGCGCGGGCGTACGCCAACGCGGGCGCAGACGTGTCCAGCCCGATGAACCGGGTGCGACCGCCCGTGGCCGGTGGCAGCCCGCTGTCGTGCGCCAGCAGGGCCGCCCGCTCCAGTTCGGCTGCGCCGTCGTAGTACTCGAACATCTCGGCCATGGTCGTCGCGCGGCGGTGCAGTGCCCCGTTGACGCCGTAGGAACACCCGACGTCGAGCACAACCGGTTCGGCCACGCGCTGATCCGCTCGGTAGCTCTCGATCAGGGTCGCGAAATAGGGCTGGGCCAGTTGCGGAATCTGGTAGTCCAGGCCGCGCAGCGTGCCGAAGAACGCGCGTGGATCGGGCGCGGTGTAGATGTCGTCGAAGGAGACCTTGCCGGTCGAGTCGAATGCCACGAGCTGGCTCCCCGAGTCAGTCGAGCAGGTCGTCGCCGCGGACGGCGACGGCGAGGTGTTCGGGCAGGACCCGGCCGAACAGCTGTCTCGTTCGCTCCGGGCTGCCGATGACACCGACACGTTCGCTGTACGCGAAGATCGCGGTGTGCCGGGCGACCGGGCCCGTCACCGGGCTGACCCGGTGCAGCGAGTACCGGCCGAGGAACAGTTGCAGGTCGCCGGGCCGCAGGTCCAGCCGGCGCACCAGGTCGCTCCGGTCGGCCAGCACTTCGGCGACCGCGTCGAGGTTCTCGCTGGTGGCGGACCGGATGTTCGGGCAGTACTCGAAGGACCCGCCGCCATCGGCCGCCTGGGTGAGCAGGCTGACGGTGAACTCGTTGGTATCGAAGTGCCACGGGTGCGCCCGGCCCGGTGCGATCACGTTGAGTGTGAGTGCGGCCAGCGGGTCGGCCAGCTCGTGCAGTTCGGGCTGGCCGAAGCAGTCGGCCACGAACCGCTGGAACACCGGGTTGGTGTAGAGCCGCTGGATGGCGGCGTCCGCCGCGAACTGGTCACGTGCCACGAAAGCGTTGCCCCGCTCCATGATCACGCGCCCGGGATGGTCGTCCGGCAGTGGCTTGTCCAGCGCGATGTTGTAGGCGTTGACGCGTTCCACCTTCGTGTACGCGTGGGGCGCGACGGCGGCGCATTCGGCCCGCAGGTGCTCCAGCGTCTCCGGTCGGATGAAGTCCCGCAGGACACTGCAGCCGACGTCTCGCAGTTCGCCCCGGGTGCGGCTGACGATCTCCCACCACGCGACGCCGCCCGGGTCGGTGAACGGGTACTTGTCGGTGTTGACGAGATCGAGTGCGATCGTGGCCATACAGCAACGTCTAGCACACGAATCGCGCTCGGCGATCACAACGGGCCACAACGGGCCACAACGGGCAAGGAGATATCTCTCCCGCCACTTTCAACATATAGCCCGAAGGGGGGCTTGCCGCAAGACCCCGGTCATGGCGCAGAATCGGCGCCCGATGCCACAACCTGCGAAAATGCGGGCCATGACGTACGGGGGACAAGCGTTGATCGAGCAGTACGTTCTGGATCTGAACGACGTCGACGACAAGCAGGTCGCGGTGGTCGGCGGCAAGGGAGCGCACCTCGGTGAGCTGTCCCGGATCGACGGCATCCGGGTGCCGGCCGGGTTCGTCGTGACGACGGACGCGTTCCGGCGAGTCCTGTCCACGGCGCCGTCGATCGACGGCCAACTCGATCAGCTGTCCCGGGTGCGGCCGGACGACCGAGGGGCGATCCGCACGATCAGCGCGTGGATTCGGCGGACCATCGAAGAAATCACCATGCCGGGCGACCTCACCTCGGCGATCACCGAATCGCTGGCCGAGGACACCGCATACGCCGTCCGGTCCAGCGCGACGGCGGAGGACCTGCCGACTGCTTCCTTTGCCGGCCAGCAGGACACGTACCTGAACGTCATCGGGTCGGCGGCGATCATCCAGGACATCAGCCGGTGCTGGGCGTCGCTGTTCACCGAACGTGCCGTGACCTACCGCCAGCGCTACGGCGTCGACCACCGCACGGTCCACATGGCAGTTGTCGTGCAGCGGATGGTCTTCCCACAGGCGGCCGGCATCCTGTTCACGGCCGATCCCGTCAGCGGCAACCGGCGGGTCGCGACCGTGGACGCCGGCTTCGGCCTCGGTGAGGCCCTGGTCTCGGGCCTGGTGAACCCGGATGCGTTCACGGTGCGCGACGACGAGGTCGTCGCCAGGACGATCGCGGCGGAGCGGCCTGCGCTGACCGATGCGCAGGCCGTGCGGCTGGTGCGGATCGGACGGCGGATCGAGGCGCATTTCGGTAGCCCGCAGGACATCGAGTGGTGCCTGGTCGATGACGACTTCCAGATCGTGCAGAGCAGGCCGATCACCACGCTGTTCCCCATCCCGGACGCCGCTGACCAGGAGAATCACGTCTACGTCTCGGTCGGTCACGGGCAGATGATGACCGACGCCATGAAGCCGCTGGGGCTGTCGGTGTGGCGGCACACGGCCATGGTGCCGATGCAGGAGGCAGGTGGGCGGCTGTTCGTCGACGTCACCAAGCGGCTGGCCGGACCGGCGAGCAGGGCCGCCCTGCTGGACGTGATGGGGCGGGGCGACACGCTGATGCGGGACGCCCTGGAAACCGTCCTCGACTTCGTCCCGTTGTCGCCGGACGCCGGTCCCGGCGGGCCACCGGCCGGTGCGGCCGCCGCCCCGAGCGAGGCCGATCCGGCCATCGTCGCCGAGCTGATCGAGCGCAGCCGGGTGTCCATCGCGGCCCTGGAGCGGGACATCCGGACGAAGACCGGACCGGAACTGTTCGACTTCCTGCTGGCGGCCTTCACGGAGCACAAGCGCGTCCTCGGTGATCCGCTCAACTTCAAGGCGATCATGGCGGGGATGGAGGCAACGTGGTGGCTCAACGACAATCTGCTGGAGTGGCTGGGGGAGAAGAACGCCGCCGACACGTTGACGCTGTCCGCCCCGGACAACATCACCTCGGAGATGGGTCTCGCGCTGGTCGACGTCGCCGACGCGATCCGCCCGCATCCGGAGGTGGTGGCGTTCCTGCAGGGTGTCCAGAACGAGGACTTCCTGGACGGGTTGCCGAAGCTGGCGGGTGGCACCGAAGCGCGCCAGGCCATCGAGACCTACCTCGACCGGTACGGCATGCGCTGCGTCGGCGAGATCGACATCAGCCGGCCGCGGTGGCGTGAGCGGCCCGCCACGCTCGTGCCGGTGATCCTGGACAACGTGCGGAACTTCGAGCCGGGTGCGGCGCAGCGGCGCTTCGAACAGGGGCGGCAGAAGGCGGCGCAGAAGGAACAGGAGGTGCTGTCGCGGTTGCGGGCGCTGCCGGACGGGGATGACAAGGCCGACCGGACCAAGCGGATGATCGACCAGGTCAGGGCGTTCATCGGCTACCGGGAGTACCCGAAGTACGGCATCATCAGCCGCTACCTCGTCTACAAGCAGGCGATGCTGGCCGAGGCCGACCGCCTGGTGCTGGCCGGCGTGCTGGCCGATCGGGAGGACATCTTCTACCTGACGTTCGCCGAACTGCACGAGGTCGCGCGTTCGAACCAGGTGGACGACCAGCTCGTCCAGGAGCGCAAGGACGCGTTCCGGACTTACCTCGCGCTCACGCCACCCCGGGTGCTCACTTCTGACGGTGAGGCCGTGACCGGGGCGTACCGGCGGGACGACGTGCCGGCAGGTGCGCTGACCGGACTGCCGGTGTCCGCGGGGACCGTCGAGGGCCGGGCCCGCGTCATCCTGGACATGGCGCAGGCCGATCTGGCAGCCGGCGACATCCTGGTCACGACGTTCACCGACCCCAGCTGGTCACCGCTGTTCGTCGGCATCGCCGGCCTGGTCACGGAGGTGGGCGGCCAGATGACGCACGGCGCGGTGATCGCCAGGGAGTACGGCCTGCCGGCCGTCGTCGGCGTGCAGGGGGCCACCCAGCTGATCCAGGACGGCCAGCGGATCCGCGTGTACGGCACCGACGGCTACGTCGAACTCCTGTCCTGACCGAGATCAGGGGTTCAGCAGCGTCTTCAGGTTGATCGCGTCGGCCATCGCCTGATAGCCGGCGTCGTTGGGATGCAGGTGGTCACCGCTGTCGAAGGCCGGGTTGTACGTCTGCGGGTCGGCGGGGTTGGCGGTGACCGCCGCGAAGTCGATGGTGCCGTCGAACGCGCCGCTGGTGAGAATCCACTTGTTCACGGCTTCGCGGGTCTTCTCGCCCTGCGGCGACCAGTAGAACGCGCCCTTGAACGGCGTCATGGTCGCGCCGAAGATGCGCAGGCCTGCTGCGTGCGCCTGGTTGATCAGCTGCCGGTAGCCCGCGATGAGATCGGCCGGGGTGACCAGTGCCGTGGTGCCAAGGTCGCTCTGGCCGATGTCGTTGATCCCTTCCAGCACGATGATGTCCTTGGCCCCCGGCTGGGACAACGCGTCACGCTGGAAGCGGGCCAGCGCGCTGACGCCGGCGGTGCCGGCGTCGGAGAGGACCCGGTTTCCGCTGATGCCCTCGTCCACGACCGACAGGGTCTTCCCGGCACGGGCGTCGAACCGGCGGGCCAGGATGTTCGGCCAGCGCTCGTTGGCGTTCAGGTTGGACCCGACGCCGTCGGTGATCGAGTCGCCGAACGCGACGACCGACCCGGTCGTGCGGGCCGGGGGAGCGACATCCAGGCCGTCGGCGAACATCCAGCACGAGATCGTGGTGGGGAAGTTCGCCGCGCCCGCGGTCCTGGCGAAATCGCCTTGGCCGGACAGGAAGCTGTGCTGTTCCGTCGCGGCGTGGAACGTGGCAGGCCCGGTCAGTTGCGGTGCGTAGACACTCAGCGCCAGGTCCCGGCCCTGGGTCACGCTGAAGTCGGCCCAGTCGCTCAGCGCCTCGGCGCCGGGCGGGATGGTGATCGTCTTCTTCCCGCCGAACGTGAGCACCCGGGTGGTCGACGCCACGGTGGCCGCGCCGGTCCGCTCCACGGCGATGGACGCCGCTCCGATGCTCAGCGGCGCCGTGCCGAAGGTGTTGGACAGGCGGACCCGAACCTGGGCACCGCTGATGCTCGGGTACACGATGTCGCGCACCGTCTGGTTGGTGATCCCACCCGGACCGGCCGGACAGGATGGCGACGTGGCGCCCGCGATCGGACTGGCCGTCCACGTCCCGACCTCGGTCAACGTCGCCGCCGACGCGGTGAGCGTCAGGATCGGACCCACCGCCAGCGCCGCGCCGCCGAGCAGGACCGCAAGCGAACGGGGCCGTCCGATCTTGGTGCGCATACCCATGATTGAAACGAACCGGACAGTGATCAGCACAGGGCCAAAAGGGGCAGATCGTTGACAGCTAGCCCGGCTGGTCCTGTGGCACAGTCGGCATTGTGTCGTTCGACGAGCTGCCGGACTGGCTACCGGGGTGGTGCGTGGACCATCTCGGCGGCCGACCCGCCGACGTGCTGTTCCGGCAGCGGTCGACGTCGACGGTGTTCGGTCTCCGGTTGGCCGACGGTGCGGACGTCGTGGTCAAGGTCCGCCCGGACGACGGTCGAGCGGCGTCCTGTGTCACGGCGCAGGCATGGCTGGTCGAGAACGGGCTGCCCTGCACCCGGCCGCTCACGCCGGCCGTCGGTGTCGGCCCGCTGGCCGTGCACGCCGAGGAGTTCCGGCCCGAGGGCGACGTGCTGTCCGGTGACTCGCCTGCGGTGGCCGCGCGTTACGCCGAGGTCTTCGCCCAGCTGATGACCGGACTCGCCGAGTTGGCCGTGGCGCCGCCGCTGCCCAACCCGCGCTGGGTGCGGTGGGATCACACCGATCCGGGGCTGTGGCCGTCGATCGAGTCACTCGACAGCTCCGACCAACGCTTCGTACCCGACCACGTCGTCGAGATCGCAGACCGGGCTCGTCGGCGACTGTTGGCCGCCGACCTGCCATCCGTGTTGGGGCACGCCGACTTCGAAGCACACAACCTGCGGTGGGACGACCAGCGGGTGCGGCTGGTGCACGACTGGGACAGCCTGGCGTGGCAACCGGAAGCCGCCCTGGTGGGCGCCGCGGGCGCGGTGTTCCCGAAGCTGGGACCGGCCCTGCTGCCGCCGATCGAGAGCACCGAGGCGTTCCTGGCCGCCTACCAGGACGCCAGGGGCCGCTCGTTCACCGATGAGGAGCAGGAGATCGCGTGGGCGGCCAGCCTGTGGCCGACGGCCCACGACGTCCGATGGGAGGCACTCCATGGCTACACCGCTGTTTCCGGCAGAGCGCTCTGGACCCAGGCAGCCGAACGGCTCCGCAGAGCGAACGCCTGACACCGCTGTGCTTCGGGCCGAGGTGGCCAATCACCCTGGCGACCCGTTCCTGCTGACGGTGACCGTCGCCGGCGCACCGCACTCCAGCCCGGTGGCGGTCACCTGGACCGCCGACCGGCTGACAGTGCCCGCACCCCGACACTGGACACAGCTCCCAGCGGGCCGATCACACCAGGTCAGCGTCCTCTACCCACCCGCGACGCCGGATGGCTACGCGTTGATCATCGACGGCACCACGACCGACACCGGCCCCGAGCTGACCGTGTCGATCACCCGAGCCGTACTGCACCGCCGAGGCCGTCCAGTCGAGCCCAATGGCACCGAATGTGGATCGGACTGCATCCCGCTGTTCCCGCGATAAGGCGCTACTTGCCAAGCGCCATCACCGAAAGCAGCTCGTACCCGACGTGCGCCGCCGCGATTCCGGTGATCTCGGCGTGGTCGTAGGCGGGGGACACCTCGACGATGTCGGCACCGACGACCTGGTGCTCGGCCAGCGAGCGCAGCAGCGTCAGCAGTTCGCGGGAATTCATGCCGCCTGCCTCCGGTGTGCCGGTTCCCGGTGCGTGCGACGGATCGAGCACGTCGATGTCGACGGACACGTAGACCGGCGCGTCGCCGAGCCGCGCCCGCATCCGGTCCACCACCGCGCGCAGCCCGACCTCGTCGAACGCCGTGCACGGGATCACCTGGAAACCCAGCACGCCGTCCTCGGTCAGGTCGTTCGCCGTGTACAGCGGACCGCGGATGCCGACGTGCACCGAGTGCTCACGGTCGATCAGGCCCTCCTCGGACGCGCGCCGGAACGGTGTGCCGTGCGTGTAGGGAGCGCCGAAGTACGTGTCCCAGGTGTCCAGGTGTGCGTCGAAGTGCAGCACCGCCACCGGTCCGTGGGCCGCGGCCATCACCCGTAGCAGCGGCAGCGCGATGGTGTGGTCACCGCCGAGTGAGAGCAGCCTGCTGCCCGTGGTCAGCTCGGCGGCGCCCGTCTCGATCTGGTGCAGCGCCGCGTCGATGTCGAACGGGTTGACGGTGAGGTCCCCGGCGTCGACCACCTGGCAGCGCGCGAACGGCGACACGTCCAGCGCCGGGTTGTACGGCCGGAGCAGCCGCGACGCCGCGCGGATGTGGGCCGGGCCGAAGCGGGCGCCGGGTCGGTAGCTGACCCCGGTGTCGAAGGGGATGCCGACGATGGCGATGTCGGCGTTGTCGACCTCGTCGCGTCGGGGTAGTCGGGCGAAGGTGGCTGGGCCGGCGTAGCGGGGTATCTGCGTTCCGTCGACCGGGCCGCGGTTCTCGGTCATGTTCGACCCTTCTCGATCGCTGCGTACAGATCGCTGCGGCGGTCGGCGAACACGTCGTTGCGTTCGCTGATCGCCTTGTCCGTGGCTTGGTCGAGGTGGCAGTCGGCGGTCAGCAGCAACTCGTCCTCGCCGGGCAGCGGGCCGGCGAGCGGCCAGCCGTCGGCGTCGACGATGACCGAGCCGCCGACCCAGTCCACGCCTCGCTCGGCGCCCACCCGGTCGCAGGCCGCGACGAACATGCGGTTCGCCGACGCGGCGGCCTGCGCGCGCACGACCTCCATGGGTTGCTGTCCGGCCGGCCGGGGGAACCGCGGCCAGTTGGTCGGTACACACAGCAGTTGCGCGCCGGCCAGCGCCGGCAGCCGCACCCACTCGGGGAATTCGAGGTCGTAACAGACCATGACGGACAGGTGCACCCCGGCGACCGACACCACGGGCGGCGGCGCGTCGCCGGCCTCAAAGACCAACTTCTCGGTGTCCCACAGGTGCACCTTGCGGTACGCGGCACGCAGTCCCGACCTGTCGAGCACGACAGCGCTGTTGAACACCGCGCCGTCCTCGCCGCGTTCGCACAGCCCGGCGACGACCACCACACCCAGCTCCGATGCGAGCGCACCCCACTCACCGACGGTCGGCCCGTCCAGCGGCTCGGCGAGCAAGGCGGCCTCGGCGCGGTCCAGGAAGACATACCCACTGCTGGCGAGTTCGGGCAGCACGATCACGTGAGCACCGGCCAGCGCAGCGTCCCGAATCGCCAGCGCGCCCCTGGCCCGATTGGCCTCGGGTTCGCCGACGTGTGGCGCGTACTGGCAGCACGCCACCCGCGTACCTGTCACGCCGCGTCGCCGGCCAGCAGGGCCCGGCTGCGCTCGACGGCGTCCCGCTCCGCGGACAGGTCGAGGTTGCGGCTGAACAGGTAGTACAGCCCACCGGCGACGACCAGGCCGATCGCGAAGGAGATGTCACCGCCGCCCAGTGCCTTGGTCACCGGGCCCTGATAGAAGCTCAGCGCCATGAAGGGCACCATCGCGGCGAGCCCGAGACAGTAGGCGAGCAGGCCACGCCAGGCCCAGCGGCGGTAGATGCCGTTCGGGTTGAAGATCTCCGAGATCGCGTAGTGCCCCCGGCGGACGAAGTAGTAGTCGACGAGGTTGACCGCCGTCCACGGGACGAGGAAGTAGAGCATCAGCACGACGAAGTTGTTGTAGTCACCGAGATAGCTCTCCGGGATGGCCAGCGCGACGATGAACACGATCGCGGAGATCACCACGATGCCGATGACGCGCAGTCCGATGGTGGGCCGCACCTTGCGGAACGCGTCGATCGCACTGGCACTGGTGAGCATCGCACCGTACGTGTTGACCGACATGATGGTGATCAGCGCGATCGAGGACACCAGCACGATGGCCGTGCCGAACCCGCTCACCAGGCCGTTGCCGACCTGGCGGATGCTGCCGATGGCGTCCGGCGACGGCAGGGCCGAGCCGAGCACGGCACCCAGCGACATCAGCCACACGGCGGAACCGGCGGCGCCGAGGTAGGTCCACCAGATGACCTTCGGTGCCGGCGTGTTCTCCGGCAGGTACCGTGAGTAGTCCGAGACGTAGACGGCATAGGAGATCTGGTAACCGGCCGCCGCCGCGAACTGGAGCAGGAACACCGAACCGGAGAAGCCGCCGTGGTGCGGGATGGCCGCGTTGAGGTGGAGGGTGGCCAGCGCGTAGATCGTCAGCACACCGAAGACGATGATCAGCAGGTAGGTCAGCCACCGCTGGACCGTCATCATCAGGTCGTAGCCGACAACCGCGATCAGTACCGACAGCGCGATCAGGACCGCGTACCAGACGGCGTTCGGAGCATGCAGCACGGTGTCCAGCCCCTGCGCCGCAAGGATCACGTTGAAGACGTTGAATCCGATGTAGACGAACACGACGGCGAGGAACGGGACGATCGCGCCGCGTGAGCCCCATTGGGCCCGCGACTGGATCATCTGCGGCATGCCCATCGTCGGACCCTGGTTCGCGTGGAAGCACATGAACAGGGTGCCGAACGACGCGCCGAGCACGGCCGCGAGCACGGACCAGCCCGCCGACATCCCGAGCGACGGGCCGATGAAGCCGGCCACCATGGTCGTCAGCACGAAGTTGCCGGTGAACCAGAACGGGCCCTGGTGCCACACCTTGCCGTGCCGCTCGGCCGGTGGCACGTAGTCGATCGAACGGACCTCGATGACCGGCCGGCCCGCGCCGGCTTCCCGTTGCTCGCTGTGCACCATCGCTTGTCCCCGTTCTGCTCGGGGTCGCGCCGGGAGGAGCGTCCAGTCCGGACGGTAGGGCTCGCCGAGCGGGAGCGGATAGAGGATGATTCATCCAGTCGATCAGCATGAATGGATGGTTCGTCCATGGCGACCGTGCGTGAACTGCTCCGATTGCGGCCGGCCCTGGTGGTGCGTGCCGGCGAGGCGGCACTGGACCGGGAGATCCGGTGGCCGCACGTCAGCGAACTGCCCGACCCGACGCCCTACCTCAGCGGCGGCGAGTTGGTGCTGAGTGCGGGCGTGCACCTGCCGCGCCGCAAGGCCGACGTCGCCGCCTACGCGGGACGGTTGGCCGGGTTCGGAGTCGCGGGCCTCGGTTTCGGCATCAACCCGATCCACCACACCGTGCCGCCCGCGCTCGTCGAGGCCTGCGAGCAGCACGGGCTGCCGCTGCTCGAAGTCCCGCCGAGCGTGCCGTTCATCGCGATCACCGAGGCACTCGCCGCCGAGGCGGAGGCCAGGCACCTTGCGGACCTGCGTCGGCTCAACGCGGCGCAGCGCGCGCTGGTCGCGGCAGCCGCCCGGCCGTCGGCGACAGCCGCGATCGTGCGGCGGCTGGCCAGCGAACTGCGGGCCGGTGTGCTTCTGGTCGAGCCGGTCCGGGGGCTGCGCTGGTCAGCGGGCACGCCCTTGCCGGACGAGCGGGCGCTGGCGGCCGACATCCGGCGTGTCACGGCCGGTCGAGGTGAGACCGGCGTGGCCACGCACGGCCCCGATCGGCACGTCGTGGTGGCTCCGGTGCACAGCGAGGACCGCAGGGCGGCGCTGGTGATCGCCAGGGGCAGTGCGCTGAGCGCACCTGAGCGGGGCATCGTCAGTGTCGGTTCGTCGTTGCTGTCGCTGCTCTGGCGCGGACTGCCGAGGCAGGCGGGACTGTTGCTCGGTGCGGCTGTGGTCGCCGCGGCCACCGGCGCACCGGCCGGCCGGACGGTCGCACTTGCCGTCGGTGCCGAGCCGGACGCGGACTGGCGTGTTGTTGTCTGCGCGCCCCGGCGTCGCCCGGCGGGTGAGGCAGCACGCGAACGGCGGCACGCCCGGCTGCGTGCCGCGTTCGGCACCCAGTTGATCGACACGGACGGCGACCTCGCGGTCCTGCTCGTGCCGGACGCGGTCGACCCGCGAGCCGTGGCGGCGGAGTTGGCCGGTGAACAGGTCGGCGTGTCCGAGCCGCACCGCTGGCCCGACCTGCCGGGCGCGGCAGCAGAGGCACGCCGGGCGCTGGCCACCGCACGGATCACCGGTCGACCACCTGGGCGGGACACCGGCGAGTTGCTTGGCGGCGCGGTCGACCCGGACGCAGCCGCCAGATATGCCCAGGCCGCACTGGCACCCGTGGGCGAGGCCGAACTACTCGTGACGCTGCGGACCTGGCTGGAACAGCAGGGCAGTTGGGACGGGACCGCGGCGATGCTCGGTGTACACCGCAACACCGTGCGCAACCGCATCGCTCGGGCGGCGCGACTGCTGGACCGGGACCTGGGCGATCCGGATGTGCGGTGGCAGCTGCTGTTCGCGCTGCGCTGGCTACCGGCGCGCTAGCTCACCAGCCGTAGCGCTCGCGCAAGGCGGCGGCCACGGCGCGGAACCGGCCCTCCGCCAACACCGCGCCCTCCCGGCGGATGTCGTGCTCACCCAGTTCGAAGAGGCGGTCCAGCCGCAGGTAGGACACGCGCCCGTCCCGGTCCCAGTGCCCGCTGCCCAGTTCCAGCCAGTCGTCCCGCTCGTTGTCGTGCGGCGCCTTGCTGGACAGCATCAGCGCGCGCAGTGTCGCGCCGGCCCTGCCGATCACCAGTAGCGGCCGGTCCTTGCCGCGCGTGGGGTCGTCCTCGTAGGGCACCCACGCCCACACGACCTCACCAGGATCGGCGTTGCCGTCGGGATCGGGGCAGTAGTCGAGCGACTCGGGGCGGTCGCGGGACGGCACCTGCCACACCGCGCCGTGCTCGGGTCGGACGTCGTCACCAGCTGTCACAGGCGGTGACCCTATCGGACCCGTCAGTCCGAGCACCGATGGTTGTCCCCGCGCATGGTGTCCTGCCGTCCGGCTCGCTGCTCGCAGACCGGCCGGGACATGCTGTGCAACAGTGGCTTGCTGTTTCCGGCATGCCACCACCTGCGCCGCCTGACGAACTTGCGCAAGCCGAACATGAGAACTCCCTCGTCGGCCGATCTCGTCACTTGTCTGCACCTTACCCACGCCATCTGGACGGCGGGGGCATTCACCGCACTTCTGCCGCGCCTGCGCAATGTCATCCCGCGTTCCGGCGACAGCCACGCCTCCAGCCGGCCGGCCAGCACGATCAGCGTGACCGCGACCACCGTCGCCACCGCCAGCGTGGCGTAGATGCCTGCCGCGTCGAACACCTGCGACTACTGGTACATCACGCCGCCCAGCCCGTCGGTGGTCGCGAACAGGATCTCGGCGCCGATCGCCATGGCCAGCGCGTGCGGAATGACGTAGACGATCGCGTCGCCTTGTCTCCGCCCATCGACACCACCTGACCAACTGGCCGGATTGATTTTTCAGTCAGTTTGACCCGGTGCGAGAGTTGGTGCCAAACCGGCAGGATGGGTGCCGATGAACACCTCAGACGTTTCGCGGGCGACGGCGGCCAGCGTCGCCACGGCAACCGAGCTCGGCCTGTCGGTCGAGGACACCGTTGTCCTGCACAACTCGAACAAGCTCACGCTGCGTCTGCTGCCGTGTGACGCGCTTGCGCGGGTGCAGCCTGCCACGCCCGTAGCGCGGCAAACTGCACAGTTCGAACTCGAGCTTGCTCAGTGGCTC
>DASUJK010000112.1:0-4402 GCA_036279295.1 Pseudonocardiaceae bacterium | reverse complement strand
GCGATCGTTCTCGTGCCCGCCTACCTGCTGTTTCTGCTGTTCGACGACCAACTGCTCGGTGGACCGCTCGAAGCCGGACTGCCTGCTGCGGGGCTACACCGACATGCTCGGGCAGTACGTGGATCTACAGCGGTTAGTGGCGTGCGTAACGGATCGCGACTGGCAGGAACGTCAACTGGAGTACACGGGTGGGGACAGCGCGGCGCTGACCGTCGTCGTGGAAGCCATCGAGTTGTGCGCTGCCGTTGCCGCGCCGGACTTGAATGCGATCGTGCGGCTGGCCCAGCACCGGGATCGGCTGCGGGACCGCAACAGCAACATTCCGGTCGGTTTGCCGGCCGTGTGGGCACTCGTGGACAAGGTCGATCGCGCTGAGGCAATCGCCAGCTCCATCACCGACCCCGACAAGCAGGCACGAGCCGTGCTGGCGGTTGCGGAGGCCGTGGCTGGCGAGGGTGACCTCGACCGTGCCGAAGAGCTGGCCTGCTCCATTGCCGACCCCGTCAGGCAGGCGCAGGCCCTGCGGTCGGTCGTGATGGCCGGTGTATATGACCTCGACCGGGCAGAGCGATTGGCTCGTTCGATCAGCAATGACCGTGAGCAGGCACGGGCCCTGTGTTCGGTGGCGGCTTAGCCTGGCGTTTAACCTGTTCGGCGTGGTTTGGTGCCCTTCTTGTGGTGGGTGGGACGTTGGTATGCCTCACTGGTAGCAAGGACGCGTCCGGCGTCGTGGCGTTGGGCCGGTTTCTGATTCCGTGAGCCGGGTGGCCGCCCGGGACCCGGTCGGGAGGGTTTCGGTGCACCGGCGGGTGATGCGATCTTCGTGCGGATGTTGCGAAACCGGCGATCGTGGACTCCCAGTCGGTCAAGGCCGCCGATACCGTCGGCGCCGCCTCACGCGGGTTCGACGCCGGTAAGAAGATCAACGACCGTAAACGGCATCTCGCGGTCGATGTGGAGGGGTTGCTGCTCGCAGTGGTGGTCACCGCGGCCAATGTGGGCGACCGGGCGGGCGCGAAACTGCTGGTCATCGCAGTGTTGAACGTCTGCACCCGGCTGAAGCTGATCTGGGCGGACTCCGGTTATGACGGTGCCCCGCTGGCCGGGTGGGTCCGCGCGGTCACTGGTATCACGCTGCGGGTGATCAAACGCACCGAACTGCACACCTTCCAGGTAGTGCCCCGCCGGTGGGTGGTCGAACGTAGTTTTGGCTGTTGCTGCGGTATCGGCGGCTGGTGCGCGACTACGAACGCCGTCCTGAGCATCACGAGGCGATGGTCTACTGGGCCTGTGGGGTTCCAAAAGTCAGTCACCGGCGCTGACCAGTAGTTTACGCAGCCCGTTCGTACTCGTTGATCAGGCCTCCGAGGATCCGCTGCCGCTTGATCCGCTGCGAGTTGAGGTTCGCCACCGGGTAGGTCGGCCGAGGTGGGCGAAGCTCGCGGGAACGATGCGGCCGTCTACCGTTGTAATGCCGGACGTACTCGGCGAGCACGGCGTTGAGATGCCGCTCACTCAAGATCAGCATACGGTCGGTGGCCTCGGTTCTGGCGGTGAGCACGAACCGTTCGGCGTAGCAGTTCGCCCGCGGGCACCGCGGCGGGATCTTGACCGTCTTGATGCCCACGTCAGCCAGGACGGCATCGCAGGCGGCCGTGAACTGGCCGGCCCGGTCGCGGACGAGAAGCCTGAATTCGTCGATTCGATCACCCAGATCCATCACGAGGTTGCGGATTTGCTGGGTGGTCCACCCGCCGTCTGGATTGGTGGTCGTGCCCAGGACGTGGACGTAGCGGGTGGCGACCTCCAGCACGAAGAACACGTAGATCCGCTGGAGGGTGAGCGCGCCGTCGACGTGGAAGAAGTCACACGCCAGGATCGTCGAGGCCTGCGTGCGCAGGAACTGCCGCCAGGTCGTGTCGGTGTGCCGGTCCTGCGCGGGAGGTATGCGTGCTCGTGTCAGGATCCGCCGGATGGTCGAGGCACCGACCCGGTGTCCGAGCTTGAGCAGCTCGCCCTGAATCCTCTTGTATCCCCCAGTTGTGGTTGTCCGTGGCCATCCGTTCGATCAGCCCCACGATCGCCTCGTCGCCGGGCGGCGGACGGCCGACTCGGTGTGGGTAGGTCCACTGCGCGGCGACCAGGCGTCGGTGCCAGCGCAGGACCGTTTCCGGAGTGACCAGCCAGTGTATTCGCAGCGCCTTGGGCAGCAGGCGGACCAGCGTGGCGAGTACCGCCCGGTCGGCCCAGTCCAGGCGCGGTGTCGGGTTGCCTCTGCGCAGCACGGCGACCTCGTGGCGTAGCACCAGCAACTCGACGTCCTTGGACGCTGAGGAGCGGGCGAGCAGCACCAGCAGGCCCACCAGCCGCAGGAAGATCAGGTAGAGCAGACGCAGCGCCATGGCTGGTGATCATGCCGTTGTGTTGACCGGGCCCGTCACCGCAGGTTGGATGCGTGGGCCGACTTCTGGAACCCCACAGGTGGATCGGACAGTGTCGAAGAGCCGTTCCACCAGGACTTCCCTTGTTATTTGCACCACCCACACCGGGTGAGTCCGCAGCAGAGTGCGACTGCTGTCGGTTGGCCCCGTTCCATGACACGGCCGCTGTGCGGGCACGTCGCTATCCCAGCGACACCACCGACCCCAGTGGGCGTTGATCGATCCATTACCGGCGCGTGATCGTCGACGCGATCTTCTACTCGGTCGACAACGACATCACATGGCGTGCGCGACCCGCTGACTTTCCCGTACGTCGATGGTACTGATCAGAAGTCGCTGGTGCAGGTCACGCTGCGTACGCAGTGCCGACGTGGCCTGCGGCGGTGGTTTGGTGTCGTAGGGCCATACGGCAGCTACATAGACAATCCGTGATAGCGTCGTGGTGTGGCGGCGAGTGCTGGAGCGATGATCCGGGAAGCTCGGCGGCAGGCTCGCCTGTCGCAGGCTGATCTTGCCCGGCGTGCTGGTGTCACGCAGCCGGTGATCAGTGCGTATGAGTCTGATCGGCGTGAGCCGAGTTTGGGGATGCTGACCAAGCTGGTCGAGGCCACCGGCGGCCGGCTTGCCGTGGAAGTGGTTCCTGCGCCGCGGCACCTATTGGGTTTGCCGGACACTCGGCTGGGTCGGCGTCTGCGGCGGCATCGCCGCGCAGTGATCGACCTCGCCGGTCAACGAGGAGCGCGCAACATTCGGGTGTTCGGTAGTGTCGCTCGGGGCGAGGATAGCGACACCAGTGATGTCGATCTGCTGGTGGATCTGGATGAGGGTGTGGGTGTGGTGTCGTTGACTGGTCTGCGCCGGGAACTGGGCGAGTTGTTGGGTGTCGGTGTCGATGTGGTGCCGGCGGTGGCGTTGAAGCCGGGGATCCGGGATGAGGTCCTGGCTGAGGCGATCGCGCTGTGAGTCGACATGATGATCAGCGGTTGGCCGACATTCTCGCGGCGGCGGACGCTATCGAGGCGCATCTGAAGCGGGGTGGGATCGAGGATGGTCTGGTTTTTGATGCGGTGCGAGTGCGGTTGATCGAGATCGGTGAGGCGGTGAAAGCGATCGATCCGGCGCTGTTCGCTGATGAGCCGGATGTTCCGTGGGTCGATGTCGCTGGTATGCGTAATCATCTCGCGCACCGTTATTTTGATACCGCGCATAGTATTGTGTTGGCTACTGTTACCGAGGATGTGCCGCCTCTTGTGGCGGCGGTGAAACGTCTGTTGGAGCGCTTCGCATCTGACCCGGCCGATTGAGAGCCTCGAACGCATGTGATGGGCATTCGTGTTTTTTGTGCCTTCGGCAGTTGTGCCGGCATGGCCGGGTCGCTGGTCTGTATGATGGCCTGGAGCAGGGGAAACGTGCTTGACTAAAAGGTGTCTATCGTGGGCGCTGGGCCAGTGTGGGAGTGTCCTTGACTGGGCCTGCTACGCTCATTGGTGAGCTGGATGAATGGCCGATAGAACACTGCTGGCGCTATTAACGGCTGGGGGTCAAGGGGTCGCAGGTTCAAATCCTGTCGTCCCGACGGTCAGGGGGTCTTCGCAGGTCAACCATCGCGAAGGCCCTCTTTGCACGGCATCGGTAGACCCTTGTTGGTCTACGAAACCCGTTGCACACCGCTTGACCGTGCTTGGACATCTTGACTGTGACGGTGCGGTTGTTTGACTAAAAGGTGTCCAGGCGAGACGCGAGCTGGATTCAGGGCACACAAGTGCAACGCTGTCACGGGCGGGCGTATCGCGTTGTTGGGTCATGGAACTAGTTGTCCTTAGCCCAGATGTTTCGCGCGATTCGACGATGATCTTGCCCGGGCGGTGACGATCTTATTCTCTGCGTTTCCGGAGGCGGACATGACCGTACCGCCGACCTGCACTACGTCGACCGCTCCAAGGTCCTTCCTGTCGGGGGGC
>DASUJK010000111.1:0-18449 GCA_036279295.1 Pseudonocardiaceae bacterium | reverse complement strand
TCCGCTTCCCCGGCGGCACATCGTCGGACACCTACAACTGGAAGACCAACACCGATGTGGTCTCCGGTGCGCCCCAGGCCACCGGCTTCGACCAGTACGCGACACTGCTGAGCCAGACCGGCGCACAGGGCATGATCACCGTCAACTACGGCACCGGGGACACCGCGGGCGCCGCCCAGAGCCCACCGGAGACCGGGGCACAGTTCGCGGCCGACTGGGTGCGCTACGCCGACATCACCCACCACGACAACATCACGTACTGGGAGATCGGCAACGAGATCTACGGCAACGGGACCTACGGCGCGGACTGGGAACCCGACCAGCACTGCGCCGCCGGAGCCAACCCGGCCAACTGCGGTCCCGCCGTCTACGCCCAGAACGTCAAGGCCTACATCACCGCGATGAAAGCCGTCGACCCCACCATCAAGATCGGTGTGGTCCTCACCGCGCCGGGCAACTGGCCCGACGGCGTGACCTCCGCGGGCAGCCCGCTGCCCTGGGATCAGACCGTGCTCGCCGCGCTGGGCGGCACGATCGATTTCGCCGACGTGCACTGGTACCCGCAGAACCCCAGCACCGTCACGCCACCGGGCCCCACCGACGCCGGGCTGCTCGGTGACACCACCCAGATCTCGGGCATGGTCAGCACACTACGCAGCGAACTGACCCAGTACACCGGCAACAGCGCCCTGCCCATCGACATCACCGAGACCAACTCGGTGTCCTCCAACCCCGGCAAACAGACCGTCGGCCTGGTCAACGCGCTGTACCTCACACAGGACTACCTTGGCTGGCTGGACAACGGCGTGAGCAGCGTGGACTGGTGGCAGATCCACAACGGCATCGTCACCTCGGGCGACAACGGCTCGTCGCTCAACGGCACCGCGAACTACGGCGACTACGGCGTGCTGTCCGACGCGTCCTGCGGTACGACAGCCTCGGGCACCGTGTGCGAACCGGCCGTGGACACCCCGTTCCCCGCGTACTACGGGATGGACCTGCTGGGCCAGTTCATTCATCCGGGCGACACGCTGGTCGCCGCCACATCGAGTCAGTCGCTCGTGCGGGCCTACGCCGCCAGGTCTGCCGACGGCACCCTGCGGGTGCTGCTGGTCAACGACGACCCGACCAACACCTACACCGTCGGCCTGGGCTACACCGGTTTCACCCCGACCACCGCCCGGCCCGCTGTGGCCACGCTGGCCGCGCCGGGCACGTCCATCGTGAACTCGACCACGGCCGGCGCCGGGTCGGTCACGATCGCGCCCTACTCGGCCACCGTGGTCACCATCCCGGCCGACACGACCGGAACCGGCGGCAGTGGCGGTGGTGGTGGCGCCACCTGCCATGTCGTCTACACGACCCAGAGCCAGTGGGCGGGCGGCTTCACCGCCGACGTCACGCTGACCAACACCGGCACCACCGCGTGGTCGAGCTGGCAGGCCGGCTTCACCTACCCCGGTGACCAGAAGATCACCAGTTCCTGGAACACGGGCAGCCTCACCCAGACCGGCCAGCAGGTGACCGCGAGCAATGCCTCCTACAACGGCACCCTCGCGCCCGGTGCGAGCACGTCGTTCGGCATGCAGGGCACCTGGACCAACAGTGATGCCGCACCGAGCGGCTTCACGGTCAACGGAATGACCTGCTGACTTGCTCAGCGGCAGGCACGACCGCAGGAGAGGACGGATCGACCCTGACCAGCTCGACCTGGGGTGACGCGACCAGCGTCGCGTCACCCCAGGTCGGTCGAGCTACTACGATCCGATGGTCCAGTTCTCGCACGCACGTGAGCGGCGGGCAGGCCTCGAACCAGAGTTTGAGTCGGGCGGTCAGCCAGTTGGATTGCACGGCGAGCAGGCCGACCGCGGCAGGCAGGCGATGATCGCCCATGCCCGGCCGCCGAGCCGACACCAACAGGCCGCCCAAAACCCCAGCTCACCGCCAGGCCGGTGTTTTTGACCACGACAGGCATCCGGCGCGCGAGTACTGCCGGCCGGCCAGTCGAACCTCCTTGCCGTGGTAGCGGCCTCGGGACCGGGATCCGGGTCGACGGTTCCGCCTCACTTGCCTTTATGTCCGGTTCATCAGAAGAGCCACTCCGCCCGGTTTGTGTTGATGTCGTAAACCTGACGGAGTAGGGTTTTTGCCCCAAAAATCCATCCAACGTGACCGACCCTCTTGGTCAGTACTACGACCAACGTGCAATGGACGGCCAGAACTGGCCGGTCGCACCCTGATAGTCCGAATCCTGAACGCGAGACGTCGGACAGGGAACTAGATGAACTCCTCTGAACCAACCACCGCCAGCACCCGTGATGACCGGGCAAACCCGGACGAAGGACTCGTGGCTCCGTCGGGGTGGACAAGCACGTGCGAAGATGGCTCGGCCGCCCGAGACGGGAAGGCCATGGCCGACGCTGGTACTGGCGCGACAGCGGATCTCATCTCCCGCATCCTCGATCGCCGGGCCCGCGTCGTGGTCCTCGGTCAGGGGTACGTGGGGCTGTCGCTCGTGTGTGCGGCTGCCGAAACCGGCTTCCCGCTCGTCGGCATCGATGTCGACGAGGATCGTGTAGCGGAGTTGAACGTGGGCCGCTGCACGGTTCCAGGGGTGAGTCAGGAGACATTCTCGACGGCCTGCGCATCGGGGCTCCTCAGCTTCACATCGGATCCAGCGTGTATCGGTTACGCCGATGTCGTCGTGATCTGCGTGCCGACACCACTCAAGGATCACGTCCCGGATCTGTCCTTTGTGGATATGGCGTCTACGATGATCGCTCGACATCTCACGGCCGGGACACTGGTCGTGATGGAGTCGACCACTTATCCGGGGACGACTGAGGAGGTGGTCCGTCCCGTTCTGGAGTCATCGGGTCTTCGCGCGGGGCGCGACTTCCACCTCGCCTACTGCCCGGAGCGGATCGACCCGGGCAACCGGGTGTTCGAATTCTCTCGGATCCCTCGTGTCGTCGGAGGTGTCGACGAGGCGTCCACAAGTGCCGCATCGGCCTTCTACGGGCAGTTCGTCGACCGGATCGTGACCGTCTCGTCCTGCCGAGCCGCAGAGTTGGGGAAGTTGCTCGAAAACACGTTCCGACATGTGAACATCGCCCTTGTCAACGAGATGGCCATGCTGTGCCACGAAACGCACGTCGACATCTGGGAGGTGATCGACGCCGCGGCAACCAAACCGTTCGGCTTCATGCCTTTCTACCCGGGACCGGGCGTCGGCGGTCACTGCATTCCGCTCGACCCCACATACCTTGCCTGGCAGATGCGGCGGGACGTCGGACATCAGTTCAGAATCCTTGAGCAGTCGCAGGACATCAATGCGCAGATGCCCGAGTACGTCGGTACTCGGATCTCCGAGGCGCTCAATGATGGCGGCAAGGCAGTCAACGGAGCAAACGTCTTGGTACTCGGCGTCGCATACAAACCCGGGGTCGGGGACGTACGAGAGTCACCCTCCCTCAAGGTGATGAACTGGCTGCTCCGTCGCGGAGCCACGGTCCACTTCCACGACCCGTACGTCGGGACGGTCGCGCTGAACGGCCGTCGTCTGGACCGCACCGAGCTCGGCCCGAACTCCCTCCAAGCGGCTGATTGCGTGGCGCTGCTCACCCCGCATCCGACATATGACCTGGACGGCATCGCTCGCGCCGCACGGCTGATCTTCGACGCCCGCAATGCCTACGGCGACCGCGACTACGCCAATGTCGTTCGGTTGTGAGGCGGCTATGAGGGTACTTGTCACCGGCGGAGCGGGTTTCATCGGAAGCCACCTTGTCGACGCACTGTTATCGGCAGGGAATACGGTCCGAGTCCTCGACGATCTCTCGTCCGGGTCGATCGAGTCGGTGCCTGTCGACACCGAGTTCATCAAGGGCAGCGTCAGCGACGAACGGATAGTGCGGCAGGCCGTGGAGGGTGTCGACGTCGTGTTCCATCAGGCGGCACACCGGGCGGTGCTGCGCTCTGTGGAACACCCCCTGACCACGGACCGGGCGAACACCCACGGAACCCTGGCGCTGCTGCAGGCATCCGTCGACGCCGGGGTGCGCAGACTGGTGTTCGCGTCCTCCAGCAGTGTCTACGGTGGGGCCGAGACGATGCCCACGCCGGAGACAACCCAACTCCATCCCCGCTCCCCATATGCGGTATCCAAGATCGCCGGCGAATACTACTGTCGGGTCTTTGCCGAACTCTACCCGCTGGAGACGGTCGCGCTCCGCTACTTCAATGTGTACGGCCCGCGTCAACGTCCGGATTCGGCTTACGCGTTGGTCATCCCGCTGTTCATGCAAGCCCTGATCGACGGCGAGTGCCCAATAGTGCATGGGGACGGTCGGCAGAGCCGGGACTTCACCTATGTGGAGGATGTTGTCCGGGCGAATCTCGCGGCCGCGGAGGCGCCCGGGCGAATTTGCTCGGGCAAGGCCTACAACGTGGCCGGTGGCGCCAGCTACTCGCTGCTGGAGCTGCTCGACATCCTTGGTGACATGCTCGGAGTCAAACCCAGCCTGGTCTTCGAGGACCCGCGCGCGGGGGATGTCCGGCACACACGCGCCGATGTCACCGCAGCTCGCCGCGACCTAGGTCATACACCCCAGGTCGGGTTCCGCGAAGGTCTCTTGCGGACCGTGAAGTCCTTCGCCGCGGAAACCAGGAGGAAGGCCGTATGACGGCAGCGAGGCAGGTGCTGGCGCCGTACGTCAAGAGTCATCGCGGTGCGCTGGTCGGTGCGGGTGTGGCCACCGTCGTCCTCACGGCGGCATCGCTGGTCGCACCGTGGCCGCTGAAGCTGGTGATCGACCAACTTGTCACGCGCCAACGTCCCTTCGCTCTGGACAGGAGAGATGTCGTACTGCTGGTCGGAGTCGTCCTGCTCATCCTCCTCGTGGCAGGGGTCAGCGCGCTCGCCGACTACTGGTCGGAAGTTTGGTTGAACAGATCCGGGGAGCAGATCGTTCACGACCTTCGCGTGGCCCTCTACGCACACCTTCAGCGGCTGTCCCTCGCCTTCCACGACGGCCAGAAGACCGGGAATCTCGTCACGCGCCTCACCGGAGACGTCAATTCTGTGGGGCAGCTGTTCTCGGAGTCGCTCGGTGAGATCGTTTCCGCCGTCCTGCTCCTCATCGGCATGGCGACGGTCAGCCTGATCGTCGATCCAGTTCTTGCTCTCGCCGTTCTGGGCATCAGTCCCGTCCTGTTCGTCGTCACATCGAGATACAAGGGGCGTCTCAAGGACCTGGCACGCCGGCAACGAGCGGAGGAGGGCGAAATTGCGTCACTGGCGAACGAGTCGCTCTCCGCCATGCAGGTGGTGAAGGCGTTCGGCTCGGAACGCTTCGAGCACGACCGGGTCGAACGCCGCAGCAGGAGCCGGCTGGCGATCGGCGTTCTGCTGTCCAGGACCGAGGCGCGGTTCAGCGGCCTCATCGATGTGCTCGGCGCCGTCGCCACGACTCTCGTCGTGGTCCTGGGCGTGTTCAGAGTGGCCGCCGGGCACCTCACCCCAGGGGATCTCGTCGTCTTCACCTCCTACGCGTCGAAGACCTACAAACCGCTCCGGGACATGGCCCGCCAGGTGGGAAAGGTGTCGCAGGGCCTGGCCCGAGCGGACCGAGTCGCCGAGATCCTGGCGACCGACATCGTGCTCAAGGAGCGCCGTGGCGCATTCGGTGGGCGTGCTCAGGGTGCGGTCGAGCTGACCAACGTGTCGTTCTCCTACGCGACCGGCCGGCCCGCACTGCACGACATCTCGATCCGGATCCGACCGGGCACCCGAATCGCGATCGTCGGGGCCTCGGGTGCTGGCAAGTCGACGTTGGCCGCGCTCGTCGCGCGCTTCTACGATCCCACGTCGGGCCAGGTGTCGATCGACGGACGGGACGTCCGCGACTGGTCGCTTCGGTGGCTGCGCGAGCAGGTGGGGCTCCTGCTCCAGGACACCGTTCTGTTCAGCGGGACCGTGGCGGCGAACATCGCCTATGCGTCCAGCGCCCCGTTCGCGGGGGTGGTGGCGGCGGCGCGCACCGCGGACGCACACGACTTCATCACACAGCTACCCAACGGTTACGGTGCAGAGCTGGGACAACGCGGCGTGGGACTCTCTGGTGGGCAACGGCAGCGACTTGGCATAGCGCGCGTACTCCTGCGGGACCCGCCCATTCTCATCCTGGACGAACCCACGACAGGTCTCGACACGGCGACCGAGGCCGAACTCATGGATGGGCTCCAACTGTTGATGCGAGGACGAACCACGATCGTCATCACCCACTCGATCGCACTCGCCCGCACGGCGGAAAGGGTGCTCGTGCTCGAGAACGGTCGGGTCGTGGAAGACGGCTCGCCCGACGACCTGCTCGCTCGGCGAGGGGCGTTCCACCGTCTCGCTCATCGACCCACCACGCGCCGCACGTTCCCGGCCGGCAACGCACGGCGGCGGACACCGCCCCCTCCCGACCCCGCGCTTCCCGAGATGGCACCGTTGCTGGACACCGACGCCATGAGGCCGGCTCTTCTGCGTTCGCTCCGGCCCGACCTCGCCGACACACCCCTCGACGATCTGCGGGTCGCGCGCGTGCGATACCACCCCCACGACCAGGTCATGGTCCACTACCGGGCGACCATAGCGGGACGAGGCCAGCACGCCGTGGCGACCGTGATCGCCGGGCGGGATCTCCGCACCCAGGTTCTGAACCGTCGCTTCGCGGAGAGGACCGCGGTCGTGGATGGACGCTGCCCCGGCGCACAGCCGATGTTTCATGATTCCCAGTCCAACGCGATCATCACCTGGTGCCCTTTCGACGTGAACCTCCCCGGGCTCGCCGCGTCCCCATCGGAACTCGCGGACCGGCTGTCCCACGCCGGGGTATCCGTTCGGACGCGCCCGGGTGAACCGGTGGTGCTCGGCTACAAGCCCGCGTCGCGGGCGGTGCTGCGCTTCGGTGACCACATCCTGAAGGTGTACGCGAAGAACAGCCAGTTCGACGCGGCGGTCACCGGGTTGCTCGCGAGCGCACATGCACCCTCGCTGTCCACGTCGCGGCTCAGTGCCGCGTTCAGCGACCTGCGGCTCACCGCACAGGTCGCGATCGAGGGGAACACCCCGGCGGAGGCCGCGGACGTGGCAGACGAAGCAGGTGCCTTCCTGCGAGCGCTGCATGCATATGAGTTCGACGACCTCGCTCCCGCGCCGCCGACGCGGCAGCTGTCGGAGGCGAAACGTCAGGCGCACCTCGCGGGGGTGCTCGTGCCCGAACTCGTGCCGTGCCTGCGGGAATTGGCCGACCGGCTCGCCCGATCGCTCCCCGCCAACCCGGACCTGACGGCTGCGCACGGCGACTTCCACGTCGACCAGCTGATCGTGAACGACGAACGGTTGACCGTCGTCGACTTCGACGGCATGTGCAGGGCACCCGCGGCCCTGGACATCGCCACCTATGCCGCCGACGTCGTGCGTGGACGCGAGGACGACATGCGGCACCTCTTCGCGGTGCTGGAACCACTCTGCGAGAGCTACGGAAGTGCGCCCGACCACATCGGCTGGTATCTGTCCACGGCCATCCTGTGCAGGACGACGCATCCCTTCCGGACCCAGACACCGAACTGGCCGGAACGTATGCGGGCCATGGTCAAAGCGGCCGACGAGGTGCTGGCATGAGGAACGAACCGACCGCTACCCACCGCGCCGGCTCCGTGGCGTATGTACTCAAAGGGTTCCCGGTGCTCTCGGAAACGTTCATCTCCAGCGAGGTGTATCGGGTGGAGCAGGCCGGAATCCCCTTGCACATCTTCGTGGTCAAGCCGCGCGACGAGCGGGAGCACCACCCCGTCATCGACCGGATCCGGGCGCGACCGGACTACCTGCCGCCTACCACCAGGATCTCGAAGGGATCCCGGATGCGTTGGTTGCTCGCCAACACGCCACAGTTCGTTCCCAGCCTCGTCCGTACCCTGCGACGCAGGCCGAGAGGCGTTCTGGCGGCAGCCAGGCTGGCACTCGGCGAGTCGGTACTGGCGCGCAGCTCCTTCTGGTCGTGGCCCAAGGTCAGCTACGTCAGGGACCTGCTGCTGGCGTTGGCCTTGGCCGACCGGCTGTTCCGCACCCCGCGGATCCGGCATCTGCACGCGCACTTCGCGCACGACGCGACCACCGTCACCTGGCTCGCGTCGATGATCACCGGCCTGCCGTTCTCCTTCACCGCGCACGCCAAGGACATCTATGCCGACCGGCTGAACCCCCGAGACCTGTTGCGGCGAAAACTGCACGCCGCGGCGTTCGTGGTCACCTGCACCGAGGCGAACCGCCGGCACCTGGAGCGATTGTCCGATGGCACTTCGATCCACCGCGTGTACCACGGCCTGAACGACGACTTCCGCAGATTCGCCCGGCTCTGCCCCACCAACCCGCGCGAGCAACCGGAACTCCGGTTGCTCGCCGTGGGCCGGCTGGTCAGGAAGAAGGGACTCGACATCTTCGTCGAGGCCTGCGGGCTGCTCCACCGCCAGGGCCTGCGGTTCGAGGCCGCGATCGTCGGGGAGGACGACGATGTCGGCGACAACTTCCGGGTCGGTGAGGACCTTCGGCTGAGAATCGCGCGACTGGGTCTCGGCGACCGCGTGCGTATGCTCGGCCAGCTCGGGCAGCGAGAGCTCTACGACCACTACCAGGACGCGAGCGTCTTCTGCCTTCCGTGCCGGGTGCTCGACGACGGGGACCGGGACGGTATCCCCAACGTGCTGCTGGAGGCGATGTGGTGTGGGATCCCGGTCGTCACCACCGGAGTGTCGGGAATCCCGGAGCTGGTCGAGCACGGCACCAATGGCCTCCTGATCCCCGAGGAAGACCCCGGCGCACTGGCTCGTGCCATCGGAATGCTCGACACGGACCGTGATCTCGCCGGTCGGTTGGGCCACGCGGGCCGGGCGACCGTCGGCGAGAGGTTCGACGGAGACATCCTGGCGTGCCGACTCGCGGCCTTGTTCGAGCGGATGATCACATGAGCGGAACCTGGCCGCCACCGGTCCTCGCTCCCGACCGGACCGTGCCTCGGCCCGTGTACTGCATCACCGGCGACGTGCACAACGACCGATCGATCGCGGAGGCCGTGCGCGACGGCCGCTTCACACACATCGGGATCACCCTCTGCCTCGGCACCGAGCCCGACTGGCGGAGCGCCGACCTGCCACCCGACGACGAGTGGCGGATCGAGTGGAGGAAGTTCTACTACGGACTCGACCTGGCCAACGCGTTCGTGGAGACGGGCGACGCCGACTTCGTGCATGCGTGGGAACGCCTCGTCGGCTCGTGGATCCGGCAGGTACCGGTCGACTCCGACACGACCGACGTCGCCGCTCGGCGGGTGCAGAACTGGACCTATGCGTGGAGCATGTTCGCCTCCTCACCTCATTTCACCGGCCTCGCGGGAGGGTTGGACGTAGCCCTGCTCGATAGCATCGGGCAGCACGTCCGACACATCCGTCGAGGGCTCACGCCCGAGGTGTTCCGGAATCACAGGGTCCTTGAGGTCTATGCGTTGTTCGTCGTCGCTCTCGCGTTCCCGGTTCTCGACGAGGCCCCCGAGCTGTTGGCGTTCTGCGTCTCGGAGCTGCGCAGAGCCCTGGCCGAGGGTTTCCGGCCGGACGGCGTCCATCGCGAGAACTCGACCCACTACCACCTCGTCGCACTGAGGTCCTTCCTCGGCGCACGGGAGAACGCCCGACGCTTTTCTCTCGAACTGCCCGACGACTTCGACACCCTCCTTGAGCGGGCCTGCGAGTTCGCGCTACACAGCCACCGGCCGGACGGCGTCATCTGTGCACTGTCCGATGCGGACAACGGGTCCTATCCAGAGGTGTTGCGCCTCGCCGGCTCACTGCTCGGCAGATCCGACTTCAGGTATGCCGCGACCGGTGGGGCAGCCGGTAGTCCTCCCGCGGTCCGAATGGCGAGCTTCCCGGACGCCGGCTACTTCTTCCAGCGCAGCGGCTGGGGCCACGATGGCCGCTCATACTCCGACGAACGCTTCCTCGTATTCGACTGCGGTCCCCTTGGGGACGGCGGACACGGCCATTACGACCTCCTGAACGTGGAGATCTATGCGTACGGCCGCCCGTTGCTCGTGGATCCCGGCCGATACACCTACGCCGAGGACGGCGAGAACCTACGCCGCTGGTTCAAGGGCACCGCCGCACACAACACGGTGTGCGTCGACGACATGGACCAGACGCCCTACCGACGGGGCCGGCCGGTGGGCCGGGTCGCAACGGGGGTCTTTCTCGGGCGAAGGAGCGTGACGGGGCTGGACGTGCTGGCGGGCCGGGCGGAGAGCCCGTGCTACGACGCGATCCACACCCGCCAGGTCTCGTTCGTCGACGACGAGTACTGGGTCGTGGAGGACGAACTCAACGCGACGAACGAGCATCGCTACGACCTGCGCTGGCACCTGCCGGCGGAGGACTGGGGCGCGACAGAGCTCACGACGATCGATGGGAAGCCGGCAGTGCGGACGCCAGGAGTACTGCTCGTCTTCCTGTCACCGGTCTCTCTCACCCTGGAGCCGGGATGGGTATCGCCCCGCTACGGCGTGCGGCTGCGGGCCCCCGTCATCAGTGCCGCGACGACGGCCACCGACGTGCGGCTCACCACGCTGATCGTGCCGTTGCGGCCATCGCCCGCGCGCCCGAGGAAGGAGGCGCCATGAGGTCCCACCCGGTCGCACTGGCTCCGGATCAGGCCGTACCACAGCGGGATCACCTGTTGGATGTCGACCAGATCGCCCATTGCCTGTCCACGCGGCTCGGCGTCCATGGTTCCGTGCACATCCGATCGTGTCACCTCGGCAGCATCTGCTATCGGCCGGGCAAGCGCCTCCGAGTGGTCTACCAGCTCGGGATCGACGGGCAAGACCTCCAGGTCGCCGCCAGCACGTTCCCCGCGCCCAGCCGTAGCGAGCGTGCCTTCCGGCAGGCGATCGATATCGCACGGCACTCCGGGCCGTTCCGACCCGTCGTGTACGACACCGACCTCGACACCGTGTTCTGGACGTTTCCCAACGACCGCAAGCTGATAAACCTGTCCGCTGCCACCGAGGCACAGGAGGACCTGGCCCGGCTCATCGGCAGAGGCTGGGCGAGGAGCCAGCTGGTCGACTACAACCCGGAATCCTCCGCGGTCGTTCGTTGCCTCGACGACTCCGACCGGGTCGTCGCCTACGCGAAGGTGCACGCCGGCGACGAAGGCGAACGCACGCATCGGGTGCACAGTGCCCTGTCCCGTCTCACGCGGGTGTCGGGACCGCGGATCGCCCAACCACTCGCGTATTCGAAGCAGCACCGCACCCTCCTGGTCGAGCCGATAGCGGGCACTTCGATCCGCTGCCTGGCAGGAGTCGGACTGGCGACGGGCCTGCACGCGTACGGCGCAGCACTGGCGACGCTGCACTCGCTGCCTCCCGACGGGGTGGGGACCAACGGGCGAGACGCGCTGGAACGCCTGCACCGCACGGCCGATGGCGTGCGTATGGTGCTTCCTGGCGTCGCGGAACAGGTCTCCGGACTCCTTGAGGAACTGGCCGCCCGCTGGGGCGAGGCGCACGAGCCGCCGGTACCCATCCATGGGGACACGAACGAGAACAACGCGATCCTCGAAGGCGATCACGTCGCCCTCATCGACTTCGATCGGGCCGGTGTCGGTGCGGCCGGTTCGGACGTGGGCAACTTCCTCAGCCTGCTCCGCTACTTCCGAGCGCTCGGTCTCATCGACCCGGCCGCGGAGCGGGCACGGGCCGCGGCATTCACGCGCGGGTACGCCTCGGCGCGCGCGCTGCCGGACCGGGATTCCCTGCGGATGCACGAGGCCGCCGCACTCGCGGAGCGAGCGTTCCACGCCGTGACACGCCTCCGTGGTTCCGTGCTACCACACGTCCCGGCTCTGCTGGCCGAAGCAAGGGGATTGTTGCGATGAACCGGACGTTGCTCTTCTACTGTCAGCACTCCCTCGGTATCGGGCACCTGACCAGATCGTTCGCGCTGTGCGAAGCGCTCTCCCAGCGCTTCAACGTGATCCTTCTCTGCGGCGGCAAGCTGCCCCCGACGAAACGTCCGCCCGACGGTGTCCAGGTCATCGCCTTGCCTCCCCTCGGCGCCACGATCGACGGCCACCTCGTGAGCCACGACCGCCGGTTCACCGTCGAACGAGCTTTCGAACTCCGCCGCAGCAAGATCCTTGAGGTCTTTCGCACGAGTCGGCCCGAGGTAGTGCTCATCGAGTTCTTCCCGTTCGGCAAGAAGCGCTTCTCCGGCGATCTTCTGCCGCTACTCCAGGAGATCAACGGTCTCGGACCGGCAGCGCCGGTCGTCGCCTGCAGCATCCGGGACATCCTGGTCGGCCGCGGTGGCGGGCAGGAGGCATTCGACGACCGCGCCAGCGAGCTGGCGAACGATTACTTCGACGCCATCCTGGTTCACTCCGATCCGAACTTCGCCCAGCTGGAGGAGTCATTCCGGCCGCGGGTACCCCTGCGCACCCCCGTCCGCTACACCGGTTTCGTGGTGCCGAACGGGATGTCGCACAACAGCTCGGCGCCCGGTCGCCACCTGCTGGTGTCCGCCGGTGGCGGGATCGCCGGGGCCGCATTGTTGACGACGGCCGTCGAGGCCCACCGGCTGCTCGAAGACGTGGACATGAGGATCATCGCGGGACCCTTCTTCCCGGAGGACGCCTGGCAGGACCTGTGCAGGCGATTCGGGGACCGGCCCGGGCTCTCGCTGGGACGATCGGTGCCCGACCTTGGCGTCGAACTCCGCGGGGCACGTGCCTCGCTCAGCCAGTGCGGCTACAACACGGCCCTCGACATCCTTCGAGCCCGCGTCCCAGCCCTCATCGTGCCGTACGCCGAGAACGGCGAGGACGAGCAGACCACGCGTGCACATCGGCTGGAGCGACTTGGCGCCGTCCGCGTCCTGGATCCCGCCGACCTGGAACCACGAAGGCTGGCCGAGGAGATCCGGGCACTGCTCCGCTTCCGACCCCGCCATCCGCGGTTCGACCTGTGCGGAGGAACCAACACGGTCCGGATCCTGGACGAACTGCACGCCGCGCGTTTCGGTATGAGAGCGAGCTAGAAGTGCACACTGGCCCGACGCGAACCTGGCTCGATCCGATCCAACAGGTGCTGGACGGACTCCATCGGCCCGTCGACGTCTTCTTCCGCGACGACGATGCCGGATGGGGCAGTGACCGGTTATGGCCGTTGCTCGATCTGTTCGCCGAGCACGCCCTGCCGGCAGACCTCGCGGTCATACCCACCGAGCTCACCGAAAGCCTGGCGCACGGCCTGCATGCCAGAGCCGGGTGCTCTCCCGGCGCGCTCAGGTTCCATCAGCACGGCTTCGCTCACGTCAATCACGAGCCGGTCGGTCGCAAGCACGAGTTCGGTCCCTCCAGGCCAATGCCGCTGCAACAACGCGACATCGCCGAAGGACGCAGGCGCCTGACGGATCTGCTCGGCCCCTCGATCGAGCCGATCTTCACCCCACCCTGGAACCGGTGTACGCAGGAGACGGGTCAATGCCTCACGGAGCTGGGGTTCGCGGTCCTGTCACGTGAGGCGCGGGCCGCTCCCTTGGCCGTCCCCGGGCTCGTCGAGCTGCCGATCAACATCGACTGGTTCGCCCATCACAAGCAAGTTCGCCTGAGCCGGGCCGAGTTCGGAGACCTGGTGGCGGCCACGATTCGCGAGGAACGCCCGGTGGGAGTGATGTTCCACCACGCCGTCATGGACGCTGACGAACGCGCCGCCGCCGGTGCGTTCCTGGCGCTCGTCGCGCACCACCCCATGGCGTCCCCCACTCCGATGCGCGCGCTGGCTGGCGCCGCTCCCGCCGCACGATCGGCACCCGCGGGGCCCACAGCGACGACTCCAGCGCCGGGTACCGGGGCCGATGCCGTCGAAAGAACAGGTTGGACGAGGTGAAGCCATGTTCGCGCGCCGCATCGCGGTGATCGGCACGGGCTACGTGGGCCTCACCACGGGAGCGTGCCTGGCGTCACTCGGTCACCACGTGGTGTGCGCCGATGTGGACGAGGAGAAGGTCGAACGGCTGCGCAAGGGCTGCGTCGACATCATGGAGCCGGGGCTGCCCGAGCTGGTCGCCGAGGGCCTGGCCGCCGGCCGGCTCTCGTTCGTGGTGGGCGCGCGGACCGCGATCACAGAGCTGGACGGCGGCGCCGAGGTCGCGTTCCTGTGCCTGCCGACACCGATGGGTGTCGGCGGCATGGCCGACTTGTCCGCCATCGAGTCCGTGGTCGACGAGGTGCACGACCTGCTCGTCCCGCATAGCGTGGTGGTGAACAAGTCGACCGTGCCGGTCGGCACGGCGGAACGCACCGCCGAACTGCTCAACAGGCCGGACGTGGCCGTGGTGAGCAACCCGGAGTTCCTGCGCGAGGGTGCCGCGGTGCACGACTTCCTGCACCCGGACCGGATCGTGGTGGGCTCGCAGTCGCAGGACGCGGCCCAGCGGGTGGCCTCGCTCTACGCCCGGCTGGGTGCCCCGACGGTGCTGACCGACGCGCCCAGCGCCGAGTTGGTGAAGTACGCGGCGAACTGCTTCCTGGCGATGAAGCTGTCCTACATCAACTCGATCGCCGAGCTGTGCGAGCGGCTGGGCGCCGACATCTCGGACGTCACCGAAGGCATGGGCTACGACCGGCGGATCGGCCAGTCCTCGATGTCGCCCGGTCCCGGCTGGGGCGGCTCGTGCCTGCCCAAGGACACGGAGGCGATGCTCCAGATGGCCGACTTCGCCGACTACGAGTTCCGGCTGTTGCGGGCCACGATCGAGACGAACACTCGGCAGCGGCAGCGGATGATCGAGAAGGTCCGGATCGCGGTGACCGGGCAACGCGGCGGGTCGCTGTCGCATGTCCGGCTGGCCGTGCTGGGCCTGAGCTTCAAGGCCGGCACCGACGACCTGCGCGACTCGCCCGCGCTGGCGGTGTCCGCGCTGCTGCGGCAGGCGGGCGCGGACCTGATCGGCTACGACCCCGCCCTCACCGAGGGCGCCGGTGACCGGCCGGAACTCGACGCGCTCACTGTGGTGGACGACCCGTACCTGGCAGCGAAGGATGCCGAGGCCGTGGTGGTGCTGACCGAGTGGCCCGAGTTCCGCACCCTCGACTGGGCGAAGCTCGCCACCGTGGTCAGTCGCCCGATCGTGGTGGATCTACGCAACCTGTTGGACGCCGACATCCTGCGTCGGACCGGGTTCGAGTGGACCGGTCTCGGCAAGAGAGTGAAGTAGGCGACTCGCTGGCTGCCTACTTCACCGCACGGCGGCTTCGGCGGGTTCACCGATATCAACACCGGACCAGCGATGCGGACCACCGTTCGATGGAACCGGGACCACTGGTCGGTGCAATTCCATCCTCGGACGTAACGTCCGAGTCAGCTGTGGAGACATCGTAGGCGACCGCGATGGCGCGGTGCGGCTGACCGAGATGGGGGACGGGTCAGGATGGGCTCATTACATGGCAGGCTATGTCGTGCGGCCGCCGTCGTGGCGTGTTCAGGACTGAGCCTCAGCGGCGTCGTGGCCGTGGCGGCACAGCCCGCTGCGGCGGTCACGCGGTCGACTCCGATCGCCACGTCGTCGGCGGTGGCGGACTCGGCGACGCCGACCGTCAGCCAGGTCAACCCGATCGAGGCGCCGGTCGGCACCCATGTGGACGCGCTGGGCAGGCGCCACATGACCAAGGCCTACTTCACATTCGATCTGTCCCCAATGCTCGGACACGAACTGCTCACCGCCACCTTCCTGGTGTCCGAAACCGCGGTCACCGACTGCTCGGTCAGCACGACGCCACAGGCCTGGCTGACCCGCACCGCGACCAGACCGACCTGGGCGACGCAGCCGGCGGAACGGGTCGAGTTGACCGGACCCGGTCAGATGTTCGGCTGCCCTGACTCGGTCCCGGTCGCCTGGGACGCGGGGGACGCGGTGCGGGCGGCGCTGGCCGCGGGCCAGAGCAAGGCCACGTTCGTGGTGCGGCTGACACCGAATGACCAGGCTCTGCCGGCCCACGGCCTGGTCTTCGACCCGGCTGCGAGCCTGCGGGTCGTGTACAACATTCTGCCGACCAAGCCGACCGGCCTGACGACGAATGGGACGCCCTGCGGCAGCCAACCGCTGTTCGTGCCGAGCGAGGACCAGACCATCGCGGCCACCATCACCGACCCGGACGACACGTCGGTGGATGCCGGCTTCCAGTGGTGGCCGGTCGCGCAGCCGGGCCAGCGCACCGACATTCTCGTACCGTTCGGCCCGAGCGGTGGCGTGTCCCGGGCGACGATCCCGCGATCGGCGTTGGCCGACGCGACCACGTACGCCTGGCGGGTACGCGGCGTCGACCGGGCCACCGGCGCGTCGAGCCCGCAGGAGCAGCCGCAACAAGTCGACGGTCCCTTCAGCGACGTGTGCGAGTTCACCACCGACTTCACGCCACCCGCGACGGCACCGACCGTCACGTCCACCGACTACCCGCCCGGTGTGCCCTCCGGCGGCCCGGATGTGCCCGGCACGTTCAGCTTCTCCGGCAACGGCGACCCGGACATCATCGGCTTCACCGACAGTCCCTTCTCGGTGCCGCCACCGGTCATCCCGGCCGACCGGCCGGGCGGCACGGCGACGACCGTGATCACCCCGCGGTTCTTCGGTCCGAACTCCATCTCGGTGGCTGGCGTCGACCGGGCGGGCAACGTGGGTCCGATCACGACCTACCAGTTCTTCGTCAAGAGCAACGCGCCGACCATCGCGTGCACGCCCGAGACGGCGTTCATCGGCCAGCCGAGGCAGTGTACGTTCATCGATTCGCCGGGCACGCAAAGCTTCACCTACCGGCTGGACGGCGAACCGGACACCACGGTGCCCGCGGACCCGGCCGGCTCGGCCACGGTGACGGTCACCCCGACCGACCCGTTCTTCGTAGCGGCCCCTCTGGATGTACAGGCGCTGCTGGCCAATGGCAAGCTCAGCGGGCCGGCCGAAGCCCTGCTGGATGTCGACCCGGGTGCGCCGACGGTCGATCAGCCGGCGACCGCGACGATCGGCCAGCCGCTCCAGTTGACCTTCCACGCGCTGCTGCCCGGCTCGACCACCTTCACCTACGCCTGGGAGATCGGCACGTTCACGATCCCGGTCGGCGCGGACGGCACTGCGACCGTCACGGTCACCCCGACCATCACCGGCCCGGACGAACTGGACGTGTTCAGCACGACCGCGGCCGGCCAGGACTCGGGCACAAATCCGGTGATCGTCGAGGTGGGCGGCTAGGCCGATATCGGCGGCCCAGGGACCGGAAAACCATCGGTCCACTGTCGCGCATGGTCTGTCCGAAGTGGTCGCCACGGTCGGGCTGACTCTGGTGATTTCCTCTCGCCCGGTCTGGGCGGGCCGGCCGGGCGCCGACGGTGGCCCGTATCGGGGCAGCGTACTGGTTCACCAGCTCAACCAGCTTCGCCGACCCGGCCATCACCATCGGCCGGATGGAACGGGCGGCGGTGAGATCAGATGAGCAGGTCGCGGCTACGCCGCAGCCCGGTCATGCTTCGGGTGGCGAGGCCGATTCGGGTCGCGCTCGCCAGTGCGGCCACTACGGCGGGTGTGCCCTCGGCCCTGGCCGACAGGACCAGCGCGACGAGCATGACCAGGTCCACGAGAATGGCCATGCTTGTAGCGATTCGTGCGGCCTCGGCTGTTCGGAACGGCGAGAGGTTCCACCAACGACTGCCACGCCTCGCGGCCAGCGCTGCGAAGACACCGCACGGCAGCAGCACTGCGGCGACCGTGATTCCCGCGACGGTGACGATCGGCGATCGGTAGGCGTGGCCCGCGAATACGGCCACGAGCCAGAGTGCCCCGACCGGTGGTCCCGTCCGCAGCAGCGTCAGCGCGCGGCGGTGCACGTGTGCGGTGGCCAGGATCGGCAGGAAGCCGGCGGCCAACGATGTGGCGCTGCCGAACTCCTCGACCGCACGGCGGGCCGCGAGGTGTGGTGGATCGCCGAGGTCGATCCGGTCGGCGACGGCGTCGGCGAGACCGTCGCCGATCTCGGTCACGACCGCCGCGCGGACAAGTCCGGATCCCGGCACGACCGCGAGTGCGGTGTCCAGTTCGGACAGATAGGTGCGGATCAGGTCGTCCACGCCGGTGTCTCCGGTGCGGCCAGCAGAGCGCTGACGGCGCTCGCGAACTCCTGCCAGGCAGTGCGTTCGCTACCCAGCCTGCGACGTCCGGCCGAGGTGAGTTCATAGGTCCGGCGGCGTCGACCGGTGTGCTCGGTCCAGCTCGCCCGGATCAACCCGGCTTGTTCCAACCGGTGCAGGGCGGGGTAGATGGTGCCTTTGGGCAGGTCGAAGTGTCCGCCGCTGCGCTCC
>DASUJK010000110.1:0-2349 GCA_036279295.1 Pseudonocardiaceae bacterium | reverse complement strand
TACATCCTGAGCTTTTCCTGGCGGCTAGTCAAGATACAGTCAGTCATGTATGTTGTGGGGAATCAATGACCCCAAGGATCAGTGATTTTGCGTCAGCCTGCGTGGCTCCACAAGATGCAATCTGGAATGTATGTCTGTGGTGACGTTATGATCGGCCAGCCGTCTCTGAAAGGAGTGCGAATGACAAACAGGGTCCACGTGATCGGTGTCGGCATGACGAAGTTCGAGAAACCGGGCCGCCGGCGGGGTGACGATGGATCGGCGTGGGACTACCCGGACATGGCGCGGGAGTCGGGAACCAAGGCACTGGCCGATGCCGGCATCGACTACCGCCAGGTTGAGCAGGGCTATGTCGGCTACGTCTACGGCGAGTCGACATCCGGGCAACGGGCTCTTTATGAGCTGGGTATGACCGGTATCCCGATCGTGAACGTCAACAACAACTGTTCGACCGGCTCCACCGCGCTCTACCTTGCCGCGCAGGCGGTCCGCGGCGGGCTGGCCGACTGCACGATCGCGCTGGGCTTCGAGAAGATGAAGCCGGGCTCATTGGAGGCCTCCTACGACGATCGCGCTCAGCCGATGGACAAGCACATCCTGGCGCTGGCGGAGATATCGGAGGTGCTGTTCCCGCCGGCACCGTGGATGTTCGGCGCCGCCGGTCGCGAGCACATGAAGCAATACGGTTCCACCGCAGAGCATTTCGCCAAGATCGGGTTCAAGAACCACAAGCACTCGGTGAACAACCCGTACGCGCAGTTCCAGGAGGAGTACTCGCTGGAGGACATCCTGGCGGCCCGGATGATCTACGACCCGCTCACCAAACTGCAGTGCTCGCCGACCTCGGACGGATCGGGCGCGGCGGTCCTGGCGTCCGAAGAGTTCGTCGACAAGCACGGACTGGCCGGTCAGGCGGTGGAGATCGTCGGGCAGGCGATGACCACCGACTTCGCGTCCACCTTCGACGGCACCTGCAAGGGCCTCATCGGCTACGACATGAATGTGCAGGCCGCGCAACGCGTCTACCAGCAGTCCGGTCTCGGCCCGGAAGACTTCCAGGTCATCGAGTTGCACGACTGCTTCTCGGCCAACGAGCTGCTGCTCTACGAGGCGCTCGGACTGTGCGGCCCGGGCGAGGCGCCCAAGCTGATCGACAACGGTGACACCACCTACGGCGGCCGCTGGGTGGTCAACCCGTCCGGCGGGCTGATCTCCAAGGGGCACCCGCTGGGCGCGACCGGATTGGCGCAGTGTTCCGAGCTGACCTGGCAGCTGCGCGGCACCGCCGACAAGCGCCAGGTCGACGGTGTCACCGCCGCGCTGCAACACAACATCGGGCTCGGCGGCGCTGCCGTCGTCACCGCCTACCAGCGCGCCGAGCGCTGAACTACACCGGGATAAGGAGGTACGAACGTGGGACACATCGAAGCCACCAAGCAACTGTCGGTCACGCCGGAGGCGTTGTGGGGCACCGTCTCTGATCCGTCGACCTGGGACAAGTGGTTTACCATCCACGACCGCTGGATGGAGGAGCCGCCTGCCACGCTCACCGACGGCGCGACCCTCGTCGCCAAGATCGTGATGCTCGGGATGGCCAACAAGATCGAGTGGAAGGTCGAGAAGGTCGACGCGCCGACCAGCCTGGTCATGTCCGGAGCAGGCATGGCGGGAGTGAAATGCCAGTTCGCCTTCTCGGTGACCCCGTCCGGTGACGGCGCGCAGTTCAGCGTCGCCGGCGACTTCGAGGGCGCCGTGATCAAGGGCGCGCTGGGCAAGGCGGTCGAGAAGGACGGCGCCAAGCAGCTCGACAAGACACTCGCGCAGCTCGAGGCGCTGGCGTCGACGACGGCCTGATTATGTCAGGCGAGGATCTGGCCTTCGACGATGCCGGATTGAACAAATGGACTGACGACGACCACTTCGAGGTCACCCGGGAGCGGATCGTCGACTATGCGAAGGCGACCAACGACCCGATCGCGGCGCACCTGGCCGGTGACGTCGCGCCGCCGGTGTTCGCGATCGTGCCGGTGTTCGAGTCGCTGCTCACCCCCGCCGTCGAGGTTGCCCCGCTCGAGTTGATCCCGCGAGTCGTACACGGCGAGCAGGACTTTCACTTTCACCGGCCGATCCGGCCGGGCGACAGGCTGGTGTCTCGCGCCAAGATGATCGGTTATGAGGGGCTGGAGAAGGGCACCCGCGCGGCGATCTACCTGGATTGCCGCACCGAGGGCGGTGAACTGGTCAATGAGCAGTACGTGACGTGTTTCTTCCGCGGCCACAACGTCGGCAAGAAGGTGGGCGAGCTGAGCCCCGAGCATAAGTTCGACGCGACGTTGCACGGTTGCGCGC
>DASUJK010000109.1:0-6886 GCA_036279295.1 Pseudonocardiaceae bacterium | reverse complement strand
GCACCTACTCGGGCGGCATGATCCGCCGGCTGGAACTGGCCCAGGCACTGGTCAGCGCGCCCCGCCTGCTGGTGCTGGACGAGCCGACCATCGGGCTGGACCCGATCGGCCGGGCCAGCGTGTGGGAGCGGATCGACGAGGTACGCAAGGCCACCGGCATGACCGTGCTGGTCACCACGCACTACATGGATGAGGCCGACCAGCAGTGCGACCGGATCGCCCTGATGCACCGGGGCCAGATCCGGGCGCAGGGCACGCCTGCCGAACTGAAGGCCATGGTCGGCGAGAACGCCACGCTGGACGACGTGTTCGTGGCCACCACCGGGGACGCCCTCGGTGCCGGCGTCGAATCTGGGGAAAGGATGCGCAATGTCCGCTCCGCTCGACGTACCGCTGGCCGGCTCGGCTGACCTGGCCAACCCGCACCGGCTGGGCATCCTGGGCCTCGTCCTGTCCAGGATGGGCTCGATGTGCCTGGTGGAGATCCAGAAGCTGCGCCACGACCGGACGGAACTGGTCACCAGGGCCATCCAGCCGCTGCTCTGGCTGCTGATCTTCGGCGAGACGTTCACCCGCCTGCATGCCATCCCGACCGGGAACGTGCCGTACCTGGACTATCTGGCGCCGGGCATCCTGGCCCAGTCCGCGCTGTTCATCGCGATCTTCTACGGCATCCAGATCATCTGGGAGCGCGACGCGGGTGTGCTGGCGAAGCTGCTCGTCACGCCGACGCCGAGGATCGCGCTGGTCACCGGCAAGGCGTTCGCGGCCGGGGTGCGCGCCCTGGTGCAGGCGCTGGTGGTGCTGATCATGGCGGCGATCCTCGGTGTCGGCCTGACCGCGAATCCGCTGAAGCTGATCGCCATGTGTGTCGTGGTGATCCTCGGGTCGGCGTTCTTCTGCTGCCTGTCCATCACGATCGCGGGCCTGGTGCTGTCGCGGGACCGGCTGATGGGCATCGGCCAGGCCATCACGATGCCGCTGTTCTTCGGCTCGAACGCGCTCTACCCGGTGAGCCTGATGCCCGGCTGGCTCCAGGTGATCAACAAGGTCAACCCGCTCGGCTACGAGGTGGACGCGTTGCGCGGGCTGCTGATCGGCACCCCGGCCGATCTCGGGCTGGACTTCGGGGTGCTGATCGTGGCCGCTGCCGTGCTGATCACCGTGGCCTCCGCGCTGCTGCCCAGGCTGGCGCGGTAACCCGACCCCGGTTGCCTGGTCGGGGCGGACCAGGTGACCGGACCCCCGGTTCGGCCGGCGTTGGTGGACGAGGCCGGCCGAACCGGCTTTAAGAGTTCAGGGGTTCCCGGTGCACCGGGCACGACATGCACCGGGGACCGCCCCGCCCGGAACCCAGTTCCGACCCGGAGATCCGCAGCACCTCGATGCCGGCGGCCTCCAGCCGGGCGTTGGTCTCCACGTTGCGCTCGTAGGCCACCACCACGCCCGGCGCGACGGCCAGCGTGTTGTTGCCGTCGTCCCACTGCTCGCGTTCCGCGGTGACCGGGTCCAGCCCGGTGTCGATCACCCGCAGCCGGTCCATGCTCATCGCCTTGGCCGCCGCCGTCAGGAACGGTTCCGGGCCGTCCACGCGGACCCCGATGCCGTCGGCGTCCGGCCGCAGCGGGTACGCGGACAGCGAGTCGCGGATCGCCGGGTACATCACGAAGGCGTCCTGGTCCACCATCGTGCACACGGTGTCCAGGTGCATCGTGGCCCGCTGCTGCGCGATCGGCACCGCGAGCACGGTGTGCGCCAGGCCGTCCGCGAACGCCGACCGGGCCAGTGCCTCCGCCCCGGCCGGCGATGTCCGCTCGCCGACGCCGACCGCGAGCACACCGGGCGCCAGGGCCAGCACGTCGCCGCCCTCCACCGGCGCCGAATGCGCCCCGTACGCGCGGGCGGTGGTGCGGAAGCGCGGGTGGTAGGCGTAGATCAGGTCGGTGATCGCCGATTCCCGCTGCCGGGCCGGCATGATCAGCGACGACACCGCGACCCGGTCGCCGATCCACACCGACGAGTCCCGCGTGAACAGCAGGTTGGGCAGCGGGTCCACGGCGAAGTCGTAGGGCTGGTGCATCCGCCGGACCAGGGATGCGCCCTCGGCGATCGGCAGTTCCTCGAACGTCATTCCGGCCCGCAGCACCAGCGCCAGGGCTTCCGGGGAGACGCCGGACAGGTAGGAGCGCAGCCCGTCCGCGAGATGCATGCCCAGCCGCAGTTCGTCCACCGCGACCCGCACCCCGGCCGCGTGCGCCCGGTCGTCGCGCAGCGCCTCGACCAGCAGGTCACCCAGCAGCAGCACCTCGACACCACGCCCGGCCAGCAGCGCTGCGAAGGCGTCGTGCTCGGCCTGCGCGCGGTCCACCCAGGGGATGCCGTCGAACAGCAGCTGGTCGTTGTTGCGCGGCGTGAGCCGCTTCAGCTCCGGACCCGGCCGGTGCAGCAGGACGGTGCGGAGCGGACCCACCTCGCTGTCGACCCGGTGGACGGCCGTTTGCTCGATCACGAGGGTCAACAGTAGTCAGCGCAGGACCGAGAGGTGGTTCACCAACAGGGCGTAACCGACGAACGAGATGACGTCGATCAATGTGTGCGCCACCACCATCGGCCACAACCGGTTGGTGCGCTGCCAGATCCGGCCGAAGACCAGGCCCAGCACCAGGTTGCCGACGAATCCGCCGAAACCCTGGTACAGGTGGTAGGAGCCGCGCAGCACGGCCGCCGAGAGGACCGAGGAGTTCTCCCGCAGGCCCAGTTGCCGCAGCCTGCTGATCAGATAGCCGATCACCAGCGCCTCTTCGGCCCACGCGTTCGCCGCGGCCGCCAGCGCCAGTACCGGAATCCGCCACCACGTGTCGTTCAGCGTGGTCGGCTGCACGGTCAGGTTCAGGTCCAGCGCCTTGGCCACCAGGTACAGCCCGAGCCCGGGGATGCCGATCAACGCGGTCAGCCCGATGCCCCACAGCGTGTCCGAGCCCGGCCGGAAGCGCATGAGGCCGACCTCACCCAGCCGGAATCCGGCCCGCCACAACAGGTAGACGCCAAGACAGCCCCACGCCGTGAGCATCGCGATGTTGGCCAGCTGACCGAGGAAGTCCAGGAAACTGGCCGTCGCCCGCGGCACGTTGATCGCCACGTGCTGCTGGTTCAGCGGAATCGGCCGCAGCAGCGAGTCCAGCAGCGAGATCAGGCTGCGCACCCCGGACAGCCCCAGCGTCACCGTGAACACGATGACCAGCTCGACCCGGACCATCTTGCGCTCGCCGGGATCGGTCACGTACCGAATGCCGGCCGGCTGCTCGGGCACCAGCCAGGCCCGCACACGGTTGCCCACGCGATCATCGTAGGCGTGGCCGGTGAGCAGGCGGTTAGTCTGCCTGGCATGCCCAAGTACGCCACCAATGACACCGTCGACCGCGACCAGCTGGTCGAGTTCCTGCGGCCCCGCCATCTCGGCATCCTGGCCACCACCAGGGCCGACGGCCGCCCGCAGCTGTCGCCGGTCACGTTCGGCACGGACACCGAGGGCCGGATCGTGATCGCCACCTACCCGCGGCGCGCCAAGACCCACAATCTGCGCCGCAACCCGCAGGCGTCGATGTGTGTGCTGTCCGACGACCTGGACAAGTGGGTGCAGGTGGACGGCACCGCCGAGGTCATCGACCTGCCGGACGCGGTCGAGCCCCTGGTGGACTACTTCCGGGCCATCTCCGGTGAGCACCCGAACTGGGACGAGTACCGGGAAGCCATGCGGCGGCAGGGAAAGTCGCTGATCCGCATCACGGTCGACCGGTGGGGGCCGGTGGCCACCGGCGGGTTTCCGCCCGAGCTGGCAGAGGCTATGGGCTGACCTGGTTCAGGAACGGGCACCCGACCATCTGGCGCAGCTCGACACCGAGCGCGCCGGGTGTGTCGACCGGCGTGGCGAACGCCAGCCGCACGTCGTGGTCGGCCTCGGCCAGTTCGACCCGCAGCCGCAGGCCGTAGCGGTCCAGGCCGAGCGGCCGCACGTGGCCACCGCGCAGCTGTTCGGGCAGTAGCCGGGTGAGCATCCCGACGACGTCCCGGTGGGCCAGTTCCAGGTGCCGCAGCCAGTGGTCCTCGTGCCGGCAGAACGGGTCCGGCTCGGCCGACCCGAACTCGTCCGGGCGCAGCGAACTGGTGCCGTCGCCGTCGGCCAGCACGAGCGACGCCGGGCTCAGCCGCAGCGCGGTCACACCGTGTCCGACGTCCAGCAGCCGCGAGTCCGGCCGGGCTTCGGCCACGGCGAGTACCTCCCGCCGGGATTCCTCGCCGGTCAGCACCCGCAGCCAGCCGGTGATCCACAGCAGCCCGCGCACCGGTTCGCGCAGCGCGACGGCGGCCCGGTCGGCCAGTTCCACCATCGCGGCCAGCCGGGTACGTTCGGCATCTCTGACCAGCGGATGGTCGTCGACGAGCAGCACGGTCACGGCGCCGTTCGGGTGGACGTGGTGCAGGTGCGGCTCGGTGCGATTCGGATCGTCGCTGTCGGACCGCAACAGGGTGGCTCTACCGCCCCGGGTGGCGATGGTTCGCGCCCGGTCGGCTGGTTCGGGACAGGGCGGTTGATGCGTTGTCTTGCCCACGACTGCACCTCCAGTTAGGTGAGCCTAACTTGGATGCGCTCAATGTGAAAGTCAGAGGTCCGGTCCGCGCCCTGACCAGCTCCAGGCGTAACGGGGGTCCTCACACGCCGACGCGGCCTCGCCGAGGTCCAGCGGGCGGAACGTGTCGACCATGACCGCGGTCTCGTCGAAGTAGTCGACACCCAGCGCCGCCTCCACGGCACCGGGCTGCGGCCCGTGCGTGAACCCGGACGGGTGCAGCGACAGCGAGCCGACCCCGATGCCCGAACCCTTGCGTGCCTCGTAGTTCCCGGCCACGTAGAACAGCAGCTCGTCGGAGTCGACGTTGGCGTGGTTGTACGGCACCGGCACGGCCAGCGGGTGGTAGTCGACCTTGCGCGGGCAGAACGAGCACACCACGAAGTTCGGCCCCTCGAACGTCTGGTGCACCGGCGGCGGCTGGTGCACCCGCCCGGTGATCGGCTCGAAGTCGCGGATGTTGAACACCCACGGGTAGAGGCAGCCGTCCCAGCCGACGACGTCGAACGGGTGATTCGCATAGGTGTACCGGGTGATCCCGGCCCGGTGCCGGACATACACGTCCACGTCGGTGCCGTCGGCCAGCAGCGGCTCGACCGGCCCCCGCTGGTCGCGCTCGCAGTACGGCGAGTGTTCCAGGAACTGCCCCTTGGCCGCCAGGTACCGCTTCGGCGGCCCGATGTGCCCGCCCGCCTCCAGCACCAGCAGCCGCAGCGGGTCGTCGCCTGCCGGGACCACGCGGTACGTGCACGACGTCGGGATGACGACGTAGTCCCCGTCGCCGACCGGCAGGGCGCCGTAGCTGGTCTCCACCGTGCCGGCGCCACCCTGCACATAGAGCAGCTCGTCACCGGCCGCGTTGCGGTACAGCGGGCTCGGACTGGTGGCCACGGCGAAGCAGATCGCCACGTCCGCGTTGCCGAACAGCAGCCGCCGCCCGCGCACGGCGTCGACGTCTGCCGGTGCCTCCCACTTCAGCTCCTGCGTGCGGAAATGCCGCGGTTTCAACGGGTGATTGGCCGTGGTCACCCTGGGCGCGAACTCGTCCACCGCCACCGCGTCCACGATCGCGGTGGGCAGGTGGCGGTGGTAGAGCAGGGCCGAGTCGGACGAGAAGCCCTCCACGCCCATGAGCTCTTCGGCGTAGAGCCCGCCGTCCGGATCGCGGAACTGTGTGTGGCGCTTTCGGGGTATCTCCCCGACGCTGCGGTAGTAAGGCATCGTCACCCCAGGCGGCTGGCGGCGTCCGAGAAGCGGACAGTTTTGTTCGACAGTCAGACACCATTAGCGTGTCACCTGTGTCAAGCGCTGTCGAGCTTCGTGCGCAAGGTCCGTTCGGTGTTCCGCCCCTACTGGCGCGGCTGGTTGACGACGCCGCGCTGTTCCCACCGAGTGGGGCCAAGATGCCGGACGCGGTCCGCGACCACCTCGCAGGACGTGCCGGCCGGCGTGCCGGAGTGATCGGTCTGTTCCTCTGTACGGCGTCCCGGCTGCCTGAGCTGATCACCGAGTTGATCAAGGCGAAACCGGCGGCACCGGTCGGCCTCTCGCTGGTCGTGGACACCGGGCTGGGCGGGCTGCCCAAGGCGGTGTCGATCGTCGAGTCCCGCACCGAGCTGCTGGCGCTGCGGATGGTGGAGATGCCGGCGCCGTCGGACGTGGACGAGGTCTGGCTGGAACGGGTCGACGAGTTCGTACCCGAGGACGCCATCCGCGTCATCGAGCCGCGCCGCGGCGGCACCGAGTGGCTGGCCGGCGTGCGGCGGGTGACCGACCACGGCTACTGGCCCAAGCTGCGCTGCGGCGGCCAGTCCCACGAGGCGTTCCCCAGCCTGGACCACGTCGCCGACTTCCTCGGTGTGGTGGCAGGCTCCGGTGCCGCGTTCAAGGCCACGTCCGGCCTGCACAACGCCGTCCGGCACACCGACGCGGACACCGGCTTCACCCACCACGGGTTCCTGAACCTGCTGGTGGCCACGGCCCGCGCGCTGGGCGACGGTGACGTGAAGGAGGCCCTGGCCAGCGAGGACGGCCCGGCCCTTGCCACCGAGGCGGCCGAGCTGACCGACGACGCCGCCCGCGCGGTGCGGGGTGTCTTCGCGTCCTACGGGTCCGGCTCGCTCACCGAACCGGTCGCCGACCTGGAAAAACTCGGCCTGCTCTGACGCAAGGGGAACCCATGAGCTGGATCGAGGACGACCACTTCACGGCCGAGTACCCGTTCGGCCCGCAGACGCTGCCCTACGGCGTGATCGATG
>DASUJK010000108.1:0-10780 GCA_036279295.1 Pseudonocardiaceae bacterium | reverse complement strand
GCTGGTGGTGATCAGAGAGTGAACGTGGCGGGCACCGGCTGAGCTGGCTCGTAGCCGTTGTCACCGACCACCGGGCACAGCTGGGTGCGGTCGTGATGCGCGTGGCTGGGCTTCAGCCCCTCGGTGCGTTGCTGGGCCGTCAGGTCGGTCGGCACGGCCCGCATCGCCAGTTCGCCACATTGGGGGCACTTCTTCAGTCCCTGCACCGCATCGCGCAGCACGTGTGCGGTGTAGCGGGCCTGTTGTGCCGAGTTGACCGTGCTGTGGGCCTGCCGAGCGGTGTGGCGTGCTCGCTCGCCGAACTCGGTGAGCGCATCCCGTACGGCGTCGGGCAGCTGCTCGTTGTCGGCGGCGTGGTGGGCGCGGCGGCGCAGGCTGTGCCATAGCTGATGGGTGGAGATCGTGATGTGGGTGATCTCGTCCACCAGGGAGACCAGGGTGGCCGCGTCGATCGCGGTTGCTGCGGCTTGTGCGGGTGCTGCGGCTTGCGTGGCCTGATACAGCGAGTGTCGGGCCGCGCTCAGCGTGTCGAGCAAGTGTTGGGCAGACATGCGGGGTCCCTTCGGATTGCGGGGGGTCAGCGGCGGGCGCAGGCGGAGCACATGACCTGGCCAGCCGGAATCTGGTTGCCGCAGCCGGCGCAGGTAGCCACGAACTGGCGCCGGTTCGACCAGGTGGCCAACAGTTGAAGTAGGACAGTGGCGGGCATCGCGGTCTCCTCATGACCTGTCGAGAGCGGGGGGCGGGTGTCAGGTCGTCACGGCAGGACGGCGAGACTGAGCAGGACCAGGCCAGCCAGCAGCAGCACCACCGCGGCGTTGATCGCCCGGTACTTGGCCATGGCCAACGCGGACAACTCGGCCAGCCGGGCGGCTTGGCGGGGCACGTCGTGTCGCGCGGGCAGGGTCAGGTCTTCCACCAGTGCGGCCGGGTGCGCGTGGAACAGTGCCCACCGGGCCGGGCCGTACTCACCGCCGGGGCGGGCGCGCACCACCAACAACAGCGCCACCACGGCCCCGGTCAAGGACACGATCGCCCCGGCTATCAGCACGCCGCCCGCTCCGGTGACGGTGTGGGCCAGGGCCAGGGCGCCGGCCAGCGCGGCGCCGAACAGGCCCAGCAGCGAGGTGGCCTTGGTGTCGGCCCGCCCGATCTGCGTCTCGGTCTCCTGCCGGGCGGTGTGCAGGGCGGCCAGGGTCGCGCGGTGCTGGCGGGCGGTGACGTGCTGCGCTCGGGTCGCGTCGTCGGTGTCCGGTTCGCTGGTGTCGGCCGTGTCGGCCGTGGTGGTGGGGGCGTCGATCACGTACATCACTCCTCGTTCCCGTCCGCACCACAACTACGGTGCGTGACTGTTGATGGGTGTGGGGGACCAGGCCGACGGTCGTCAGCCTCTTTCAGAACGGTGTTATAGATGGCGTTTCCGCGCGCACGCGCGCACGCGCACGCGGTGGAGCGGGGTTTACGGGCTCCTGACGTCACCTGACGTCAGGCACGCGCCCACCTACGTGTGTGCACTACGCAGCGTCACGCCCGCGCGTGCCCGTGTCCGTACTCGTGCCCGTGTTCGCGCGAGTGCGCAGCTGGTAGACGGTGGCCTTCTCATCCCCGCCGACGATCTCCAACACGCCCTCTCGGGCCAGCCGGGACAGCTCGCCCGAGAGCCACTGCCGGCCTCGGCCCAGGGTCGGTTCGGGGTCGGGCAGGTCCCGGATCGTGAACGGGTTACGCCCGGCCGCGGCCAACTCCTCGATCGCCGAGCGCACCATCGCCAGGGCTTGGCGGCGGGTTGGGCGGCCTTCGGGGAACTCCAGCTCCGGGTCGATGGGCAGCTCTGCGTCCGGGTCGGCGGCCAGTTCGGGTTCGGGGTCCTCGGGCAGTTCGGCCAGGGTCTCGTCGTCCTCGGGCAGTGGCATCTGGTCCAGGTCGGCCAGCCCGGCGGGGGTGCCCCGGCCGGTGCGGGGTGGTGCGGCGTCGGTGATGACCACAACGGACTCCTCGGTGTCGGCCAGCGCGGCGGGGTGCTGGGGCAGGCCCAGCGCTGCCGCGGTGAGCGGGTGCAGGGTGGCCCGGATCGCATCGCACGCGGTGATGTCGGCGCGCAGCTGCTCATCGGTGGCGGTGAACGTGCGGGCCGGGATCGGGAACCGGTCCTCGGCGATCCCCGGGCCTTCCAGATACAGCGCGCCCGGGCGCCGGTTCTGCCACCGATCCGGGCGGGCACCGGCGTCGATGGTGTCCTCGGACAGCAGATAGGCGGCGTCTTCCAGTTCCTTCACACCGAAGCACGCCACGGCACCGAGTTGGGAGCGGATGTCGGTGGACATCTGCCGGTAGGTGGCCTTCTGCAACGACAGCACCAGCGGGATACCGGCCGAGCGGGCTTCCTGCGCGATCCGGGTCAGCGTCTCCGCGTCCTGCAACACCCGGGGCGCCTCCTCGATCCACACCACCACCAGCGGCAACCCGTGGCGTGCGAACACTTCGGGGGTCCACTGGTCATAGCCCCACCGGCCCAGCTGGGTGGCGTGGGCGGTGATCGCGGCCGGGATCTTCTTCACGAACGACCGGCACGCCTTCTCCCCCAACACCAGATGCGCCTTGCCGCTGAGGAACCCCACCGACTGCTCACCCTTGGAGGGGTCCAGCACGATCAGGCACACGTCGCGGCGGGTCAGGATCTCAGTCCAGGACAGCTTCCCGAACACGGTTTTGCCGCTGCCGTTCATGCCCATCACCCCCAGGTGGGTGGCGTTGCGGTGGGTGGCCACGTCACCAGGCAGGAACAGGTTGACCGGTTCGGCGTCCTCGTACAGGCCGGTCACCAGCGGCTGAGCCATCGACCCGCCCGGCGCGGAAGGTCCGGGCCAGGGTTGCGGTGTGGTGAGCAGGTCGACGGGCACCACGGTCATCGTGGCCTGCGACAGGTCCTCGGGGTCCCCGGTGGTGCGCACCGCGCCCTTGTGCAGGCGCAGCGCCCCGGCGAGCCGGTCGGCGGCCTTCTGTACATCCTCCACAGTGGTCTCACCCGGGGGCAGTTGAAGCCGGGCGGTGACCTTGTTCGGGCCTGCTTCCACCGACGTGGCCCGCACCTTGGCCAGGCGGACCTGCTCGAACAGGTTGCCGCCGCTCTCCTCGGCGCCGGAGTTGCGCAGCGCGCGGCGGATGTTCCAGGACAGGCACAACGCTGCGCCACCGAGCACCCACACCGGGGCCAGGTGCAGCGGTCCGACGATCGTGCCGGCCAGCAGCCACGCCGACCCGGCGGCGGTGGTGGCGGTGGCGTGCGCGCGGGTGATCGCCGATCGGGTGCTGGCCGCACGCCAGGTCAGCGCTGACAGGCCCGCGCCGAGCAGGGTCAGGGCGACACTGCTCCACGGCAACGTCGCGGAGGAACCCAGCCACAGGTGGGTGCCTTCGGCGGCCGGGCCGGTAGCCAGCCACCCGGCCCACTCCGCGGCGTAGGGGGCCAGCCGGGAACGCCAGTGGCCTTGCGGCACGCGGTAACCGAACTCGGTGCTGGTCGCGGAGTCCGCGAGGTCACCGGAGCGGTGAGTCCTGCGTCCCATGATGATGAGTCCTTTCCGGATCGAGGGCATGTCTGGCGGTCTCCGCGACCCGCACCGACCGGCGCGAATCGGACCGGCGTCAGTTAGTTGTCGAAGTCGAACTGGCGGCGCCGCTGCTTCGGGGCGCCCTGCAACTCATTGGTGTAGTGCTTGCGGAAACTCATGTAGCACTTGACCAGCGAGGTGTTCGCGGTCTCCATCGCCTCACCCGCGCGGCGCAGGTGCGCGCCGACGATCCGGGCCCGCACCCGGGAGTCCAGGCCCAACGCGTGCGGGTTGGCCGACTTGACGTGGGAGAGAACCGCGATCAGTTCCTCGGATGCCACATGCAGTTCGTGGTAGAGGGGCCGTACGACCGCCCGACCGTTGTTGATGTAGTCCCGCAACTGACTGGTGGAGCCGAAATCGGGGTCACCGAACACGAGCTTTGCCATGGAAGTGTCCTTTCAGGATTGACAACGGATAGGGGCAGCCGGGGCGGCGTGGGTCGTCAGCGGTCGTGTTGCAGGTGGGCCAGGGCCGCACCGAACCCGAGGACCACGACGGGCAGGCAGGCCACTGCGGTGGTGATCGGCCACGGGGCGACGGTGAGGTGGGCGGCGGTCATCAGGTGGTAGGCCACCTGCCCGGCCGCACCCAGCACCAGCGCACCGATCGCCGAGGTGCGCGCGAACCGGCGAGCCCGCTCGGACATGCCCGGCGTCAACCACACCCGTAGCGCGTAGGCGGCGTAGGTCTCCACCCCGACCGGCAACGTGATCGCACTGTTGAGGGTGAACCCGCCCGCGATGCCCGGCAGCGGGTGGACCGGGCCGAACCCGGTCAGAGCACCCAGGCCGACCCAACCCGACCAGATAGCCACGAACGCCGGCAACGCCAGCAGGATCACCGGCCAGGACCGGACCGGCCCGGACCCCTCGGTCCGCTCGGTGGTGTCCTGGCCCGCGTCGGCACCGTGGGACGGGGCCGGGTCGTCACCGAGCGCACCCACCACGGCCACCTGCGCCGTGCCGCTGTTCGTGTGCGGTCCACTCGGGTCCGCCTGCGGGCTGGTAGCCCGGTCCAGGTCGGGCGCGGGTGCCCAGGGGTGCGCGGGCGGGGTCGGTCCGCCTGCGGTGCCCTCGGTCCGGTCACGGTCCACCGGTCCGGCCTGCCGGTCCGGGTGCGGGCCAAGAGCGTCCAGTTCGGCCAGCAGCGTGTTGGCGGCCGGCCGCCCGCACCGCAGCAGTTCCCGCACCTCGTTGGACGTCGGGCGCCGTGCCAGTTGTCGGGCCAGTTCCAGGACCAGGCCGAGCCGGTCGATCGTCGGCGCGCTCACCGGCCCCGCCTGCCCCGGCCCCGATTACGGCGGCGCGGGGTGTAGCCGCGCACGGTCACGGTGCCCCGGGTCCAGGACTGGAGAACACCGTGCACAGTGCGCAGCCACAGCCGCAGCACCACTGCGGCGTACAGGCCGACAAGCACCAACACCAGGGGGAACCAGTTGTGCGGCACCAGGAAGTAGGCGACCACCAACGCCACTGCGGGCCAGAGCAACAGCCGCACCGCAGCCCACACGACGGCGAAGGGCCACAGCAGAATCGACCGGGTCCGCATCACGCCCCGCCTCCCTGGATGTCGTCCTCCATCCGGCCGCGTACCTGCACGGCGAGGGTGGCCAACACGTGCTCCGCGGGCGTGGTCGTGAGTAGCCGTCGACTCTCCTCCTCGTGGAACCCCGCGTAGAACAGCGTCGCAACACCGCGGTAGGCGCCCAGGACGTACAGGGCCGTGTAGTCCTGGTAGTCGTGGATCTCGAACGTCACGCCGTCCAGAAGTGATGCGGCCACCTGAAGCGCAGCGACCCGGGTCCTGTCGCCACGGCTGGCCACCTGGGCGCTGGCCCGGTCATAGCCACTGACCTCGACGTTCGCCAGGTGCTCACCGAGCCCCGGCACGGTCCACAGGTCGGCGAGGATGCGATGCTTGTCGAGGTTGGTCAGGGCCTGCGTAACGGTCGTCGTCATGTCGTGCTGTCCTTTCTGGACGAGTAGCTGATTCGTTGGCTGGGCGTGGACGCTGATCGCGCATGGCTGCGGCATGGTCACCAGCCCCAGCCCAGGGCCAGGAACCCCGCCGCGGCCAGCACCACACCGGCCATCAGCACCCAGCCCGCGCACCGGAACCGGCGCAACCGCCGCCGGATGGCCAGCGCGTGCGACCGGACCTGGCCGGCCTGGTAGGCCAGGGCGTTGCTCGCGGCGTCCCGGTAGTACGCCCGCACCGCAGCCGCGTCGGCCATCTCCGCGACCCGGGCCAGCGACCAGGACTGCGGCGTGGCCTGGCGGGTCAACCGCGGCAGGATTAGCCGCACGATCAACACCAACCCAGCCAGCATCACCACCGCCGCGGCGACCAGCAGCCCGGTCGCCACGTGGGCATGCCGGTCCCGCGACAGCGACCCACCAACACCACCCACCGCGCCACTGCTGGCCAACGCGCCCAGCACCAGCGTCAGCAGCGTGCCGATCCGGGCATCGATCCGCGGGCCTTCCGCCCGGATGGCGTCGGCGTCCGCGGCAGCGAGCACGGCGGCGGCCTGGTCCAGGCACGTGGTCTGTTCGAGAATCATCACGCCACCTCCGCCAACAGCGCGGTAGCGTGCTGGCGGGCGGCAGCTGCCCACGTGCGGTAGTCCTCGTGCTCTGCGGCCTGCTCCGGATGCCCCCAGGAGGAACGGGTGTAGGCAGCGAGCCGGTCCAAGACCGTGGCCTTGCGGTCGTACCAGGCCGCCAACTCCATCACCGATGCGTCAGCCGCGGGGCGGGCCTGGTCCAGCGCGGTGATCTCGGACAACGTCGGCACGTCGTGCACCGCGGCCAGCGCGCCGGCAGACAGAGTCGGTTCACCGATCACGTAGTCGTGCCGGACATCAGAGAGGTCCCACTCGCCATTGGAGTACTGGCAGGCTTCGCACATGCCCGCGGACGGGCGGATGTAGTCGCCGCCGTCCTCACCGCACTCAGGGCACACCCGCCGGGCTGCCAGCGCGGCTTGGATGCTGGCCCACTTGGCCGGCGTCATCGGCCGCACCGGTTGGGCGTCGGCGATCAGGTACAGGTTGGCCAGGGTGAACGTCTTGGACGAGTGATGGCGGAAGTACAGCAGCGCCACTGGTCCGTGCCCACCGGGCCGCAGACCCGCAGCCCGCAGCTGTCGGTAGGTGGCCAGCTTCTCCCGCGGCGCGATGCCCCAGGACACCAGCGGCAAACCGTTCTGGTGGCCACGGACGAACTGCTGGCTGTCGGACCAGGCCACGTCGGCCAGCACCCACGGAAACTGGCGGGCCATCACGCAGCCTCGCCGTCTCTGGACTCGTGCACCGGCACGTCGACAGAACCACGAATGAGGCGCAGCACTCCAGTAGCAGTTTGGCGCGACGGCGGCCGGATCTCTGCCCGTTCCAATGGCGTCATCGACATCCAGGCGGTCGGTTCGGCAGCCCGGTTTCGGCGTTGTTCAGCAGCCACGGAGCGGATCAAGATCGTGGCCGAAAGGGGATCGAACCCATCCGGGCTGAATCCCAGGGGGTCGTCAGCAGCGATCTCCGAGGCGAACCGCTCAGCGATCTGCCGACTCGTTCGGACAACCTTCACGATGCTCGGTCCTCCTGTGTTCGTCAGTGGGCGTGTGGTTCATGAAGCTACGAGTGTTCTAGAGCACTGTCAAGTATGCGCTCTAGTACAGTTACCAGAGACCCTCCCTGAACTGGCCTTTCGCCCGGTGTGCTAGAACACGGTCAACGCCCCATGAGGAGTGAGCGCGTGCCAGAGATCGAACGACCGGAACCGCCGTACCTTCAGATCGCTCGCCAGCTGCGCGACCGGATCGTCCGCGGGGACCTCGCGGACGGCGACCCTGTTCCGTCTGCGAGACAGATCACGAGAGACTGGAACGTCGCAATGGCGACTGCCGCCAAGGTCCTGGGCACGCTGCGGTCGGAAGGTCTGACTCGCACGGAGCGTGGCAAGGGCACGGTTGTGCAGGTCAGAGGTTCGCTGCACCACTCCGCACAAGATCGCAGTATCGCCATGCAACGTACGGGCAAGATCTACCCACCTGGCCACTACGCGAAGATTCGCAGATCAGAGTTGGCCTCCGCACCGGCGCTGGTCGCGGATGCACTGGGAATCGAGCACGGCGAGCCAGCGATTCGACGCCAGCGCACGACGTACACGTCGGATGACACTCCGGTGTCCACATCTATCTCGTGGTTCGATGGCGCACTCGCGTCCCAGGCTCCCCTGCTGCTGACCATCGAGCGGATTCAGCAAGGGACTGCGAAGTACGTGGAGGAAGTCACCGGACGATCACACGTCGAGACCGATGTACAACATGCTGCCGGCTTTGCTAGCGAGGATGATTCGGCGGAGCTGGGAATCCCGCTTGGATCGGCAGTGCTACTCAGTAGAAATCGGTACGAAGACGCCAACGGCGCCGTCATCGAGTATGGAGAATCGACTGCTCTGCCCGGGCACTGGGTGTACTACCACTACGCCGTTGAGGACGGGGAATGAAGCACATTCACGAAGGCAAGGTACGTGACCTGTACGAAGACAACGGAGACCTGCTACTGGTGGCCTCGGATCGAGTCTCAGTTTACGACGTTTCCCTGCCTACGCCAATCCCCGACAAGGGCGCGTTGTTGACACAACTCTCGGTCTGGTGGTTCGACAATCTGAGTGAGGTTGTTCCGAATCATTTGATCTCGGCCACCGATGTACCCATAGAGTTCGGCCGCAGGGCGATCCGCTGCAAGCAGCTAAAGATGGTTCCCGTGGAGTGCATCGCCCGCGGTTATCTAGCCGGTCTTGGGTTGCGCGAGTACCAGGCCACAGGGACGGTTTCAGGTGTTTCATTGCCTCCTGGCTTGGTCGAAGGAAGTCGGCTCCCGGAGCCGATTTTCACACCCACCACCAAGTTCTCCGACACTGGACACGATGAGTTCATCACCTTTGATGACGTGGCAAACGGAGTAGGTCAGGAAACCGCTGTCCTACTCCGTGACTTGACGACGGCGATCTACAAGCGGGGGGCGGAACGCACGGCGGAGGCAGGGATCATCGTCGCCGACACCAAGTTCGAGTTCGGCTGGGACGCAGACGGCGTGCTGACCTTGGGCGACGAGGTGCTGACCTCGGACTCGTCGCGCTTCTGGCCGGCAGACGAGTGGCAGCCAGGGGGACCACAGCACGCGTTCGACAAGCAGTTCGTTCGAGACTGGTCCGTGAGCACGGGGTGGGACAAGACCCCGCCGGGTCCCGCGATCCCTGACGGCATCGTGCAAGCTACGCGGGAGCGATACACCGAGGTCTACGAGCGCATCACCGGGTTGACCTGGACCAGCTAGGAAGGAAGTCATGTCGGACCAACGTCAAAACCACGACCCGTACTCCAGCGGCCAAGGCTACGACCCCTACAAGCTGGTAGATGACGTGATCGAAGTTCTAGTCCAGCACGGGCTGTCACCCGACAGGAGTCATGGCAGCACATCCGAGCGGATCACCGGTGCCTCGATGCTGCTGCGCAATCTCGGTGTCGCGCCACTTCGAGCGCCGGAAGACGCAGTGGATTTGGACGGTGGCCTCCACTATGACTCTCGAATGCATGGCGACTGAAGGTCGTTCCTGGGCTCGCGTGCTGGCGTTGCTCTGCCACGCAGCCCCTACGCCCTATGCGTGCCCAACACTAACCTCAGTGGCTACTCATTTCACGCAAACACGCAGGTCAGCGGCACGGTCACAAGCGTGCGCACACCGCCCTCCGGAGGCGGGAGCGTAGGTTCGAATCCTACCGGGGGCGCGTACAGCATCCGCACAAGCAGCGGATGCATCCTGATCAGGCATTTCGCCGATCGCTTCACCTACCTGCTCAACGGTCGTGATGATCGTCGGCAGGTCGTCTGCCGGCAGCACGATCCCGATCAACACGTGGTCCCCGTCGAAGTCCAGCCGCAGGCTCAACTTGGTTACCTCGAACAGACGCCGTAGCAGCGGTTCAGGCGCCGCCGTGAGGTTGGCCGCCAGATACGGCAGTGAGTCCAGAAGCGCCGCGTCAACGGCCGTCGGCCGTGCCGGTTCTACGTCCGCCGCTGCGTCGAGTGTGCCGATCGCGGTGTGTGTAGCGGCCCGTTCGGCATCCAGGTTGTTGTACGTGCCACGCAACGCCCGCGTGAACGGATCGTCCGGATCGCTGTCCTGCGCCTGCCGCATGATCGAGTTCTGTCGCCGGACGATGTCGGCGAGCGACCGTTGGAGCCGCTGCCGTTCAGCGTCCCTCTCCTGCTCAGCGCGATCGTCCACGGTCGACAGATCAGCGTCGAGGATCGCTCGCCGATCGCGCCCGAACACCCGGTCAGCGAAGAAGTGCGACAGGGCGTCGAGCAGGGCATCCTCGCGGACGTACACGGCCGTGGCGTGCCCGTCGTACTTGTCCGGCCGCCCACGGTTGTTGCCCTTGGGCCAGCAGGTGTAATACGCGGCGTTGTGCCGGAAGTTGCCGTTCATGCGCCGCCCGCACGAGCAGAACAACATCCCGCGCAACAAGTAGGTGCGTTGTGTTGCCGGGTTCTTGTTCGGCTCGTTGTCATCGCGCGAACCTCGCCGAGCCTGCCGGGCCGCGTTCAGTTCGTCATACATCCACTTCGGGATGAGCGGTTCATGCGCGGGTTCCGTCGACCACACCCATTTCGCAGGATCGTTCACCTTGCCGCCGCGTGAATGGGTCGCCCGACGATTGAAAACCTGATATCCGGTGTACTTCGGGTTCCGCAGAATCTCGTACACACTGGTTTTGCTCCACGCGCCACGTGAGCGATTCTTACCGGGCGGAGTCGGCGGTGGAAACTTCGTGATGTCCCGATTCAGTCGCTCCGCGATCGTCGCGTATCCGATCCCTTCATGGTATCGCCAAAGCGCGATCTGAGTCACGGTTTCACCCAGGGCAGCGACAAGATCATCACCAGTAGTCGCTAGTCACGTTGGGTGACGAGCAGGGAGAGTGCTCGTAGCGGGTTACGACTGATCCACTCAGTTGTTCGTTTGATATCAGTATAGCCGTGGAGTCGGAGCAGACTGTTGGCAGCGTTGGTGAGCGTTGCTTTGACGTGTGGCGCAGTTCCGTTGTTGATATGTTGCGCGTCTTCATGCCAGACGGTGTCACGGACGTAATGACTT
>DASUJK010000107.1:0-9778 GCA_036279295.1 Pseudonocardiaceae bacterium | reverse complement strand
TGTGCCGCGGGCCGCACGTGCCCGACACGACACGCATCCCGGCCTTCAAGCTGATGCGCACCGCGGCGGCGTACTGGCGGGGCGACGAGCACAACCCGATGTTGCAGCGCATCTACGGCACCGCATGGGAGTCGCAGGAGGCGCAGGACGCGCACCTGGAGCTGCTGGCCGAGGCCGAGCGGCGCGACCACCGCAAGCTGGGCGCCGAGCTGGACCTGTTCAGCTTCCCCGAGGAGATCGGCTCCGGCCTTGCCGTGTTCCACCCCAAGGGCGGCATCATCCGGCGGGAGATGGAGAACTACTCGCGGCGCCGCCACGAGGAAGCGAACTACGAGTTCGTGAACACCCCGCACATCAGCAAGGAGGGGCTGTTCCACACCTCGGGGCACCTGCCCTACTACAAGGACACCATGTTCCCGCCGGTGTCCTTCGAGGGCGAGGACTACTACCTCAAGGCCATGAACTGCCCGATGCACAACCTGATCTTCCGGTCACGCGGGCGGTCCTACCGCGAACTGCCGTTGCGGCTGTTCGAGTTCGGCACGGTGTACCGGTACGAGAAGTCCGGCGTGGTGCACGGGTTGACCCGGGTCCGCGGCCTGACCATGGACGACTCGCACATCTACTGCACGAAGGAGCAGATGCCGGGCGAACTGCGCTCGCTGCTGGCCTTCGTGCTGGACCTGCTGCGCGACTACGGCCTGTCCGACTTCTACCTGGAACTGTCCACCAGGGGTGATTCGGACAAGTTCATCGGCGCCGACGAGGAGTGGGCGGAGGCCACCGAGACGTTGCGGCAGGCCGCCGAGGACTCCGGTCTGGACCTGGTGCCCGACCCGGGCGGTGCGGCGTTCTACGGTCCGAAGATCTCCGTGCAGGCCAAGGACGCGCTGGGCCGGTCGTGGCAGATGTCGACCATTCAGCTGGACTTCAACCAGCCCAAGCGGTTCGAGCTGGCGTACACCGCGTCGGACGGTTCCCGCCAGCAGCCGATGATGATCCACCGGGCCCTGTTCGGGTCCATCGAGCGGTTCTTCGGCGTGCTCACCGAGCACTACGCCGGTGCGTTCCCCGCATGGCTGGCTCCCGTGCAGGCGGTCGGCATCCCGATCGCCGACGAGCATGTCGAGCACCTGCGCGGTGTGGCGGATGCCTTGCGCGCCAGGGGCGTCCGGGTGGACGTGGACGCCAGTGACGACCGGATGCAGAAGAAGATCCGCAACCACACCACGCAGAAGGTGCCGTTCCTGCTGCTGGCCGGCGGCAGTGACGTCGAGTCCGACGCGGTGTCGTTCCGGTTCCGGGACGGCAGCCAGGTCAACGGGGTGCCGGTGGCCAAGGCTGTGGACGCGATCGTGAGCTGGATCGAACGGCGCGAGAACGCATCACCCAACGCGGAGACCTTCCAGCCGACGGCAGGCTGAGCACGATGGACGCTCCCGAACTGGTCGGACAGGACGGTGTCGGGGTCCCGGATGCGTTGCAGCGCCTGTGGACCCCGCACCGGATGGCCTACATCCGCGGTGCCAACAAGCCTGCCGGCAGTGAGCCCGAGGGCTGCCCGTTCGACCAGCTCGTCGAACTGGACGACGCGGACGCGCTGATCCTGGCCAGGGGCAAGCTGGTGTACGCGGTGCTGAACCTGTACCCGTACAACCCCGGTCATCTGATGGTGGTGCCCTACCGGCACGTGCCCGACTACACCGAGCTGACCCCCGCCGAGACGGTCGAACTGGCCGAGTTCACGCAGCGGGCGATGACGGTGATCCGTGGGGTGTCCGGTCCGCACGGGTTCAACATCGGCATGAACCAGGGTGTGGTGGCCGGTGCCGGGATCGCGGCGCACCTGCACCAGCACGTGGTGCCCAGGTGGGGCGGCGACTCGAACTTCATGCCGGTGATCGGGCACACGAAGGTGCTGCCCGAGCTGCTCGGCGAGACGCAGGCGCTGCTCGCGCGGGCATGGCAGAGGGTTTAGACAGACCAACGGCGGCCGACAGAAAGTCGGCCGCCGTTTGGTGTCCTGGAAATCAGGATTCGGGCTGGTTGAGCACGGCCTCGATCTCGATGTTGACGTCCAGCTTGTCGCTGACCACAGCGCCGCCGGTCTCCATCATCGGGTGGAAGGTCATGCCGAACTCGCTGCGCAGCACGGAACCCTTGGCCGTCAGCGCGACGCGCGTGCCGCCGTAGGGGTCCGGGCCGAACGCGCTGAGCTCCAGGTTCAGCGTGACGGCCTTGGTGACGCCGTGCAGCGTCAGGTCGCCGTCGAGCTTGAAGTCGTCGCCGTCGGGGCGCAGGCCGGTGGAGGCGAAGGTGATCTCGGCGAACTTCTCCACATCCAGGAAGTCGGCGCTGCGGATGTGGCCGTCGCGCTGCTCCTGGTTCGTGTCGATCGAGGACGCGACGATCGTGGCGTTCACCGACGACTCCAGGGGGTTCTCGCCGGTCACGATGGTGCCGGCGAACTCCTTGAAGTGGCCGCGCACCTTGCTGAGCATGAAGTGCCTTGCGACGATCGAGATGTCCGAGTGGACCGTGTCGATGGACCAGGTCCCTGCCACGTATCCGGGAATGGCGACTGCTGGCGTGCTCACTTGCCAAGCCTCCTTAATGTTGAGCGTTCAACTATCACTGTAGCAAGTTTTGATTGAGAGCTCAACCAGGACGGTACACTTGTAGTCATGGGTGATGTTCGCTGGCTCTCGGCGGAGCAACAGGGCGTGTGGCGCAACTATATGGCGGCCACGCGCATGGTCGACAGCGAGATCGAACGGCAACTCCAGCGGGACTCCGGGATGCCGACCACGTACTACGAGATCATGGTATCCCTGTCCGAGGCGCCCGATCGCACGCTGCGGATGAGCGAACTCGCCGATCGCAGCCGCTTCTCCCGCAGCCGTCTCTCGCATGCCGTGGCGCGGATGGAGCAGGAGGGCTGGGTCGAACGGCGGGACTGCCCGTCGGACAAGCGCGGTGCGTTCGCCGTCCTCACCGAGAAGGGCTTCGGGGCGCTGGTCAGCGCGGCGCCCGGTCATGTCGCACAGGTCCGGTCACTGCTGTTCGACGCGCTCTCCGAGGAGCAGGTGACCCAACTCGGTGAGATCTGCGCCACGGTCCGCAAGGCGAGCCCGGACCCGTTCGGGCCTGGTTGCGTGGGCTGAGGGGCCACCACGCGGCACGGGCGCAACCGTGTCGTCGTCCATCCGGGCGACCAGTGCCGACACGGGCCGATACGCTGCCGGAGCCAGCCGACCCCCGACATCAGGTGTAGCCGACAGCGCCATGCTCAGTATCCTTGCCCGCGCCTCCGTCTCCCGCGTGACCGATCCGATCGGCGCGTGGCTGGTCCGCGCCGGTCTCACCCCCAATGCGATGACCGTCATCGGCACCGTTGGCGCCGCTGTCTGCGCGCTGGTGTTCTTCCCGCTCGGCTACCTGTTCCTGGGCAGCGCGCTGGTCACCCTCTTCGTGCTGTTCGACCTGCTGGACGGCTCGATGGCCCGCACGTCCGGCCAGGTCACCAAGTTCGGCACCGTGTTGGACGCCAGCTGTGACCGGATCGTCGACGGCGTGCTGTTCGGGTCCATCGCGTGGTGGGCACTCGTCGTCGCGCACGACCGGTTGGCCGGGGCTGCCGCACTGGTCAGCCTCGTCGCGGCCCAGGTGATCTCCTACATCAAGGCACGCGCCGAGGCAGCAGGCCTGAAGGGCGACGGCGGCCTGGTGGAGCGGGCCGAACGGTTCATCATCGCGTTGGTCGGCACCGGTGTGCACGGCCTCGGCGTGCCCTACATCGCCACGATCGCACTGCTGCTGCTCGCCGTGCTTGCTGTGATCACCGTCACTCAGCGGCTGGTCGCCGTGCAGCGGTCGGCGAAGCTGCTGGCGGAACCGGGGGCAGGCACACCGTGACCGACCTCGGCGGCCGACTGGCCGATCTCGGCTACGGCGTCGGCTGGCGGGTGGTCCGGCGGTTGCCGGCCGAGTTCGCGGCCGGACTGTTCCGGTTCGGTGCCGATCGGGCCGCCAAGAGTGCCGGCCCGGGTGTCCAGCAGCTGCGGCGCAACCTGGCCAGGGTGGTGCCCAGGGCGGGTGACGACGAACTGGACGAGCTGGTCCGGGAGGGTGTCCGGTCCTACGCCAGGTACTGGTGTGAGGCGTTCCGGCTGCCGTCGATGGACCTGGACGCGCTCTACAAGCGGGTCGATCCGGACATCGCGGGCCAGGAGTACCTGGATGCCGCGCTCGCCGAGGGCAACGGCGCCGTCGTGGCCCTGCCGCACACGGCCAACGTGGACATTCCTGGAGTGTGGGTGGCCCGTCGGTACGGCGGTTTCACCACCGTGGCCGAGCGGTTGCGGCCCGAGTCGCTGTATCGCCGGTTCCTGGCCTACCGGGAATCGCTCGGCTTCGAGATCCTGCCGCTGACCGGTGGTGAGCGGCACCCTTTCGTCGTGCTGTCCCAGCGGCTGCGTGCCAACAAGGTGGTGTGCCTGGTCAGCGACCGGGACCTGACGTCCACCGGCCTGCCGGTGACGTTCTTCGGTGAGCAGACCAAGATGCCCGCCGGTCCGGCGCTGCTGGCCGCGCGCACCGGGGCCGCGCTGCTGCCGGTTGGCGGCTGGTTCACCGACGACGGCTGGGGCTACCGGATCCACCCGCCGATCAAGGTCGCCGGCAAGGCCGCCGTCGGCGCCGCGACCCAGGCGATGGCCGACGTGTTCGCGGGCGACATCGCGGCCCAACCCGCCGACTGGCACATGACGCAGAAGCTGTGGCTGTCCGATTTGGACGAACAGCCGTGAGGATCGGCATCGTCTGCCCCTACTCGCTGGATGTGCCGGGCGGGGTCCAGTCGCACGTGATGGACCTGGCGCGGGCACTGCAACGGCTGGGCCACGAGGTGGACGTGCTCGCCCCGGCCGACGAGGACAGCCCGATGCCGGACTTCGTCACGCCGGCCGGTCGGGCGCTGGGTATCCCGTACAACGGTTCGGTGGCGAGGCTGTCGTTCGGCCCGAGGTCGTACGCGAAGGCCCGGCGGTGGATCCGGGACCACGACTTCGACGTGCTGCACCTGCACGAGCCGACGGCGCCGAGCCTGGCGATGCTGGCCCTGATGGAGGCCGACGGGCCGATCGTGGCCACGTTCCACACGTCCACCACCCGGTCCCGCGCACTGACCGCGTTCCAGCCGTTCCTGCAACCGTTCCTGGAGAAGATCACCGCGCGGATCGCGGTGTCCGCACTGGCCAGGCGGGTGCAGGTGCAGCATCTCGGTGGTGACGCCGTTGAGATCCCGAACGGCGTCGACGTCGGCTTCTACGCAGGTGCCGAGCCGTTGGACGGCTACCCGACCGGCAGCACCGTCGGGTTCGTCGGCCGGTTCACCGAGCCGCGCAAGGGCATGGCCGTGCTGCTCGGCGCGCTGCGCGTGCTGGCGCCGGAACTGCCCGACCTGCGACTGCTCGTGGTCGGCCGGGGTGACCAGGACGAGTTGCGGCAGGCCGCCGGTCCCGCGCTGGCCGACCGGCTGGTGCTGCTCGGCCAGGCCGACGACGTGACCAAGGCACGGGCGCTGCGCAGCATGGACGTCTACTGCGCGCCGAACACCGGCGGTGAGAGCTTCGGCATGATCCTGACCGAGGCGATGGCGGCCGGCACGACGGTGGTGGCCAGCGACATCGACGCGTTCCGCAGGGTGCTCGACGACGGCAAGGCCGGCATGCTGGCCGCGGTGAACGACGAGATCGCCCTGGCCGACGCGGTGCGGGACCTGCTGACCGACCCTGGCAGGCGGGCCGACCTCGCCGCATCGGCGACGCAGCGGGTGGCCGGTTTCGACTGGCCGATCGTGGCGACGCAGGTCCTGCGGGTCTACGAGACGGCGATCGCGGCCACCCCGGGACGCGTGCACGAGGCCGGGGACAATTGACCGATTCCCGCTGACCAGGGACGGGGTCACAGAGCTTCGGCGGAGGAGACGGGATGACTGCGCATTCAGTTGTCGTGCTGCTGGTCGTGGTGTTGGCCGTCGCCCTCGTGTTCGGGCCGTGGCTGCTGGGCACCGCGAACCGGCTGGACCGGCTGCACGTGCGCACCGACGCTGCCTGGGCCGGACTGGACGCCACGTTGGCCCGGCGAGCCGTGGTGACCAGGGCGGTCGCGGCCACCGGCAGCGTCAAGCCGGAGCACGCGGACGCGCTGCGGACCGCGGCCGACCATGCCGAACTCGCGGGTCGAGGCGAGCGGGAGGCGGCCGAGAACGAGCTGTCCAGGCTGCTCGCCGACCTGGACCGGGCCGCTGTGCCGTCCGCCCTGGCCGAGGAGTTGGCCGACGCCGAACAGCGGGTGGTGCTGGCCAGGCGGGTGCACAACGACGCCGTCCGGGACACCAGGTCGCTGCGCAGGCGGCGGCTGGTGCGCTGGCTGCGCCTGGCCGGCACGGCGGCACAGCCGGACTACTTCGAGATCGCCGAGCCCGACCCCGAGGTGGCCACGGCGGCCGCCCCGCTGCGCAGGTCGGCCAGGATCGTGCTGGCCGACCCGGCAGGCCGGGTGCTGCTGTTCCGTGGCATCGACCCGGCCCTGCCGGACGAGCCACCGTTCTGGGTCACGCCCGGTGGTGGCGTCGAGGACGGCGAGGACCTGCGGGCGACCGCGGTGCGCGAGCTGCACGAGGAGACGGGGCTGCTGGCCACCGAGGACCGACTGGTCGGGCCGGCCTGGATCCGGCGGGCCACCTTCTCGTTCGACGGCGAGATGATGCACAGCGAGGAGTGGTTCTTCCTGGCCCGCGTCGGCCCGTTGGACGTGGCCGCCATCCACCACGACGGGTTCACCGAACTGGAAGCCAGGAGTATCGAGGGTCACCGCTGGTGGACGCAGCGTGAGCTGAAGTCCACTTCGGAGCAGATTTACCCCGAGCAGTTGGCCGAGTACCTGCCCGACCTGCTCGGTGGCAACTGGAACGGCACCACACTGCCCATCCGCTGACGGCGGTACGCGGCGGTCAGGGCAGCAGCCGGGGCACGACGCGCACGTAGAGCACCATGCCGATGACCTCGACCAGGGTCTGGGTGACCACGACGGCCGGGTTCGCCGGCAGCGCGAGTGCGAGCGGGAGCACGACCAGCGAATTGCGGGTCGCCCCGGTGAACACGACGGCCCGGCCTGCTGGCGTGTCCAGCCGGAACACCTTGGCCACGGCCAGCCCGACGAACGCCATCACCACCAGAAAGCCTGCGTAGAGCGGCACGACGCCGATCACGTCGGCGAGCCCGTGGTGCAGCGTGGGCACCTGCGACGCGACGACGACGAACAGTGTGGCGGCCATCAGTGGCACCATCGCCGTGCTCGCCGGGTCCTTGAGCCGGGGTGTCCAGGCCTGCGTTGCCCACGCCAGCGCCAGCGGGAGCGCGATCAGCGTGAGGAACGCAGTCACGAACGGGCCGGCCGCGACCACGTGCGCGAGGCCAGAACCCAGGAACAGCAACAGATACAGCGGTAGCAGCAACATCTGCGCGATCAGCAGGAGCGGGGTCGCGGCCAGCAGGCGCCCACTGCTGCCACCGGCCAGCCCGCTGAACACGATCACGTAGTCCACACACGGACACAGCAGGACCAGCAACGCCCCCAGCCGAACCGCCTGACTTGCCGGCAGCAGCGGGAACATCGCGGCGACCACCAATGGCACCAGTACGAAGTTGACCACCAGCGCCGCTGCCAGGAACCGGCCGTCCCGCAGCGAACGCAGCAGTTCCCTGGCCGGCACCTGGAGAAACGTGACGTACAGCAACGCGCCGAGCACCGGCCGGATCACGTGCTCAAGGCCGGTGCTCGGCGCCGCCCAGCCGACAACGCCGCCGGCCACCATCGCGCCGAGGTAGATGGTGACCTGGTGCCGGTCCAGCGTGCTCAGGCCGGTGCTCCGAACAGCGATGCGACCAGGTCGGCCGCAGTGGCCGGAGCGCGGACGTCGAGCACCAAAGCGTTGGTACCTAACCGAATGGTGAAATCGAAGAAGGCGCAGCAACCCTGTTCGGCCACGGCCAGTTCGGCGACACGGGCGGCGTGTTCGGTCGGCAACGTCAGCCGTAGTCCACCCTGGATCGGCTCCCGATCCGTGACTGTGGTCAGCAACTCGCGCCAGTCCTCGGCCCTGATGCCCAGTTCGTCCTCGGACAACGTGCACACCACCGGGGCGTCCGTTGGTGGAGCGATGAGGCAGCCGCAGTCCGACCCGCAGTCGCCGGCCGGCGCTGGCTCGGCCAGTCGCTCGGCCACCTTGATCAGCGAAGCGATGAACGCCGACAACTCGGCCACCCGCCGGTCGGCGTCCTCGATCCGGCCGGCCACCAGCGGTCGCAGCCGATCGCGGACCCCTCCGCACTCACCCTGCTCCCACACCACGAGCAGGTCCCGGATCTCGGCCAGCGGCAGGCCGAGGCTCTTGCCCGACGAGATGAACGCGAGCCGCCGCACGTCATCGTCGTCGTAGCGCCGGTAACCGGACGGTGACCGGCGCGCGGGCAGCAATCCGGCCTGTTCGTAGAACCGCAGAGTCGTCGCCGGGACGCCGCTGCGTTCGGCCAACTCGGAGATCTGGTACGTGCTCACACCAGAAACGGTAAACCTTCCACTCGACTCGAAGGTCAAGCTAGCATTCGGCGAGTGACCAACGACGCTTTTGTTGCGGACAGCGGAGCCGGTCCGATCGCGGGATCGGCGAGCGCGGGGGATGGCCCGAATCTGCTCCTGTTGCACGGTGGACCCGGCCTGTCCGACTACATGTCGCTGCTGGACGACGAAACGGCAGGCTGGCGCACGATCACCTACCAGCAGCGCGGGTTGCCGCCGTCCGCCGTGGACGGCCCGTTCGACATCGAGCGGCACGTCGCCGACGCGGTCGCGGTGCTGGACGCGTTGGGCGTCGAACGGACCGTGGTGCTCGGCCATTCCTGGGGCGCCCACCTCGCGCTCCAGTTGGCGTTGGCCGAGCCGGAGCGGGTCACCGCCGTGGTCGCCGTGGACGGGCTCGGCCCCAGCGCCGACGGCCACTCGCAGGCGATGGCCGTTGAGTTGCGCAATCGGTTGTCACCGGCCGGAGCGGAGCTGTGCCAGCAGATCGACGAGCGGCTCGGCAGCGGGAGCGGCGGTGACGCCGATCTGCTCGATTCGGTGAAACTGTTGTGGCCTGGTTATTTCGCCAAGCCGGAAAGTGCGCCACCGCCGCCTGCCGACCTGCGGGTCACATTCGAAGGGACAATTGCCACTTCTACTTCGCTGATCGGGCAACTGGTCGACGGTTCGTTCGCCGCCCGACTCGAACAGCTCGCCACGCCGACGGTCCTGGTGACCGGAGCGGACAGCCCGATCCCGGCCGCGGCGGGCGAGGAGGCCGCGCGCCTGATCCCCAACAGCGAACTCGTCGTGGTGCCAGCCGCGGGCCACCTGCCGTGGCACGAGCAACCGGGCTGTGTCGCCCGAGTGCTCGATCAGTTCAGGCCAGCGCGGGGATGACCTCGTTGCCGTAGGCGATCATCGTCTTCTCCTGCTGGTCGTGCATCAGGTACAGGGCGAACTGGTCGACGCCCGACTCGGCCAGCTCACGCAGCCGGTCCACGTGCGCCGACTCCGGGCCGACCAGGCAGAACCGGTCCACGATCGCGTCCGGCACGAAGTCCGTCGTCGGGTTGCCGGCCTTCCCGTGGTGCGAGTAGTCGTAGCCCTGCCGGCCCTCGATGTACTCGGTCAGCGCTGTGGGCACCGGCCC
>DASUJK010000106.1:0-6128 GCA_036279295.1 Pseudonocardiaceae bacterium | reverse complement strand
ACCAGTACCTGACCGAATCGCTACAAACTCTGGGCGGTTCCGGCTTCTTACAGGACTATCCCATCGAGCAGTACATCCGCGACGCCAAGATCGACAGCCTCTACGAGGGCACCACAGCCATCCAGGCTCAGGACTTCTTCTTCCGCAAAATCGCCCGCGATCGTGGCGTGGCACTGCAGCACCTGGTGGCGCAGATCGAGAGGTTTCTCGACAGCGGCGACGCCCGTGCCGAGCTGGCCGACTCACGTGCGAAGCTGACCACCGCACTTGATGACGTGCGTGCGATGGTCACCACCATGACCGGATATCTGCTCGGGTCCCAGGACAACGCCCGCGAGCTGTACCGGGTGGGCTTGCAGTCGGTGTCGTTTCTGCTCGCGATCGGGGATCTGGTCGTCGGCTGGCTGCTGCTGCGGCAGGCTGAGGTCGCGCTTGGCGCACTGGACCGGCAGCCGGCGGACGCCGATCGTGATTTCTATCGTGGAAAGGTCACCGCGGCCAAGTTTTTCGCCAAGAACATCCTGCCGCGGCTGACCGCTGAACGGTGGATCGCCGAGAACGTCGACCTCGCGGTCATGGAGGTGCGCGAGGACGCGTTCTGAACCGCCGGACCGGAAAGGCCTAGCCGTGGACACCCACACCAGAAAATACCGACTGCCAGATCAGGGGTTCGCCGTCGTCAGGTGGGCACACGATCTGGCCAAGGGGCGCGGTGCGGTGGTCGTGGAGCCGGACATCGAGCGGATCAGGCGGCCCGATGGGGCCCTGACTTTCGCCGACACCGCGGCGTTCATGACCGCGCAGGACGGGTCAGTGTCGGTACTGCGCGAACTGCTCGACCTGGAGGCGCTGACGATTCGCTCATGGAGCAAGGCCGGTTTCGCCAGATTCCACAAGCGAAGCGCCGGTAAGCGCGCCGAACAGATCTGCCGAGAACACGGCAGTGACGCGGCCGTGGACTGGGTGCTGGCCAACGCCACCAGCGACGGCCTGAACGTCGGTGAGCTCCGAGAGGTGCTCGGCGCACGGCTTTACACCGCCGGTGGCCACGATGAGGGCTTCTACCGAGCCCAGGTGGGGCGCTGCATCGAAGAACGGCGCAGGCAGCGCCAGCTCAACAGCTAATGGCCAGGTGGTGGCTTCCGCCCAGAGCGGCGTTGAAGAATCTGCGGGCAACGCTGGGGATCCTCACCGACGCCCGGTCGATGACTCGTATCCGGTTCCTCCGCGCCGCCGACCGTATCGGCCTGATCGTGCAGCTGCAGGCTCCGATTACCGCCGAAGGGGTGGCCGGCGCCTTGAACGTCACCGATGTCGGGCTGCTCAGGGAATTGCTCGACGTGGGTGTCGCGATGGGTGAATTACGGCTGCGCGGTGGTCGATATTCGCTCCGGGGCAGTCGGATTCGTGCCCTGGCCAGCGATTCGGGAGAAGCGCTACGCGGATTCACCGGCGAGGTGGCGGAATACCACAGCGATGTTTATCGCGACCTGCCGGCACTGCTTCGCGGCAAAGAACGCGGCTACTATCTTGACGACTACGACGAGCTGGTCGCCCGTTCGTCGCTGCTCCTGGAGCCGTTTGTCGCGCGCTTCGTCCGTTCCGTCGTCAAAGCGCGGCCTACGCATAGCGTTCTGGAGATCGGCTGCGGCACAGGCATCTACGTCCGGCACTTGGCCGAGGCGTGCCCGCAGCTGCGGGTGGTCGGCATCGACATGTCCGAGCGTGTCACCGCACTGGCCACCGCCAACTTCGACGCGTGGGGACTGGCGGACCGGTGCACGGCGCTGCACGCCGACATCCGGCAAGCCGACACCGCGAACCTGGGCGGCAGGTACGACGTGATCACCCTGCACAACAACGTCTACTACTTCTCCAGCGCAGAGCGAGGAGACCTCTTCGCCGACCTCCGGCGGCGCCTGACGCGTGGCGGTCGGCTGGTGCTGACCTCGTACTTCGCCGGAAAGACGCTTGCCGCAGCCCAGTTCGATCTGGTGCTGCGTTCAACCGCTGGTTGCTCGCCGCTGCCTGAACGCACCGAACTGCGTGACGCACTGCACAACGCCGGCTATCGCCGCGTGGTGTTTCACCGGCTGCTCGCCACCGATCCACTCTTCGGCGTCATCGCGGACGTACCCTGAGCCGGGTTACCGCACGCTCAGCTGTCGAGTGTGTAACCCATCGGCATCAGCACACTCTTCTGCTGGGTGAAGTGCTCGACGCCTTCGGGGCCGTTCTCCCGGCCAATGCCGGAGTTCTTGTAGCCGCCGAACGGGCAGCAGGGGTCAAAGGCGTACCAGTTGATGGCGTAGGTACCGGTGCGGATCTGCTGGGAGATTTCGATGCCATGCGGCACGTCGGTGGTCCACACGCTGCCGGCCAGCCCGTACACCGAGTCGTTGGCGATCGCGATCGCGTCGTCCTCGGTGTCGTAGGGAATGATGGACAGCACCGGCCCGAAGATCTCCTCCTGGGCGATGGTCATCTTGTTGTCCACGTCGGCGAATACGGTGGGCTGCACGAAGTAGCCGCTGCCCAGACCGTCGGGGCGACCGCCTCCGCACACCAACCGGGCGCCCTCATCGACGCCCTTCTTGATGTAGTCCTCGACCCGGGTGCGCTGCTTCTCGCTGATCAGCGAGCCGATCTGGGCGGCCGGGTCCGACGGCAGGCCCACCGGCAGCGCTTCGACGAAACCGCGCACTGCTTCTACGATTTCGTCGTACCGAGACCGCGGCGCCAGGATGCGGGTCTGGGCCACGCAGGCCTGCCCGGTGTTCATGATCCCGGAGAACACCAGCATCGGGACCGCGGCGGCCAGGTCGACGTCCTCGAGCACAATGGCCGCCGATTTGCCGCCGAGTTCCAGCGTGCATGGTTTGAGCAGGTCCGCGGCCCGCTTGCCGATCTCCTTGCCGACCGCTGAGCTGCCGGTGAAGGAGAAGATGTCGACTCCTGCGTTAGAGGTCAGCGCCTGGCCGGTTTCCACTCCGCCGGGCACCACCGACAGCACACCCTCGGGCAGGCCCGCCTCGGCGAACACCTCGGCCAGCGCGTTGGCGCTCAGCGGGGTTTCGGCGGCCGGTTTGAGCACCACCGTGCAGCCGGCCAGCAGCGCCGGACCCAGCTTGTTGACGGCCAAGAACAGCGGCACGTTCCAGGCGATGATCGCGCCGACGACGCCGAGCGGCTCACGGTGGACGATGGTCTGCCCGTAGGCGCCGGTACGGACCTCCTGCCAACTGACCTGGTCGACCGCGGGCCCGGCGAAGAAGCTCAGCGCGCCCATCGAGCTCATCCAGTGCATGGTTTCGACGCCGGTGGGCGGCTGGCCGGTCTCGTCGGCCAGCAGCTTCGTGAACAGATCCTTGCGCTCCTCCATCAGCTTGACCGCTTTGCCGATCACCGCGGCGCGCTCGGCCGGCGGGGTGGACGGCCATGGCCCGGAGTCGAAGGCGGCGCGCGCGGCGGCGACCGCGGCGTCCACGTCGGCTTTGGCCGCCAGCGGCACCTTGCCGACGTACTCGCCGGTGGCCGGGCAATGCACCTCGATCACCTCGGCGGTGGACGGGGCGGTCCACTTGCCGCCGATGAACAGCTTGTCGTACTCGGTTTTCAGGGCTGTGGTCATGGCGCCACCCTACCGAGCCGGCGGCGCGATTAGAACACGTTGCAGCCAACAGCTCAGGTGGGCTGCAGGACGAGCACCAGATTGCTGACCAGGAACTCGCGCAGCACCGGCACCGAGGTGAGCCGCCACGCCCATCGTGGGTGGTAACGGGGGAAAGCAGCAATCAAGGCGCCAGCGCTTGTCGCCCAGTCCAGCCCGTCGGCCACCGACACCGCGAACAGCGACGAGCCGTAGTTGTTCTTCGGCGGGTGGCCGTGCTTGCGCTGGTAGCGGCGCGCAGCACGGCTTCCGCCCAGATAGTGGGTCAGTCCGGTCTCGTGGCCACCGAACGGACCGAGCCACACCGTGTAGGACAGCACCGCCAACCCGCCCGGCCTGGTTACCCGCAGCATCTCGCCACCAAGCTGCCAGGGCCGGGGTACGTGCTCGGCGACGTTCGACGACAGGCAGATGTCGACGCTGTTGTCGGCGAACGGCAGCGCCATCCCCGATGCCCGCACCAACACACCGCATGCCGAGGGTGTCGGGCCGCCGACCGGGCCTGCCCCCGCCGCGTGCATTTCGGCCGGATCGGGCTCGACACCGATGTACCGCACGCCGGCGCCGGTGAATGCCGTCGCGAAGTGTCCCGGACCGCCGCCGATGTCGAGCAGCGTTCGGCCGGCCGGAGACCCGCCGTGGGTTGATCGCCACAGATCGGTGATCATCGCCGCGGTGTCGACGGCCAATACGCCGTAGAACCGGGCCGGGTCGCGCTGTTCGTATCGGAACTGCCACAACAGCCGCAGCGAGCGGGACAGGCTCGCCCGTCGGGCGAACAGGTCAGTAGCGGGCACCCGGCTGAGCCTACGGCCGCGACCCGCGTTCGAGGTGGCCCGGTTACCCTGTACCCCTATGTCCGGTGTGCGCGCGGTGCTGCTGTTGTGCTGGCGTGATACCGGGCATCCACAGGGCGGGGGCAGCGAGACCTACCTGCAGCGCATCGGCGGCGAGATGGCTGCGTCCGGCATAGCGGTCACCCTGCGGACCGCCCGCTATCCCGGTGCGCCGCGCCGCGAAGTCATCGACGGTGTGCAGATCAGCCGGGGCGGCGGCCGCTACACCGTGTACCTGTGGGCGTTGGCGGCGATGGCCGGCGCCTGCATCGGTATGGGTCCGCTGCGCCGGGTGCGGCCCGACGTGGTGGTCGACACCCAGAACGGGCTGCCGTTTCTGGCTCGGCTGATCTATGGACGCCGGGTGGCGGTGCTGGTGCATCACTGCCACCGGGAGCAATGGCCGGTGGCCGGACCGGTGCTGAGCCGGGTCGGCTGGTATGTGGAGTCGAGGCTGTCGCCGTGGCTGCACGGACGCAACCAGTACGTGACGGTGTCGCTGCCGTCGGCGCGTGACCTGGCCGACCTGGGTGTGGGCATGGAACGAATCGCAGTGGTGCGCAACGGCCTCGACGAGGCGCCGACGCAGACACTGTCCGGTTCGCGGGCGCTGTCACCGCGGGTGGTGGTGCTGTCGCGGCTGGTGCCGCACAAACAGATCGAGGACGCGCTGGAGGCTGTGGCAGTGCTGCGGAACCGGGTGCGCGGTCTGCATCTCGACGTCGTCGGCGGCGGGTGGTGGCAGCAGCGGCTGGTCGACCACGCTGCGCGGCTGGGCATCACCGACGCGGTGACCTTCCACGGTCATGTCGACGAGGTGACCAAACATCAAGTGGTGCAGCGAGCCTGGGTGCACCTGCTGCCGTCCCGCAAGGAGGGCTGGGGGCTGGCGGTCATCGAAGCCGGTCAGCACGGTGTGCCGACCATCGGTTACCGGTTCTCCGGCGGGCTTTCCGACTCGGTTGTCGACGGGGTGACCGGGGTGTTGGTCGATGACCACCACGAGCTGGTCAGCCGCCTGGAACAACTGCTCGTCGACCCGGTGCTGCGCGATCAGCTCGGCGGCAAGGCGCAGGCCCGCAGCACCGAATTCTCCTGGCGGCAGAGCGCCGAGGCGATGCGCGGTGTGCTGGACTCGGTGCGCGCTGGCGAGCACGTCACCGGCGTGGTGTGACGAATAGCTATGACGAGCGGGACGTACCGATGGCAGCACACGACGACAGCACCGACACCAGCCTGATGGGCATGGCGCGTGCCGAACGCGTCGACCTCGCAACGTTTCTCGCGACGCTCACGCCGCAGCAGTGGGAAGCACCCAGCTTGTGTGCTGGGTGGAGCGTCAAAGATGTTGTCGCGCATGTGGTCAGCTACGAGGATCTCGGCATGCTCGGGTTGGCCAAACGGTTCGTGAGGGGCCGGGTAGTGCACGCCAACCAAGTCGGTGTTGACGAGTTCGCCGCGCTCAGCACGCGACAGCTGCTGGAATTCCTCAACGACCACCTGCACCCCAGCGGGCTCACTGCCGCATTCGGCGGGATGATCGCCCTGGTGGACGGCACCGTCCACCACCAAGACATCCGCCGCGCGCTCGGACAACCCCGCACCATCCCCGCCGATCGACT
>DASUJK010000105.1:0-7575 GCA_036279295.1 Pseudonocardiaceae bacterium | reverse complement strand
AGCCACACCGGCAGCGGCCGCCCCGCAGGCGCAGCCACCGCAGGCGGCACCCGTCGCCCAGGCGGCGCCGACCGCGTCGGCCGACGGCCTGTTGCCCACCAGGGTGCCCGGCCGAGCAGGTGCGGCACTCGGGTTCGGCATGGCGTCGAAGCCCGGTGCCGGCTCCGACAACGGAAACGGGAAGGCCGCCAGCACGTTCGGCGGCAACGGGTTCGCCGCCGCTGCGGCGACCAACGGCGGCGGTGACACCAACGGCACCTCGACCTGGCAGAGCCCGGCCGACGAGGGCTGGCAGCGGGCAGAAGCCCTGCTCGCCCCGGTGTCCGAGAAGACCACCGCCGGCTTGCCCAAGCGAGTACCGAAGGCTCACCTGGTGCCGGGTTCCGCGGCACCGAGGGGCGATTCGTCGGCCTCGCAGGGCTCCGGCGGGGGAACCACGGCGGCCACCCTCGCACCACCCGCCCTGCCTCCGCGCACCGCTGACGCGGTCCGTGGTCGGATGTCCAGCTTCCAGCAGGGCATACGTCGCGGTCGCCACACGATGATCGAGGCATATTCTGGCGAGGCTTCCCATCCATCCGCGCATCGTGCCGACGAGGAGCAGGAGTGACAGCGTCCGTTCAGCAGCCAGGTAGTTTTGGCTGGCTCATCACCGACTTCGTACGTCGAGTGCCCGGCGTCGCCCACGCCGTGGTCGTCTCGGCGGACGGTCTGCTGCTCGCCGGCTCGCAGGGCCTGCCGCGGGACCGCGCCGAACAACTCTCCGCTGTGGCCTCCGGGCTGGTCAGCCTCACCCAGGGTGCGGCTCGCTGTTTCGAGGCCGGAGCGGTCAACCAGACCGTGGTCGAGATGGACAGGGGTTACCTGTTCCTGATGTCGATCAGCGACGGGTCGTGTCTCGGCGTGCTGGCCGCGCCGAACTGCGACATCGGTCTGGTCGCCTACGAGATGACCCTGCTGGTCGAACGTGTCGGCCAGCAGATGACACCGGAGCTCCGTGCCCAGCTTCAGGGTGCGGTTCGTCGGTGACCAGATCGTCAATCATGGGTGACTGACCGGCGGTGATACGAGATGAGTCCTGATCGTGGTCGACGCGTCGAGCGCGTCGGCGACCGGTTCGACTTCCGGCGCTCGGCTGCGGACGGGTTTCATCTCTATGACGACGACGGGTACGACGACGACCGTCCGGTGGACGAGCGTGACGAGTACCTACCGAATGTAGTGACGGGCGACTCCGATCCGGTGTTGGATAGGTCGAACGGAGATCAACCACCTAACGCTGGGGAGCGAGGACACAGCGAGATGGCGGACGGCGAGTTTTACGAACCCGCTGACCACGCCGGATCGGACATACCGAACCGGTTCGATATCAGTGGTTACCGGAACGGCCTGTTCGGGGGTCCCGGTGCCGATCTCTTCGGTGAACCGGGACTGGTGGCCAGCGACAGGGCGAGTTCCGCGTGGCAACGGCCCGCGGTTCCGCCGCAGCAACCTCCGCCCGACCCGGTCACGGAGACCGGGTCCCTGGTCCGCCCGTACACGCGGACCGGCGGGCGAACTCGCTCGGACTACGATCTGGCGATCGAGGCGCTGGTTTCCACCAGCGACCGTGGCTGGGAGATGGAAGAAGCCCTACTGCCCGAGCACCGCTCGATCTGTGAGCTGTGCATGGACACCAGGTCGGTCGCCGAGGTGGCCGCCCATCTTCGGCTGCCGCTCGGTGTGGTGCGGGTACTGATTGGTGACATGGCCGGCATGGGGCTGGTCGTCATCCACTCCAGCGGGATGGTCGTCGGTGACCGACCGTCCATGGACTTCCTGGAAAGGGTGCTCAGTGGTCTTCGGAGGCTCTAACCCGCGTGGTGGTGTGCCGCAGCAACCACCACCGAGCGGTCGAAAGGCGACGACATCGGCGAAGATCGTCGTGGCCGGCGGCTTCGGCGTCGGGAAGACGACACTGGTCGGTTCGGTGTCCGAGATCGTGCCGCTGACCACCGAGGCGGTCATGACGGATGCGAGCATCGGCCACGACGACCTGTCGGCGACCCCGAACAAGACGACGACCACGGTCGCGATGGACTTCGGCCGGTTGTCGCTGGACTCGGACCTGATCCTGTACCTGTTCGGTACGCCGGGTCAGCACCGGTTCTGGTTCATGTGGGACGACCTGGTGCGTGGCGCGATCGGCGCCGTCGTGCTGGTGGACACCCGGCGCCTTGCCGACGCGTTCGCCGCGATCGACTTCTTCGACGACCGGCGGCTGCCCTACATCGTGGCCATCAACCGGTTCGAGGGCGTGCTGCACCACCGGGTGAACGACGTCCGGGAAGCGCTCACCATCGACCAGTCGGTGCCGGTTGTCACATGTGACGCCCGCAACCGCGAGTCGACAAAGCAGATCCTGATCACGCTGGTCGAGCACGCGATGCGCCAGCAGCGCACCGCGGTCCGCGTCTGAGGATCCGGCGCCGAGCTAGGGGGTTGGCTGGTCGGGCTCCGGTTCGACCAGCGCAACCGACGTGATCCGGTGCAGGGTGAACCGGCGGATCTCGTCGTGCGCCTTGTCCAGGCCCTCCACCACCCCGCCGCCGACGGCGACCGGGGCGACGAGGACCTGGCTGGCCACGCCCTGCGCGTCCACGTAGCCCAGCCACACGTCGCGTCGCTCGCGGACAGCGGACTGGAGCGCGCCCATGGTGGCCGCCGTGTCGCTCATGCCACCACCAGGTCGCGGTGACACGGCCCTGCCGCGCCGCGAGCTGCTCGCCTGGTCGCCGACCCGCAACTGCCGGATGACGGCGGCCAGTTGGGCGTCGCTCGGTGTCGGCGGCACCACGGGATGCCGTTCGGCCCGTGGCCGGGCAGCCACCCGCCGCCCGACCGGCCGCAGGTCCATGACTCGTCCGTCGGGTCCTTCCGCGGCTGGCGTGAACCCGGCCGAGCGCAGCCCGTCCAGCACGTCGACCAGCGGCAACGGGCTGATCAGCACTGTGGGCGCGATCCGGCGCAGCTCCAGGGACATCGCCTGCTGGCTGGCCAGCACCTCGGCCAGCAGCGCCTCGTCGTCACACCGCAGGAACGACCCGGCGGCACCGCCGCGCAGCCTGCCGTGCCGTCGCGCCACGTCGTCGATGAGGTAGTCCAGCGCCTGCGGCACCGGGGTCCTGGACCGGGTGCGGAACAGTTCGTGCAGCTCAGTGGCTGTTCGGCCGGCGTCCAGTGCCCGGCGGACAGTCGACTCGCCGACCCGGTAGACGGTCGCGCCACCGGCTGATTCGACGTCGGCGACCAACGCCATCTCCTCGGCCAGGTCCTGCTCCAGCGGTCCCGGCGCGACGACGGTCAGGTCGGCCTGGGCCAGCACGTGGTCGATCGGCGCTGGCAGCGCGGCGCCCAGCTGCTTCGCTGCCGCCGTCGGGCCGTCGGTGAGCAGTGCCCGACCCGCTGACGTGACCCCGCCGAGGGCCACCACACCGAGCGTGGTGGCCTCGGACAGCGTCCAGCGGACGAGGTCGTCGCGCATCCGGCCGCCCCGACGGGGTGCCCGCCAGGCCAGCAGCGCCATCAGCTCGTCGGGCGACTTGATGCCCTGCCCGGCCGGCAGTTCGCCCAGCGTGCGCAGGATCCAGCGTCGATCACGCGGTGCCAGCGGCCTGCGGAGCTCGTCGGACAGCGGCGCGAGCAGCCGGTCCCTGTCGTCCCGCAGGCCGGCCAGACCGGGCAGCCTCGGCAGGTTGAGCCACGCGTTGGCCAGCGTGGCCCAGCGCTGCTCGGTGCCGGCGGCCAGCCAGACGTCCGCCTGGGTCGTCGGGACCCACTCCGGTGTGGTGTTCTCCGAGTCGGCGGCCAGGTCGGCGCCCACGGCCAGCTCGGCCACCAGCACCGCCATCGGCTCGGTGACCTCCAACTGCTTGGCCAGCCTGCGCTGCTCCCGCACGCCCAGCCCACCGGCACGCAGCACCGGCGGCGGCTCCTTCGACCACAGCGCCAGCAGCGCCACGACGTGCCGGACCAGCTCGACGGCCTCGCCGGCGCCGGTGGCGTCCACGGTGTCCGCCTTGCGCTGGGTGGTGGTCGGCGTCGGCGGATTCGGGTGCAGCCGGCCCAGCGGCCGGGTGCCCCGCAGGGCCAGCGCCACCTGCCTCGGCAGCTCGACCGTCTCGCTGTCCCTGCGCACCAGCAGGCCCCTGGCCAGCAGCCTGCGCACCGGGGTGGTCGGATCGCCGTCCCCGTTGGTCTCCCTGGCGTCCCTGGTGCGGCCCACCGGCGGCCCGGCGGCCAGCGCGCCGAGCATCCGGCGCTCCGGCTCGGCCACGTCGGCCAGCAACTCGGCGACGTCGACGTCGGCCAGCGCGGGCGACGGCGGCGCCAGCCCACCCGGATACGGCCCGGTGGTCTCCCTGGCCGCCGGCACGACGGCGTAGGCGCCAGCGCCATCTGCCCCGTCGGTCGGCCAGGCGATCGCCAGCTCACAGAGCCGCCGCAGGGCCCGATCGGCCTGAGCGGCCGTCACGTCGGTGCCCAGCAGCCTGCGCAGCTCGACCCGTGGCACGCCGGTGCCGTCGGCGTCCGCCACGACCAGCGCGTCGAGCACGGCCAGCGTGAACGCGTCCAGGTTCTCGCAGGCCCTGGCCACCGATGCCCTGGTGGCGGCCCTGGTGGCCAGCACGGTCGTGTCGGCGGGCGGTGGCGTCGCCAGGTCCGGCCGGGCACGCAGCAGCGCGGACAACGTCACGTCGTCCCGCGCGCGCAGCCATTCGGCCAAGGAGGTACCCGGCATCGTTTACCAAGGTTATCTGTGCGGGGGTGGGGATCGGACGGCCGCGTCGGCAGTACGGCACACTAGGGGTGTGCATGGGCGTCGCGCCCGCTGGACAGCTTGAGGAGGAGCCGTGGCCAAGGGCGAAGCCAAGTCCGACAAGATCGACCCGCAGTGGCCGGCCGCCGCGTACGAACACGAGCACCCCGTCGGCGAGTTCACGTCCGACCGGCAGGGCTCGCTGTCCCCGTTCGGTGACGAGGATTTCCCCGTGCCGGCCGAGACCTTGCGTTACGAGCACCCGGTCACCGTTATCAACCGCTGACAGGATTAAGGTCCTACCACCGGTTCGTTGACGCTGTGGAGGCCGAGCCATGCCCGTACCTGGCCCTGGATATTCGATCACTATCCGGGTGGAGGTGCCATCGTCGGCGAACGCGGCTGGCGAGTTGGCGTCGGCCATCGGTCGCGTCGGCGGTGTGATCACGGCGTTCGACGTCGTCGACTCGCACGGCGACCGCATCCTGGTGGACATCACGTGCAACGCCACGTCGGCCGGGCACGCGAAGGACATCGAAGAGGCGCTGGCCGCGCTGCCCGACGTCGAGGTGCGCAAGGTCTCCGACCGGACCTTCCTGATCCACCTCGGCGGCAAGATCGAGGTCAACTCGAAGGTGCAACTGCGCAACCGTGACGACCTGTCCCGCGCGTACACGCCCGGCGTGGCCAGGGTGTGCCAGGCGATCGCGGCCAACCCGGACGACGCGCGCCGCCTGACCATCAAGCGCAACACCATCGCCGTGGTCACCGACGGCTCGGCGGTGCTCGGCCTGGGCAACATCGGACCGGCCGCCGCGCTGCCCGTGATGGAGGGCAAAGCCGCGCTGTTCAAGCGATTCGGCGAGGTCAACGCGTGGCCGGTGTGTCTGGACACACAGGACACCGAGGAGATCATCCGCACCGTCGAGCTGATCGCGCCGGTGTACGCGGGCATCAACCTGGAGGACATCGCGGCGCCGCGCTGCTTCGAGATCGAGGCCCGGCTGCGGGAGAAGCTGGACATCCCGGTGTTCCACGATGATCAGCACGGCACCGCGATCGTCGTCGTCGGCGCGCTGCGCAACGCGCTTCGCGTGGTGGACAAGGACATCCGGGACTGCAAGATCGTGGTCTGCGGTGCCGGCGCCGCCGGTTCGGCGATCATCCGGCTGCTGCTGCGCTCGTCCCCGCGCGACATTCTGGCCGTCGACATCGACGGCATCGTGCATTCGCAGCGCGGTGATCTGGACGACAATCTGGCGTGGCTGGCCGAGCACACCAATTCCGAACAGCTGTCGGGCAGTCTGCACGAAGCGCTCGTCGGCGCCGACGTGTTCATCGGTGTCTCCGCGCCGAACCTGTTCGGCTCCGAGCAGGTCGCCACCATGAACAAGAACGCGGTCGTGTTCGCGCTGGCCAACCCGGATCCCGAGGTCGATCCGCTGGAGGCGCAGAAGCATGCCGCCGTCGTGGCCACCGGGCGCAGCGACTACCCGAACCAGATCAACAACGTGCTGGCGTTCCCCGGTGTGTTCCGGGGACTGCTGGACGCGCAGGCCCGCACGATCACCGACTCGATGCTGCTGGCCGCTGCCGACGCCATCGCCGACGTGGTCACCATGGACCAGCTCAACGCGTCGTTCATCGTGCCAAGCGTGTTCGACTCGCAGGTGGCACCCGCAGTGGCCGAGGCCGTGCGGAAGGCGGCGACCGCCGTAACATCGGTAAATGACTGAACTGACTCATCTGGACGCCTCCGGGGCGGCCAGGATGGTCGACGTGTCCGCCAAGGAGGCCACGGCCCGCACCGCGGTGGCCACTGGTGTGGTGCGGACCACGGCCGAGGTGATCGGGTTGCTGCGGATCGACGGACTGCCCAAGGGCGATGCCATGGCCACCGCCAGGATCGCCGGCATCATGGCGGCCAAGCGCACTCCCGACCTGATCCCGTTGTGCCATCCCATCGCGCTGACCGGGGTCACTGTTGACCTTGTCGTCGGCGAGACCGATGTGGTGATCACCGCCACAGTGCGCACGACCGACCGGACCGGCGTCGAGATGGAGGCGCTGACCGCGGTGGCCGGCGCAGGCCTGGCGCTGCACGACATGATCAAGGCGGTCGACCCGGCGGCCGTGCTGGACGCGGTGCGGGTGGAGAGCAAGGACGGCGGCAAAACCGGCCGCTGGACGCGACCGGAGGACCGATGAGCCGTACCGCCAGGGTGATCGCGGCATCCAACCGGGCAGCCGCCGGTGTCTACGAGGACAGGACCGGCCCGGTCATCGCGGCCTGGCTGCGGGATCGCGGCTACCAGGTGCCCGAGCCCATCGTGGTGCCCGACGGGGAACCGGTGGCCACGGCGCTGGCCGATGCCGTGGCGGCTGGTGTCCATGTGGTGGTGACGACGGGCGGCACCGGCATCAGCCCCACCGATCGCACGCCCGAGGCGACCAGGACGGTGCTGGACTACGAGGTGCCTGGCGTCGCGGACGCCATCCGGGCCGCCGGGCTGCCCAAGGTGCCCACAGCGGTGCTGTCCAGGGGAGTGGCCGGGGTGGCGGGCGGCACGTTCGTGGTGAACCTGCCGGGCTCCACGGGCGGTGTGCGGGACGGTCTCGGTGTGCTGGCCGGCGTGCTGGATCACGCGGTGGAGCAGTTGGCGGGCGGCGACCACGCACGGCCGGCAGCCACCGGCCCGATCGCGCGGGTACCGCGGGCCGAGGTCACCGAGTCACCGCTGTCGGTGGAGGAGCACGCGGCCCTGGTGTCGGACGCG
>DASUJK010000104.1:0-35754 GCA_036279295.1 Pseudonocardiaceae bacterium | reverse complement strand
TGGACTTCGTGGTGCTGTGTTCGTCGCTGTACTCGATCGCAGGCGAGTTCGGACAGGTGGACTACTGCGCCGCCAACACGTTCCTGGACGCGCACGCCAGGTCGGGCGCCGGTTGGCGGTCACCGGTCGTGTCGGCCAACTGGGGCAGCTGGCTGGACGTCGGCATGTCCGCCGAGGTGGCCGCGCCCGCCGCGTTCCGGGCGTTGCAGCGCGGCGACAAGTTGCTCACGATGGACCACCCGATGCTGACCCGCCGGTACGCGGGCGACTCGGACAACCCGGGGTGGTGTGCCGGCACGCTCAGCCCGGACACGCACTGGGTGCTCGGCGACCACCACATCGCCGGCGTGCCGGTGCTGCCCGGCACCGGCCAGATCGAGGCGGTGCGCCGCGCGATCGAGGAGGTCTACCCGGCACCGTCGGCCCAGCACGTCATCGAACTGCGCGACGTGGTGTTCGTCGAGCCGATGTCGATCCCGGAGGGCGGCTCGGCCGAGCTGCGGGTGGTGCTGGCCAACGGCGTGGACGGCATCGAGTTCCAGGCGGTCAGCCTGGCCGGTGGTGTCCGGCGCACCCACGCGCAGGGCAGCGCGGCCTGGGTCGATCCCGGTCCGGCGCCGGTGGTGGACATCGAGGAGATCCGGGCCCGCTGCTCGCTGGCGGTGCGGGAACGCAAGGACGCGTTCGTGTCGGTCACCGGGTTGATCACGTTCGGCCCGCACTGGGGCAATGTGCGCACCGTCCACGAGGGAGCGCAGGAGGAACTGGCCACGCTGGAGGCCACCGATGCGACGCGGGGTGCGTTGGCAGGCTGGGGGCTGTATCCGGCGCTGTTGGACGAGGCGACGGCGTTCGGCCGGACCGGTGGCGACGACCACTACCTGCCGCTGGGCTACGGGAAGATCACCATCCGCAGGCCGCTGCCGGCCACGTTCTACAGCCACCTGCGGCACCGGGACACCGGCAGCGCCGAGGTGAGCACCCGCGACCTCACCCTGTACGACGACGCGGGCCGGGAACTGGTGGCGATCAGCGAGTTCACCCTGCGGCACGTGGACGCGACATCGCTGGCCGGGTCGCTGACGTCGGCGGCGGCCGCACAGGTCGGCGGGCCGTCCGGTGAGTCGCTGGCCGGCACCGGCAGTGGGTTCGGCATCCGCCCGATGGACGGCGCCGAGGCGTTCCGCAGGCTGGTCGGCACCGATCTCGGTGGCCAGGTGGCCGTCTCGGTGATGCCGGTGGACCAGGTCATCGCGTCGAGCAGGGCGTTCACCCAGGAGACGATCGCCGAGGATCTGGACACCGCAGGCGGTGCCCGTGTGGAGCGGACGGCGGCCGACGGCTATGTGGCGCCACGCAACGACCTGGAGGCCGCGATCGCCCGGATCTGGGGCGACGGGCTGGGCATCAGCCAGGTCGGGGTGACCGACGACTTCTTCCAGATCGGCGGCGACTCGCTGATAGCCGTGCAGCTGCTTGCCATGGTGCGCACCGAGTTCGGGGTGCGGCTGCCGATGCGCAGCATCTTCGAGGAGCCCACGGTAGCCGGCGCCGCGGCACGGGTGGCGGAGCTGCGCGGTGAACAGGCCGAGAGCCCGGCGCCGCCCGCGGCCACGGCGCCATCAGTGATCCCGAGGGTCCGGCGGGCAGCCGGCGTCAGTGGCAACTGAGAACGGAGGCAATCCCAATGAGTGACAACAACTATCGGGTGGTCCGCAACGACGAGGACCAGTTCTCGATCTGGGCCGCCGACCTGGCCATCCCGGCCGGCTGGCACGACGAGGGCCACGAAGGGTCCAAAGAGGACTGTCTGGCGCACGTCGACCAGGTGTGGACGGACATGCGGCCGCGCAGCCTGCGGCTGGCGATGGACGCCGGCTGACCCACGCAACACGGGAAGGAGTACCGATGACGGACACCAGGGACACAGAAGTGGTGAGCGTGGCCACCGGCGACGAGCCGTATCTGCTGCCGGCCTCGTTCGCGCAGGAACGGCTGTGGTTCTTCACCCAGCTGGTGCCCGACCTCGGTGTGTACAACCTGGGCTGCCCGTTCGAGCTGGCCGAACTGGGTGACCGGGCCGATCCGGACGCGTTCGAGGCGGCGCTGGCCGACGTGGTCGAGCGGCACGAGACGCTGCGCACCAGCCTGTCCATGCGTGGCGACGAACTGGTGCAGGTGGTGCACCGCGGCGTGCCGGTCACGGTGGTGCGGACGGATCTGCGTGAGCTGCCGCCCGACCAGCGGGCCACGATGGAGGAGCAGCTGGCCACCGAGGACTCGGCGCTGCCGATCCCGTTGGAGAGTGCGCCGCTGTGGCGGGCCAGGCTGATCCAGCGTGCCGACGACGACTGGTCGCTGGTGTTCGTCGTGCACCACGCGGTGTTCGACGCGCAGTCGGTGCGCAACCTGGCCCGCGACCTGATGGCCTGCTACCGGGCCAGGTTGGCCGGTCACCGGGCCGACCTGCCGGAACTGCCCATCCAGTACGCCGATTTCGCGGCGTGGCAGCGGGACCGGCTGGCCGGCGGTGAACTGGCCGACCAGCTGGCCTACTGGCAGCGCGCCCTGGCCGACCTGCCGTCGCCGCTGCGGCTGCCGGCCAGCCCGACCGTGTCCGACTCGGTCGGCCGGCACGACGGCGCCGACGTGTCCTTCGGGCTGCCGGGCGAGTTGGGTCAGGCGGTCCGCGATGTGGCCAGGGCCAACAGCACCACACCGTTCACCGTGCTGTTGACCGGGTTCGTGGCGCTGCTGTCCCGGCTGACCGGGCAGCAGGACATCATCGTCGGCTCACCGGTCAGCGGCCGGGTGCTGCCCGAACTGGCCGGCCTGATCGGCATGTTCGTGAACACGTTGGTGCTGCGGGTGAACTGTGCCGGCGGCCCGAGTTTCACCGAGCTGCTCGGCCGGGTGCGTACCGCGGTACTGGACGCGCTGGACAACCAGGAAGTGCCCTACGACCGGCTGGTGGAGAACCTGGCGCCGGACCGGGACGCCGACGGGATGCCGCTGCACCAGGTGGTGTTCAACCTGTTGCCGCTGGCCACGAACACCCAGATCCGCAACGGGACGGCAAAAGCCGACCTGCTGCTGGACCTGGCCGAGGACGGCGACGGTTACGACGGGCGGTTGGAGTACCGAGCCAACCTGCTCGCCGATGCCGATGCCGCCGCGTTCGGCACCCGGCTGGCCCGGCTGCTGGCCGCCGGGCTGGCTGCGCCGGACGTGCCGGTCAGCAGGCTGCCGATCCTCGCGGCACCCGAACGGCAGGCCGTGCTGGCCGGCGCGGGCGTGCCGTCGACGGACGAGCCGGTGCTGGTCACCGACCTGTTCGCCGCCCATGTCGCGGCGACGCCGCATGCCATCGCCGTTCGGGACGCGGCGGGCCACGAGCTGACCTACGCCGAGTTGGACCAGCGGTCGGCCCAGCTGGCCGGGCATCTACAGCACAACGTCGGGCTCGGGCCGGACTCGATCGTCGCCATCCTGCTCGACACGGGCTTGGACCTGGCGGTCGCCGTGCTGGCCGTGCTGCGCTGCGGGGCCGGTTACCTGCCGCTGGACCTGCGCCATCCGGCCGACCGGATGCGTTATCTGCTCGCCGACGCCGACGCGGTCGCCGTGCTCAGCCACTCATCGGTGGCCGGCAAGCTGCCGGCAGGCGGGCCGCTGCTGATCAACGTGGACACCGTGTCAGCACACACCCCGGTCGCCGACGCGCGACCGAAACCGGACGCGCTGGCCTACGTCATCTACACGTCCGGTTCGACGGGCGAGCCCAAGGGTGTCGGCGTGAGCCACGGCAACCTCGCCGCGTACGTGGCCGAGGTGCATGCCCTACTGCGGCCGGGACCGGGCCGGGTCTTCTCGATGTTGCAGACCCTGACGTTCGACTTCAGCCTCACCATGTTCTACGGGGCCTTGACCTCCGGTGGCACGCTGTGCCTGGTGCCGCGCGACTTCGCGGCGGACGCCTACTGGGTCACCGAGCACCTGAGCCGGGACCGGGTCGACTACCTGAAGATCACCCCGTCGCACCTGCGGGCGCTGCAAGCCGGCGGCACGTCGCCCACCGCGTTGCTGCCCCGGCAGGCGCTGCTGCTCGGTGGCGAGGCGGCCCAGTGGCCGTGGGTGAGCGAACTGCGGGCATTAGGCGACTGCGCCGTGTTCAACCACTACGGCCCCACCGAGACAACGGTCGGCGCGCTGGCGTTTCCCGGCGACCGTGAGCCGGCCGTGGTCCGGCCCGGTTTCCCGCTCGGCTGGCCGCTCGCGCACGCCACCAGTCATGTGCTGGACGACGCGATGGAGCTGGTGCCCGACGGCGTGCCTGGTGAGCTGTTCATCGGCGGCGCCACGGTGTCCAGGGGCTATCTCGGCCGGCCGGCACTGACCGCGGGCCGCTTCCTGCCCGATCCGTTCGGCCCGCCCGGTGCCCGGCTGTACCGCACCGGCGACCGGGCGCGGCGGCTGCCGGACGGCTCGGTCGAGTTCCTCGGCCGGGTGGACGACCAGGTCAAGGTGCGTGGCTACCGGGTGGAGCTGGGCGAGGTCCGGCACGTGCTGAGCACCGGGCCGGACGTGGCCGACTGCTTCGTCACGCTGGCCGAGTCCGGCGGCGAACCACAGCTGGTGGCATACGTCGCACCGTCCGATGTGGACCTGCCGGCGTTGCGCGCGTTCGCGGACGAGCGGCTGCCGGAGTTCATGGTGCCGTCGGTGTTCGTGCCGCTGGCCGAGCTGCCGCTGACCGCCCACGGCAAGGTGGACCGCTCACGACTGCCCGACCCGACCGGCGAACCGTCCGACACTGGCCCGGCGCAGGCGCCGCAGGACGCCGTCGAGGACCTGGTGGCCAGCATCTTCGAGCGCCTGCTGGACCGGCAGCACGTCGGCCGCACGGACAGCTTCTTCGGGTTGGGCGGTCACTCGCTGCTGGCCATCCAGATGGTGACCCGGCTGCGGTCGGCGTTCGGGGTCGGCATTCCGCTGCGTGGGGTGTTCGAGGACCCGACCGTGGCCGGGATCGCGAACCGGGTCCGGGACAAGCAGCGCAACCGTGGCAGGCAACTGCCGCCGGTCGCCGTGTTGCCCAGGGACGAGCCGTTGCCGGTGTCCTACGGCCAGCGCCGGCTGTGGTTCCTCGACCAGCTCGAATCGGCGGGTCCGCTGTACCACACGAACGTCTGCCTCCGGCTTCGTGGCGAGTTGGACGCCGAGCTGTTGCGCGAGGCCATGACCGGGGTGGTCGCCCGGCACGAGGTATTGCGCACCCGGTTCGTGATGACCGACGGCGAACTGACCCAGGTGGTCGACAGCGAGGCTGCCGTGCCCTGGCGGACCACCACCGACGAGACCGCGCTGCGGGACAGTGCGGAACGGCCGTTCGACCTGGCCACCGCTCCCCCGCTGCGCGTGCTGCTGGTTCGGCTCGCCGACCAGGAACACCTGCTGCTGATCACGCTGCACCACCTGGTGAACGACGCGTGGTCGGCCAATCTGCTGGTGCGTGAGCTGGGTGAGCTGTACCGGGCGCTGCGCACGGGCACCGCCAGCACGCTGCCCGAACTGACCGTGCAGTACGCCGACTACGCGGCATGGCAGCGGCAACTGGTGGACACCGACCTGCGTGACTCGCAGCTGGCCTACTGGCGGGACCGGCTGGCCGGCAGTCCGGCGGCGCTCGCGCTGCCCACCGACCGGCCGCGCCCGGTGCGCCAGGGCTACGACGGCGCGCACGCCGGGTTCCGGCTGCCCGCAGCCATCGTGGACCGGTTGCGCGCGGTCGGCGCGGACGAGAACGCGTCGCTGTTCATGGTGCTGCTGACCGGCTTCCTGGTGCTGCTCGGCCGGCACACCGGGCAACGCGACCTGCTGGTCGGCACGCCGGCCAGCAACCGGAACCGGCCGGAGTTCGAGCCGCTGCTCGGCTTCTTCCTCAACACGCTGGTCCTGCGCACCGACACGTCCGGTGAGCCGACGTTCCGGGAACTGCTGCGCAGGGTGCGGACGACGGCCCTGGAGGCGTTCGCCAACCAGGACGTGCCGTTCGAGGCGCTGGTCGAGGAACTGGCACCACGGCGCGATCTCGGTGGCACACCGTTGGTGCAGGCCATGTTCACGCTGGAGGACGCCGAGCGGGAGACGGTGGCCACGGACGGCCTGACGCTGAGCTGGGAGCCGTACGGCACCGACACGGCCAAGTTCGACGTGCAGCTCTACCTGTGGCGGCGACCCGATGGCGTGTCCGGTGCCGTGGAGTACCGCACCGACCTGTTCGACGCGGGCACCATGGCGCGCTTCGCCGAGCACTACACGGCGTTGCTCGGCGCGGCCGCCGCCGATCCGGACCGGGTGGCCGACCGGCTGCCGATGCTGACCGGACCGGAAACGGCGCTGCTGGCCCGCTTCAACGACACCGACACGCTGTGGCCGGGGCCGGCCACCGTGCCCGCCATGCTGGCCGAGCAGGTCGCCGCCACACCCGGTGGCGCGGCGTTGGTGTGGTCGGCAGGGCAGCTGACCTACGCCGAGTTCGGTGCCGCCGTGCACCGGCTGGCCCGGCTGCTGGTGGCGCGTGGTGTGCGGCCCGGTGACGTGGTCGGTGTGCTGGCGCGGCGTGGTCCGGAGCTGGTCACCGCCGTGCACGCGATCACCGCTGCCGGCGCCGCGTATCTGCCGTTGGATCCGGACAATCCGGTGCGGCGCCTGGCATTTCTGCGGGCCGATGCGGGTGCCCGGCTCGTGCTGACCACGTCGGCGGTGCGGGACCGGTTGGACGACGACGTGCCGATGGTGGTGCTGGACGAGGTCGCGGGCGAGTTGGCCGGCCTGTCGCCGGAGCCGGTCCGGATTCGGGTGGCACCGGAGTCGACGGCGTACGTGCTCTACACGTCCGGCTCGACCGGGCAGCCCAAGGGTGCCGCCGTGGCACATCGGGCGCTGGTGAACCGGCTGCGCTGGATGCAGGACATGATGCCGATCGGGCCTGCCGACCCGGTGCTGCACAAGACCCCGTTCGGTTTCGACGTGTCGGTGTGGGAGTTGTGCTGGCCACTGGTCACCGGCGCCACCATGGTGATCGCCGAGCCGAACGGTCACCGGGACACCCGATACCTGGCGAACGTCCTTGCCGCGCAGCGGATCAGCACTGTCCACTTCGTACCATCGATGCTGGCGGCGTTCCTGGCGGAGCCCGGCCTTGAGCTGCCGGACCTGCGGACCGTGGTGTGCTCCGGTGAGGCACTGACCGGTGAACTGGCCGACCGCTGCCAGGCACTCCTGCCGAACGCGACGCTGTTCAACCTCTACGGGCCGACCGAGGCGGCCATCGACGTCACGGCACACCGCTGCCGGCCGGGCGAGGAACCCGTGCCGATCGGCGCCCCGGTGGCGAACACGCGCATCCACATCGTGGACGAGCACGGCGAACGGTCCGCGGTCGGCGTGCCCGGCGAGATCTGCCTGGCCGGGGTGCAACTGGCCGACGGCTACCCGGCCCGACCAGGGCTGACCGCCGACCGGTTCGTGCCGGACCCGTTCGGGCCGCCCGGCAGCCGGATGTACCGGACCGGTGACCTCGGTCGCTGGGCAGCGGACGGCGAGATCGTCTACCTGGGCCGGCTGGACCACCAGATCAAGGTGCGCGGCATGCGCGTCGAGCCGGGCGAGATCGAGGCGGCGCTGGTCGCCGAGCCGGGCATCAGGGCGGCTGCCGTGCTGCCGAGCACCGCGCACGACGGCGCCACGGTCCTGACCGCCTACCTGGTGGGAACCGACGAACCGCCGACCGCTGCGGAACTCAAAGCCCGGCTGGCCGGCACCCTGCCAGCGCACATGGTGCCCAGCGGCTACCGGTTCCTGCCCGAGCTGCCGGTCACCGGCAACGGCAAACTCGACCGGGCCGCGCTACCGGCACCGGACGAGCCGGTCGGCTCCGACCAACCGTTCCAGCCGCCGACCGGCGCGCGCGAACTGGCCGTCGCCGAGGTGTGGGCCGGGGTGCTCGGCGTGCGGCGGATCGGAGCGCTGGACGACTTCTTCGCACTGGGCGGCGACTCGATCCGGGCGTTGAAGGTGGTGGCCCGGCTGCGTGCCGCGGGCTATCTCGCCGAGCTGCCGGCGCTGTTCGAGCAGCCGACACCGCGCGGGCTGGCCGGCACGCTGACCAGCCATGATCCGGTGGCCGATCAGGTGATCGAGCCGTTCTCGCTGGTCGAGCCGGCGGTCGCCGAGCGGGCCAGGTCGCGGGAGGGCGTCGTGGACGCCTATCCGCTGGCCGCGCTCCAGGCCGGCATGCTGTTCCACAGCGAGTTCACGCAGGCGGGCTCGACCTACCACGACGTGTTCACGCTGCGGGTCAGCGGCACGGAGTACCGGGCCGACGCGCTGGCTGACGCCGTGGCCGACGTGGTCGCGCGGCACGCGATCCTGCGTACCTCGCTGCACGTGGCCGAGTTCGACGAGCCGGTCCAGTTGGTGCACGCGGCGGTGACGCTCCCCGTCGTGGCGGCGGATCTGCGCGGGGTCGACGACGCCGAGGCGGCGCTGGCCGACTTCGAGAACACCGAGCGGCGACAGGACTTCGACCTCGCGGCAGCACCGCTGTTGCGGCTGTTCGTCCATCGGCTGTCCGACACCGAGTTCGCCCTGACGCTCAGCTTCCACCACGCCATCCTGGACGGCTGGAGCGTCGCCACCCTCACCACCGAACTGCTGGACCGCTACACAGCGCACGTCGATGGCACACCGAAGCCCGTCAACCGGCTCCCGATCGCCTACCGCGACTTCGTCGCCGCCGAACGGGCAGTTGTCGCCGGGCCGGCCGCGGACTTCTGGCGGGACACGCTCGCCGACGCACCGGGCACCGAGATCCCGCGCCGAGCAGGCCACCTGCGCGGTGTCGGCACCGGGGACGCCGCCGTCCGACGCACCGAGCTGGACGCGGAACTGGTCACGAGCCTGGAGGCCGTCGCCAGGCTGGCCCAGGTGCCGCTGCGGACCGTGTGTTTCGCCGCGCACCTGCGGGTGCTCGGTCTGCTCGCCGGTCAGCCGGACGTGATCAGCGGTGTGGTCACGCATGGCCGCCCGGCGCACGACGCCGGTGCCGACGTGCTCGGGCTGTTCCTCAACACGATGGCCATCCGGGTCAGTGTGGACCGGCCGTCGTGGACCGAGCTGATCCGCTCGGTGTACGCGGCGGAACTGGCCGCGCTGCCGCACCGGACGTTCCCGCTGCTTGAGGTGCAGCGGGTGACCGGACGCAGCCCCGTGTACGACGCGCTGTTCGACTACCGCGACTTCCACGTGTACGGCGACCTGCCCGACGACGAGCGGCTGCGGATCACCGGCTACTCGTTCTTCGAGCAGACCAACGTGCCGTTCGCGGCCAACCTGATCCGCTCCCCCGGCACCGGAACGCTTGCCCTGCAACTGAAGTACGACAGCGACCAGTTCGATGCCGACCAGGTGGCCGACATCGAGGAGCTGTACCTGCTGGCCTTCGCATCGGTGGCCGGTGACCCGGCTTCCGACCCGAGGGACAGCGCGCCGTACCTGGCGTCGGCGGCGGCGCGGATCGAGCGGTGGAACGCGACGGAGCGGGAGTACCCGGCCGGCAGCGTGCCGGAACTGGTCGCGGCGCAGGCCGCAGCCACTCCGGACGCCGTTGCGCTGCTGGCGGGCGACACCACCCTGGCCTACGCCGAACTGGCCACGCGCATCGCGCGGCTGGCCCGTCATCTGCGCACGGTCGGGGTGCGGGCCGGGGACGTGGTCGGCGTGTGCCTGCACCGGAGCGTCGACCTGGTGGTCGCCGTGCACGCGGTGCAGGCGGCCGGAGCCGCTTATCTGCCGCTGGAACCGGACCACCCGCCGACACGGCTGGCCGGCATGGCCGACGACGCCGACGCCACCGTGGTGATCACGACCGCGGACCTGACCGACCGGGTGCCGGGCCGGCAACTGGTGCTGCTGGACGCGGACGCGGCCCGGGTCGCCGAGCAGGACGCGACTCCGTTGGCCGGTGGTGTGCTGTCGGACTCGCTGGCGTACGTGATTTTCACGTCCGGGTCCACCGGCAGGCCGAAGGGCGTCGGTGTCTCGCACCGGGCCATCGCCAACCGGCTGCGGTGGATGCAGGAGAGCTACCGGATCGGTGCGGACGACCGGGTGCTGCACAAGACCCCGTTCGGCTTCGACGTGTCCGTGTGGGAACTGTGCTGGCCGCTGATCACCGGCGCCACCATGGTCATCGCCGAGCCGGACGGTCACCGGGACTCCACGTATCTCGTCGAGCTGATCGAGCGGCGTGGCATCACCGTTGCCCACTTCGTACCGTCCATGTTGGACGCGCTGTTGGAGGAGCCGGACCTCGGTGGCCGGCTGACCGGCCTGCGGCAGGTGGTGTGCTCCGGTGAGGCACTGAGTGCGGAGCTGGCCGGCCGGTTGATCGCGGTGGCGCCGAACGTGGCGCTGCACAACCTGTACGGGCCGACCGAGGCGGCCGTCGACGTCACCCAGCACACCTACGTGCCCGGTGCGCCGACCGTGCCGATCGGGCGGCCGGTGGCGAACACCAGGATCGAGGTCCTGGACGAACGCGGCGAGCGGGTGCCCGTCGAGGCGCCGGGTGAGCTGTGCATCGGTGGCGTGCAGGTCGCGGTCGGTTACCGGAACCGGCCCGCGCTGACGGCCGACCGGTTCCGGCCGGACCGCCACGGCGCTCCAGGCGCGCGGCTGTACCGGACCGGGGACCTGGCCCGCTGGCTGCCCGACGGCGAGATCGAGTACCTGGGCCGGCTGGACCGGCAGGTGAAGATCCGGGGCTTCCGGATCGAACTGGGTGAGATCGAGGCCCAGTTGGCCGCACTGCCCGACGTGCGCTCGGTCGCCGTGCTGGCCCGGCCGACGGCCGATGGTGGCCGTCGCCTGGTGGCCTACCTGGTCGGGACGGAGCACGATCCGGTCGAGCTGCTGCGGGATCGGCTGCCCGACCACATGGTGCCGACCACGTATGTGTGGCTGGACGAATTTCCGTTGACCCACAACGGAAAGCTCGATCGAAGTGCACTACCGGAACCGGATGCCCGGCACACCGGGACCTACCAACCGCCCAACGGCGCGGTCGAGCACGCGGTCGCGAAAGTGTGGAGCGAAGTGCTCGGCGTGCCGGACATCGGTGCGCTGGACGACTTCTTCGCGCTGGGCGGCGACTCGATCCGCAGCCTGAAGGTGATCGCCAGGCTGCGGCGACTGGGCTACCAGCTGGCCATCGGCGAACTGTTCAGCCACCCCAACATCCGGGCACTGGCCGCGACGCTCACCCAGGCGGCCGAGCCGACCCCGGCACCCGCCCCGGCCAGTGCGTTCGCGCTGGTCAACCCGCAGGACCTGGCGCTGTTGACGCAACGATTCGGAGATGGTCGGCTGTGACCGATACCGTGCAGTCCCCAGACGAAGCCCGACCGGCCGATGTCGTGCCCATGGCCGTGACGGACGCCTACCCGCTGTCCGCGCTGCAGACCGGCATGCTGTTCCACAGCGAACTGATGCCCGGTTCCGCGACCTACCACGACCTGTTCACGCTGACCATTGCCGGCCGGTACGAGCGGGACGCGCTGGCAGGGGCACTGGCCGAGGTCACGGCCCGGCACCCGGTGCTGCGGACGTCGTTCAACCTCACCGACTTCACCGAGCCGCTACAGCTCGTGCACGACAGGATCGAGCCGCCGCTGGCCGAGACGGACTGGTCCACGCTGACCGCCGACGACGCCCGCGCCCGGCTGTTGTCCTGGCGGGACAGTGAAAAGCTGGCACCGATCGACTGGACGGCGGCGCCGCTGCTGCGCACGTTCGTGCATCGGCTGCCCGCCGACCGGTTCGCGCTGACGCTCAGCTTCCACCACGCCATCCTGGACGGCTGGAGCGTGGCCACGCTGACCACCGAACTGCTGCGCCGCTACACGGCACACCTGGACGGCACACCGGAACCGGTCGCCGAACTGCCGGTCACCTACCGGGACTTCGTCGCCACCGAACGGGCCACCGTCGAAGGACCGGACGCGGCCGCGTTCTGGCGGGACAACCTGGCCGACGCGCCGACCACGGCACTGCCCCGGTGGCCCGGCTACCCGACCGGGGACGCCGACGACATCGAGACCCGCGAGCTGACCGTGGACCACACGGTGAGCGACGCGCTGACCGAGGTGGCCAGGCAGTGCCAGGTGCCGCTGCGGACAGTGCTGCTGGCCGCACACCTGCGGGTGCTCGGCCTTGCCACCGGGCAGACCGACGTGACCACGGGGATCGTCGCGCACAACCGCCCGGAACACGAAGCGGGCGAACAGGTTCTCGGGTTGTTCCTGAACGCCGTGCCGGTGCGGGTCCAGGTGGACCGGCCCAGTTGGCGGGACCTGGTCGGCTCGGTGTTCGCAGCCGAACTGGCCATCCTGCCGCACCGCGCGTATCCGCTGTTCGAGATCCAGCGGCAGGTGGACCGGTCGCCACTGTTCGACGCGTTGTTCGACTACCGCGACTTCCACGTGTACGAGGGCCTGCCGACCAGCGGGCCGGCGCGGATCGTCGACCAGGACTTCTTCGAGCAGACCAACGTGCCGTTCGCGGCCGCGTTCGCCAGGGCACGCGACGACGGCACGCTCCGGCTGACCCTGACCTACCAGCGGCACCAGTTCCCCACCGCGTGGGTCGACACGATGGCGGCGCACTACCAGCACGCGCTGGCCGTGCTGGCCGCCGACCCGGTCGCTGATCCCAGGCCCAGCAACGGTTTCCTGGCCGACACCGACGCGTCGACGATCGCCGCATGGAACGAGACGGACCGGACGTGGGACGGCCCGGCAACGCTGACCGAACTGGTCGCGGCCACCGTGGCCAGCAGGCCGACGGGTCCGGCGCTGATCTGGCAGGACGAGCCGGTCGGTTACGCCGACTTCGGCGCCCAGGTGGCCGGCCTGGCCGGTGCGCTGGTCGAGCGTGGCGTGCGGCCCGGTGACGTGGTCGGCGTGCTGCTGCCCCGCTCGGCCGATCTGGTGCGATCCGTGCACGCGGTGCTCGCGACCGGTGGCGCCTACCTGCCGCTGGACCCGGACCTGCCGGACCGCAGGCTGGCGCTGATGTGCCAGGACGCCGGTGCGCGCCTGGTCATCACCGACACGGCCGACCGGTTGAGCTGGGACGATGCTCCGGCGGCCGTGCCGGTGGACTCGGTCGGCGAACCGACAACGGTGACCGTGCCGCCGGACGCGCTGGCCTACGTGATCTACACGTCCGGCTCGACCGGCACGCCGAAGGGTGTCGGTGTCACGCATCGCGCGATCGTCAACCGGCTGCGCTGGATGCAGGAGAGCTACCCGATCGGCCACGGCGACCGGGTGGCGCACAAGACACCGTTCGGCTTCGACGTGTCGGTGTGGGAACTGTGCTGGCCGCTGATCACCGGCGCCACCATGGTCATCGCCGAGCCGGACGGCCATCGGGACGCCGGCTATCTCGGGCGGCTGTTCGCCCGGCACGGCGTCGGCACGGCGCACTTCGTGCCATCCATGCTGGAGGCACTGCTGGACGACCCCGACGCGGTGCGCGACTGCGTCGGGCTGCACACGGTGGTCTGTTCCGGTGAGGCACTGTCGCCCGCGCTGGCCGACCGGTGCCGGGAACTGTTGCCGGACACCGAGTTGCACAACCTCTACGGGCCGACCGAGGCCGCTGTCGACGTGACGGCGCACCACTGCATGCCCGGTGAGCGGCCGCTGCCGATCGGCCGCCCTGTCGCCAACACGCGGCTGCGGGTGCTGGACCCGCGCGGTGAGCCGGTGCCGATCGGGGTGCCAGGCGAACTGTGCATCGCGGGTGTCCAACTCGCGCTCGGCTACCTCGGCAGGCCAGGCGCGACCGCGGAACGGTTTACACCCGATCCGGCCGGTGCGCAGGGCAGTCGGCTCTACCACAGCGGTGACCTGGCCAGATGGCTGCCGAACGGCGACATCGAGTACCTGGGCCGGCTGGACAGCCAGGTCAAGGTGCGGGGCTTCCGGATCGAGCCGGGTGAGATCGAGGCGGCGCTGGTGACGCACCCAGCGGTGCGGGCCGCCGCGGTGGCCGCGCACCACGGTGCGACCGGTACCCGGTTGGCCGCCTACCTGGTGGCCGCCGACCCGGACGACCCGCCAGCGCCGGCCGCGCTGCGCGACCATCTCGCCGAGGTCATCCCGGCCTACATGGTGCCGGCCGGCTTTCAGTTCCTGCCCGAACTGCCGCTGACCAGCAGCGGCAAGCTGGACCGGGCCGCGCTGCCGGAGCCGACCGCCAACCGCACGGCAGGCTACTGGCCGCCGCGCGACCAGGTGGAAGCCCGGCTGGCCACCATCTGGGAGCAGCTGCTCGGTGAGACGGCGGTCGGCATCGACGACGACTTCTTCGAACTGGGCGGGCATTCCCTGCTCGCGCTGCGGATGACCGTGCGCATCCGGCAGGAGCTGGGCCGGGACCTGCCGGTGGCCACGGTCCTCACGTCGTCCACCATCCGCCGGCTGGCCGACGACCTGCGGCGGCCCGACGACATGGGCTCGGTGAACCCGGTCGTCGCGCTGCGCACCACCGGCGACCGGATTCCCATCTTCCTGTCGCACGCGCTGGGCGGGCAGGTGTTCCGGTACCGGCCGCTGGCCGCCCGGCTCGGCGACGACCAGCCGGTCTACACGATCCCGGCGCGTGGCCTGATCGCAGGCCAGGAACCGCATCTGACGCTGCACGAGATGGCCGACGACTACGTCAGCTACATCCGGTCGGTACGGCCGCACGGCCCGTACATCCTCGGCGGCTTCTGCATCGGCGGCAACATCGCGCTGGAGGTGGCGCGGCGGCTGCGGGCCGACGGCGAGGAAGTGCCGCTGGTGTTCCCGGTGTGGTCCTCGGCCGACGAGCCGGTCGTCCGGTCCTCCTTGGACGACGAGACGATGCTGATGATCCACGCGCTGGCCGGTGGCGTGAACGTGCTGGAGACCGTCGACCTGGACGAGCTGCGCGGCATGAGCACCGACGAGCGGCTGGTCGCGGTGATCAACGCGTCCGCCCGCGAGGAGCGGCTGCGCCCGGACACCGCCGACCTGGAGCAGGCCCGCACCTATCTGCGGGTGTTCAAGGCCAACGCGCAGGCCGTCGGTTACTGGCAGCACGAGCCCTACGACGGCGATGTCGTGTTGCTGCAACCGGTCGAGGACCCGGCGATCAGGGTCGGCGACGACTACGGCTGGCGTGCCGTGGTGTCCGGCCGGTTCGAGATCGCCCCGATTCCCGGCACCCGCTTCACCTCCGTGTACGAGCCGCTGGTCAGTGACATGGCAGCGCAGATCAGGAAGTGGATGGACCATGGCTTCTCCGACGACACCAAGTAAGCCGGCCGAGCCGGAACCGATGGAACCGCCACCGGCGGAGAAGGCGCCGAGCCTGTGGCGGCACGCCGACTTCATGAAGCTGTGGACCGGCCAGAGCCTGTCGCTGTTGGGCACCCAGGTGACCGTCATCGCCATGCCGCTGGTCGCGTTGCAGGCGCTGCACGCCACCAGCGCGCAGATGGGCATCCTCGGCGCGCTGGCCAGGGCACCGTTCGTGCTGTTCCTGTTCGCGGGCGTGTGGGCCGACCGGGTGCGGCGCAGGCCGACCATGATCGTGACCGACCTCGGTCGGGGCATCGCGATCGGGTTGATCCCGGTGCTGTTCTACCTGCATGACCTGCAGATCGTCTGGCTGTACCTGATCGTGCTGGTGGCCGGCACACTCGGGGTGTTCTTCGAGGTGTCCAACCAGGCGTTCATCCCGTCCCTGGTGGACGCCGACCTGGTGCCGGAGGGCAACGCGAAGTTCCAGGTCAGCCAGTCGGTCGCGCAGGTGGCAGGCCCGAGTGCGGCCGGTCTGCTGATCACGTTCGTGTCCGCTGCCGGTGTGATCGTGATCGACGCGATCTCCTACTTCGTCGGCGCGATCGCCAGTATCATGATCCGGCAGCCCGAAGCACCGCCTGGCGGCGATTCCCGGCCGCCCAAGCTGTTCGCCGCGATCGGCGCCGGCCTGAAGTGGGTGTGGGTGCAGCCGGTGATCCGGCCGATGATGTTCGCCACCGCGTTCTACATGACGTTCACCGCCGGCATCCAGGCGCTGTACGTGTTCTACCTGAGCACGGTCCTGCACCTGGCTTCCTCATGGATCGGCTTCACGCTGGCGTTCCTCGGTGTCGGCGCGGTGATCGGCTCGCTGCTGTCGCTGAAGGTGTTGCGCCGCTTCGGTCCTGGCCCGAGCGCGTTCTGGGCCACCGTGGCCGGCAACGGCGCGTTCCTGATCGTGCCGCTGGCCGGTGGACCGCAGTGGCTGGCGATCAGCCTGCTCGCGCTGGCCCAGGCGCTGGTCGGCGTGTCCGGCCCGATCGCCCAGGTGAGCATGGGTTCGCTGCGCATGCGGCTGACCCCGAACGACATGCAGGGCCGGGTGGTGGCCACCTTCCGTGGCCTGTCCCTCGGGTTGGCGCCGGTCGGCGCGCTGGTCGCCGGTGTGGTCGCCCAGTACGCCGGGCTGCGGCCGGTGCTGCTGGTGTTCGCGATCGGTGTGTTGGTGCCGATCGTCGTGATGTGGCTGTCTCCCATTCCCGGGACCAGGAAGTTCCCCGAGCCGGCCAAATCCGGTTCCTGACCAGTGGAGGTGCCCGGTATGCGAGTGGACACGATGACCTCCGGCGCGACCACCGTCGCGGTGATCGAACGCCCGACCGACGACCGGCCGGGTGACCCGGAGCGGCTGGCCACCGAGATCAAGTCGGTGGTGGACAAGGCGGGCGAACTGGTGCTGACCCACGGCGCCGTGCTGCTGCGTGGGTTCGACATCGGCGACCCGGCCGACGTGCGCACCGCGGTGAGCTGTTTCGGTGAGCCGTTCAACGAGTACCTGCACGGCAATTCGCCGCGCAACGCGGTGCATGAGGGCGTGTGGACGTCCACCGAGTACCCGGCCGAGTACGACATCTCACTGCACAACGAGCTGTCCCAGTCCCACCGGTGGCCCGACCGGCTGTTCTTCTGCTGTCTGGTGGCGCCGGCCAGCGGCGGCGAGACCCCGGTGTCCGACGGGCGGGCGATGCTGGCCGGGATGGACCCGGCCGTGCGGTCCCGGTTCGAGGCGCACGGGGTCGCGTACCTGCAGAGCATGCACGGCGGCTACGGCCTCGGCCGGTCCTGGCAGGAGACCTACGAGACCGACGACGCCGAGAAGGTCGGCGAGTACCTGCGGGCCGCCGACGTGAGCTACACGTGGACCGACGACGAGGACCTGCGCATCCGGCAGGTCCGGCCGGCCACGAGGACGCATCCGGTGACCGGCGAGCAGGTCTGGTTCAACCAGGCCGACCAGTTCCACGTCTCCAATCTGCCGGCCGACCAGGCCGAGGCACTGGTCGCGCTGGTGGAGTCGGAGGAGGAGATGCCGCTGGCCGCCACGTTCGGCGACGGTAGCCCGATCCCGTTGGACGATCTGGTGCACGTGCGGGAACTGGCCAGGCGCAACGAGTTCGCGTTCACCTGGCAGCCGGGCGATCTGATGATGATCGACAACCTGCTGGTGATGCACGGCCGGCACGCGTTCACCGGCAACCGGCGCGTCCTCGTCTCGATGATCTGAGGTGGCCACCATGACCGACACATATCAGTCGTCATTCGCGGGCGCGCTGGAGGAGATCGCCGAGGCGTACGAGCGGGTGCCGTTCTTCAAGGGGCACATGGACGCTGCCGGGCTGCGACCGGGCAACGTCAGCACACCCGCCGACTTCCGCCGGATTCCGGCCACCAGCAAGGTGGACTACCGGCGGAACTTCCCGGCCGGTGTGCTGGTCCGGGGCACCGCGCTGAGTGATCCGTTCGTGTTCCGCAGCCAGAGTTCGGGCACCACCGGCGAACGGCTGCTGACCATCGCGCACAGCTACACGCTGGCCGAGCGGATGACCACCACGGCAACGGTCAACCCGGCGCTGTCCTCGGTGTTCTCCGGTGCCACCGAGCAGCGGGTGTGCCGGTTCGCTGCGCCGAACTGCTCGGACGTGGAGTGCGCCACACCGTTCACCACACCGGAGAGCAGGACACTGCCGGACGGCACGCGGGTGCTGCCGGTGGCCCACGATCTGCTGTCCACTCCGGACAGCATGATCGACCAGGCGGTCGAGGAGATCGTCGACTACCGGCCGCACTGGCTCTACACCGACCCCATGCACATGGCGTTCCTGGCCAGGAACCTGAAGGCCAGGGGCATCGCGCCACCACCGGCGGGCGGGGTGGTGCTGACCTACAACCTGGTCACCCGCAGCGCCCGCCGGCAGGTGGCCGACGTGTACGGCACGGACGGTCCGGTGCTGTCCGAGGTGGTGTCCATGTCCGAGTTGGGCTGGATGGGCATGGAGTGCCCGCACGGCTTCGTGCACATGAACACGGACAGCTTCTACCTGGAGTTCCTGGTCGGCGACCGGCCCGCCGAGCCCGGTGAGCTGGCCGAGATGTACGTGACCAGCATCGGTGACGAGATCTCACCGCACCTGCGCTACCGCACCGGTGACCTGTTCACCCTGCTGGACGGCCGGTGTCCCTGTGGCCACCGGTTCCCTCGCGTCGAGTTCCACGGGCGCGGGACGCATCTGGTGCTGCGGCAGGGCGAACCGGTGCTCACGCCGCACCAGTTGGACAAGCTGGTCGGGCCCGCCGAATGGCTGGCCGCGTACAAGCTGCGGCAGGCCGACGAGGAACGGGTCCGGTTTCGCTACATCCCCAGTTCCGGCGACCCGGCCGAACCGAGCCATCCGGCCGACCTGCCCGACCGGCTGCGGGCCGCGCTCGGCCCGGACATCGCCGTCGACATCGAGCCCGTCGGCTACATCGAGTGTGAACGGTCCGGCAAGTTCCTGTGCTGCGTTTCGGAGGTGCCGCGATGAGTACGGCAACCAGTTTCCTCGGGGTCCGGGCCGACTTCCCGGTGCTGTCGCGGACGGTGGACGGGGTGCCGCTGGTGTACCTGGACAGCGCGGCCACCAGCTTGAAGCCGCGCCAGGTGACCGACGCGATGGTGCACTACTACACGCAGGTCAGCGCGAACATCCACCGTGGCAAGCACATGCTGTCCGAGGAGGCGTCCGACGAGTACGAGCGGACCAGGCAGCGGGTGGCCGAGTTCGTCGGTGCGCGGTGCGAGTCGGTGGTGTTCACGCCGGGCACGACGTACGGCGTCAACCTGGTCGCGGCCGGGCTCGGCCTGACGGGCGACGACCTGGTGCTCGTCGGAGCCGACACGCACCATTCGCAGCAGCTGCCGTGGCGGGCGCGGGCCCAGGTCGAGTTCATCCCGGTCGGACCCGACGGCGCGGTGGACCTCGACCGGTATGCCGCACTGCTGCGGCGGCGGCCCGCCGTGGTCGCCATCACGCACTGTTCCAACGTGACCGGGGCGTACGTGCCGGTGGCGGAGCTGACTGCGCTGGCCAAGGCGGCCGGTGCGCTGGTCGTGTTGGACGGTGCCCAGTCGGTGCCGCACCGGCCGGTGGACGTGGCCGCACTGGGTGCGGACGCGATGGTGTTCTCGGCGCACAAGATGCTCGGCCCGACCGGGATCGGTGTGCTGGTGCTCGGTCCGGAACTCGTCGACCGGCTGCCGCCGTTCGCGTTCGGCGGCGGCATGGTCGACTGGGTGGACACCGAGAAGGTGGTCTGGCGGCGCGCGCCCCACCGGTTCGAGGCCGGCACACCGCACATCGCAGGTACCTACGGTCTGCATGCCGCCGTCGACTACCTGGACCGGCTCGGCATGGCCGAAGTTGCCGAGCACGACCGGCGGCTCGGGGAGTTGTTGTGTGCCAAGGCGATGCAGCGTGACTACCTGAGTGTGCTCGGCCCGTTGACCGGTGACCGGGGCGGCATTCTCAGCGTCGCGGTACGTGGCTGCCGGGACCTCAGCGAACTGGCCCGGATTCTCAGTGACTCCTACGGCGTGATGTGCCGGACCGGCCATCACTGCGCGCAGCCCTATGTCGACGCCTTCGGCAACGGCCAGGTGCTGCGGATCTCCAGCCACGTGTACACGACGGAAGAGGACATCAACGCGGCGTTCGACGCGTTGGACGAGGCGTTCCCGCTGGTGAGCAGGTAACGGTGGACAGCACAGACAAGGAGAACCCGATGACGCACAAGAAGACCGACGGGAACACCGCTTCCGCGATGGACAGACGAGGTCTGCTGCGGAACGGCCTGATGCTCGGCGGTGCGGCGGCGTTGGCGGCCCCGCTGCTGGGTGCCGGGATCGCGAACGCGGCGCCGGACCGGGACACCACGACACACCGGCGTGCCGACCTGATCCTGGACATCGCGATGGACGGGCCGTCGCTGCTGGTCAACCCTGGCCCGAACGTGGACTTCGGCGACCTGCGGGGCAGCACGTTCTACGTGGAGGGGCCGATCTACCCCGGCCTGACGATCCCGGACGAGAGTTCGGACTGGGATGCCACGAAGCACACCGACAAGCAGATCGGGTTCTGGTTCGGGATGGGTCAGTTCATGCTGTTCCCCGGTCGGCCGAACCCGCACCTGTACTCGGTGCACACGTACGTGTTCGGTGACATCACGCCGGACAACAACTTCCCCGTCGACCAGATCTCGTCGATCGGGACGGAGGCGTCGCTGACCCAGGACACGAAGCCATCCACGCGGTCGATCAGCGGCGGGTGTGGCAAGTACTTCTCTCATTCCGGTCAAATCTCGTTGTACGGCAACGGATCCAACGTGACGATCGAGGACGTGCTGGGGGTGGCCCGGCCGGCCCCCAACCTGCGCCTGTTCTTCTACTTCGACGACGACCACAGCGGCCACCGCCGCTGATCCGCGACCGGCGTGTGGCGGGTCCGTCCAAGGACGGATCCGCCACCTTCGCCTGCTCGACCGTCAGTGCAGGGCCACCGTGGCCGGTACGGCGTCGGACGCGGACAGCAAGGTGAGCGTCCCTTTCGGATCGAAGTTCGTCCGGTGACAGCCTGCAAACCGGTACCCACCATCGCGAAGGTGCCACCGCGGACGGTCGCGGTGACGATCGGCTTCCCAGGGGCGGACAGCGTCACCGTCGCCACGTCGGCGGACTTGACGACGCCGGCCAGCGCGAGCAGCGGCTCGACGTCACGATCCGCAGGAGCCGCCCCACCCGGCGCCGTTCGGACCGGCAGACGTTGGCCGTGACCGTGTACAGCCACGGCAACGCACTGTCCCGGATCAGCTGGATGTCGGCCCTGCGCCGCCAGACCTGGAGGAACGCCTGGGCGAGCAGGTCGTCCGCCGCCGTCCAGGAAGCGGTCAGCCGGTAGGCGTGGTTCCACACCGCTTACGGGTGCCGCTCGTACAGGTCGGTGAACGCCTGATGGTCGTCGGCCGCGATGAGGCGCCACAGTTCGGCGTCGGACCGGCTTCGCAGTGTCGTGCGCCAGCACAGTGGCCTCCGGCTAGATGGTGGACTGTCACAACCGGTTGTGGTCGGACCATGGAGCTGTGGCGTAAATCGGCCGAAGTGTGACTGAGGCCACATCAGGACCGGGGTGCGCGGCCCACTGGTTTCAGTGACGTGGGTGACGGGCCACGCAACGCATGGCAATATCGTCAGACCATGCGGGCAACATCATTCGTCCCCAATCTCACCGCCTCCGCTGTGCACCTGCTGGCTCGCCGGACGCCCTATCTGGAGACCGAGCTGCACACCCTCGGCGGCCTGGTCGGACCGGGCAGCGTGTGCATCGACGTCGGCTCGGCAGCCGGGCTCTACACGCTGGCGCTGTCCCAACTCGTCGGCGACGAGGGTCAGGTGCACAGTGTCGAGCCCCTGTCCTTCGCGCACCCTGGCTGGTCCCGTGTGCTGGGCGCCCGGCGTGGACGCAATGTGCGCCACCACGCCGTGGCACTGGGCGCCGAACCGGGCAAGGAGATGATGAGCGTGCCGATCGGCCGGCACGGTCCGGTCACCGGCCGGTCGTTCCTGGCCTGGAAGACCGACGGTCTCGGCTCCAACGCCGAGTTCGCGGGCCAGATGGAGGTCGCCGTCGAGGTGGACACCATGGACGATCTCTGCGCCCGCGCCGACATGACCCGGCTGGACTTCGTCAAGATCGACGTGGAGGGCGCCGAACTGCACGTGTTGCGGGGCGGGGCGCACGTGATCAAGACACTCCGGCCCACGATGCTGATCGAGATCGAGGAACGGCACACGGCCCGCTACCAGCACTCCGCGCAGGACGTCGTCACGTGGCTCACCGAGCGCGGCTACACGATGCACGCCTGGGAACGCGGCTGGCAGCCGGCCACCGGCGTGTGCGCGCACGCCCGCAACTACCTGTTCCGCCCGCCGACAGGCGACTGACCCTCAGCGGTCGTACGCGGTCGGGTGCCTGGCCTGGTAGATCAACATCTCGCCGGCACCAGGCACCCGCAGTACCGCGGTGCGCCCGAAGCCCTCGTTCCTGATGCCGCGCGCGAACTCGACGCCTTTCGCGGTGAGCTGGGCGACGGTCGCACATCAGCGTGACCTCGTGGTGCTGCGCCGCGCCTTCGGTCGGGTGCACGCCGAGTTCCGACGGCCCGGTCCGGAAGATCAGCCAGCCGTCGTGGGCATCGACGTGTGCCCAGCCAAGGACGTCGCGGAAGAACGCGCGGGCGGCGTCGGCGTCATCCGCGTAGATCAGCGTGTGCACTGCGGTAATCATGGCTCGCGAGCGTAGCGGCACCGCTTCGAGAGAAAACTCTTGACATCAAGCTGTCGAGATAAGAGTATCGAGAGATGCCTCTCGACGAACCTGTGCCCGAGCTACGGCGGATCACCGACGCGCGGACCATGCGCGCGCTCTCCCACCCGGTGCGCATCGCCATCATCGAAGCGCTGACCATCGATGGTCCGATGACTGCGACCGAGGTCGGCGACTACATCGGCGAGTCACCCACCACCTGCTCGTTCCACCTGCGCCAGCTCGCGAAGTACGGGTTCGTGGAGGAGGCGGGCGGCGGCAAGGGCCGGGCCAGGCCATGGCGGATGAAGTCGATCGGCATGTCGCTGGAGGCGGACGGCGACCCGGAGAGCGAAATCGCGCAGCAGGCGCTCGGCCAGCTCATCCGGGACCGCAGCCTGGCCCGCTATCGGCAGTGGCTGGAGACGCGGTCGAGCTACCCCGAGGAGTGGCGGGATGCCTCCCACGACAGCGAATACGGCTTCTACCTGACGGCGGAGGAGCTCAAACAGCTCGGTGCGGAGCTCTCGGACATGTTGCTGGCGCGGTACCGGGACAGGATCACCGACCCGTCGCTCCGCCCGCCCGGCTCGGTGCCGGTCGAGATGCTCGTGTTCGCCTACCCCATCCGCCCGAACACACCGGACCAAGGAGAGGTCGACTGATGCCCAGGAGTCTCGCGCCGTTGCGCCATCGCGGTTTCCGGTTGCTGACCGGCGGCCAGCTCGCGTCCAACTTCGGCGACGCGTTCTACGCCGTCGCCCTGCCCTGGTACGTGCTGGCCGAACACGGCGGCGCGCTGTTACTCGGCACCGTGCTGGTCGCGTACGGCGTGCCCCGCACGGTATTGCTGGCAGTCGGCGGCCATGCCAGCGACAGATGGCGACCGTGGACGGTGATGATGGCTTCGGACGGCGTGCGCACGGTCGCCGCTGCCGCCCTGGCCGTCGCGGCGGCCACCGGACCGGCCCGCATCGAGATCCTGGTGCCGATCGCCGTCGTGCTCGGTGCCGGCGAGGGACTGTTCCTACCCGGATCGTTCTCGATCGTCCCGAGCCTGCTGCCGGACGAGGATCTCCAGGCCGGCAACGCACTCTCGTCCAGTGGCACCCAGCTGGCCACCCTCGTCGGACCTGCCGTCGGCGGTGCGCTGGTCGCGTTCGTCGGTCCGGCACCGGCATTCGCCGTCGACGCGGCGACGTTCCTGCTGTCCGCGCTGTCGCTGGCCGGCGTGCGCTCGGCGCAACGACGCGTCCCGGTGGAGCCGCCGGTCGTCGACGTGACCGAGGCGGCCCGGCCCACGACGCTGCGCAGGCTGCTGCGCACCGAACCGGTACTACTGGTGATTCTGCTGGTCAGCCTCGCCGCCAACCTCGGTTCGGGCGGTCTCGTCGAGGTGGCCCTGCCGGCGCTGGCGCACGGGCCGCTGCACTCGGACGCGGTGGGTTACGGCGGGCTGATCGCGGCGTTCGGCGCCGGTGCCCTGATCGGCACGATCGTGGCGGCCCAGGTGCGTACCCCGCGCAGGCCCGCCATCGCCGGCTCGATCGCCTTTCTCGGTGAGGCCGTGTTCATGGCGGTCATCCCGTACCTGGGCGGCATCCTGCCCGCCGGTGGCGCGCTGGTCGTGTTCGGCGTGCTCAACGGATTCGGCAACGTCATCACGATCACCCTGTTCCAGCGCTGGGCACCGCCGGACCTGCTGGGCCGGGCCAGCGGCCTGCTGATGCTGGCCAGCATCGGCATCTTCCCGGTCTCCGTGGCGCTCGGTGCCCTCGTCACGCAGAACTTCGGCCCGGCGCCGTTCTTCCCGCTCGCGGCCGCCGCGCTCGCCCTGGCAGTCGGGGGTGGGCTTTGTCAACGTGACTGGCGCAACCTCGGCGCGCCCCACAAAGAGAATTGTGCTTCCGTGCCTGATCAGGCATCGTCTACGGCCGGAGGTACCGGTGATCATTGACATGCACATGCACGTCGACTCGGCGTCGGTCGGTCTGGACGTGTCCCCGGAGACGTGCGTTCGCAGCATGGACGTGGCCGGTGTGGACAGAGCGGCCGTGATGACCCTGGTGGACCTGCGGGGCGCCGATCCGTCGGCGATGGAACTCATCGCGGCCGCGTGTGAGCAGTACGACGACCGGCTCTACGGGTTCATCCGGCTGCACCCCGGCCGTCCCGACCAGGCGCACTCGTTCCTGCGCACGGCGATCACCGAACTCGGGTTCCGCGGCCTGAAGCTGCACCCGGTGTCCACGCACGCGCATCCCGGCGGCCAGGAGACGATCGACCTGATCCGGGCAGCGGGCGAACTCGGTGTGCCCACGCTGTTCCACTGTGGTGACGAGCCGCTGAGCACCCCGCTGTCCATCGCGCCAGCCGCCGCCGCGTGTCCCGATTCGACGATCATTCTCGGCCACATGGGTGGCTACTTCCACGTGGACGAGGCGATCGACGTGGCCGAGCGGTACGGCAACATCATCCTGGAGACATCGGCGATGCCGTATCCGCACAAGATCCGCGAGGCGGTGGCGCGGATCGGCGCGGACCGGGTGGTGTTCGGCAGCGACGGTCCGGTCAGCTCACCGGACCTGGAACACGAGAAGGTCATGGTCGCCGGCCTGACCGACGAACAGACGCGGATGGTGCTGGGCGGCAACGCCATGGCACTGCTGGGGGTGTCGGCATGACCATCGACGGGTTGTCCTTCGTCGGCGCCTCCCGGTTCGGCTACCAGCGCATGGCCGACGACGTCATCCAGGCGCTCGACGCGGAAGGCATCGACACCGCCGTCGTCGCGCCGATGCATCCGAGGGACGGCGACTTCGGTGCGGCCAACCGGGAGCTGGCCGCCGTGGTGCGGGCGGCGGGCGGCCGGTTGGTCGGGCTGGCCAGGGTCGATCCGTGGGACGGCGCCGCGGCGCTGGAGCACCTGACCGAGGCGGTCGGTGCCGGCGCCAAGGCGGTGTTCCTGCACCCGAGCGAGGAGCACTTCCCGATCAACCACGCCGTCGCGCGCCCGATCGCGGAACGGGCGGCGGAACTGGGCATCCCGGTACTGGTCGCGACCGGCCACCACTGCATGTCGGAAGCCGCGCAGGTGGCCAGGTTCGCCCAGTGGTGCCCGGACACGCCGGTGATCATGACCAACGGTGGCCAGCTCAACATCTCCGGCATGGGCCAGTTCGACGCGCAACTGGCCCTGGACACGAGCCCGAGGATGCACATCCTCAGCAGCGGGGTGTACCGAGAGGACTTCCTGGAGCGGATGGTCGAGAAGTTCGGTGCGGAGCGGCTGCTGTTCGGCAGTTTCGCGCCGCTGTACGACGTGCGGTACGAGCACCAGCGGGTGCTGAAGGTGCACGTCACCGACGAACAACGCCGATTGGTGCTGGCCGGCAACGCGGCCCGACTGTTCGGTCTTGAGTAACGGTAATTCGTAACGCCGAAACTTCGGCCTGACGTCACCTGCGGAAACGGCGGAGTTCACGATTCAGCCACGTTGTGCGGTGTTGTCGTTCATGGCTGATGCCCATACTCACCACCGTGCTCACACGTCGAACGTTCTTGCAGTTGATGGGTGCCTCCACAGGTCTCGCGGTCACCGGCGCGGATCTCCTGTCCCAGGCAGTGGCCAACGCATCTCCCCTGCTCTCCGCACACGGCTCGCGCGGTGTGGAGCACGTGGTGGTGCTCATGATGGAGAACCGGTCATTCGACCACTTCCTCAGCTGGCTGCCGGGAGCCGACGGCCGCCACGACATGAACTTCCTGTCGACGGACGGCAACGTCTACCCCAACTACCCGCTGGCGCCCGACTTCCAGGGCTGCGGCTACAGCGACCCCGACCACAGCTGGGAAGGCTTCCTGGTCCAGCACAACTTCGGTCGGATGGACGGCTTCCTGCAGCGGCCCACCACACCGGCCGACAACCCGGGCGTGACATTGGCCAAGGCCAACACGTTCCCGATCGGCTACTACACCAACCTCGACCGCCACGGCCACCACAAGGCAGTGCCCGACCTGCCGGTGATCGGCGCGCTCGCCGAGAACTACACGGTGCTGGACCGGTATTTCTGCTCGTTCGCGGGCGAGACGTTCCCGAACCGTTTCTACCAGCACTCGGCACGCACCGACCGGGACCACAACTCGACGGTTCTGTCGACGATGCCGACGATCTGGGACCAGCTCTCCCCCATCCCGAACACGCAGGGCATCCCGACCGGCGGCTACTTCTTCCGGGACTCGCCGTTCCTGGCGCTGTGGGGCACCAAGTACTTCCCGTTCTGGCACCCGTTCGCCGAGGGCGACACCGACGCGCTCGGTATCCCGGTGACCACGACGCCGTTCATCGACGTGGTGGCCGCCGGCAACCTGCCCAACGTCAGCTTCCTGGACCCGGCGTTCGACACCGAGGGCAACGGCACGTCGGCCGACGACCACCCGCTGGCCGACGTCCGGCTGGGCGAGCGGTTCATCGCCGACGCCTACCACGCCATCGCGAACGCGGGTTACCTGGACAACACCGTGTTCGTCGTGACGTTCGACGAGTGGGGCGGCTTCTACGACCACGTGCCGCCGCCGAAGGTCGTCGACAACACCGATCCGGCCACGGTCGACCACACCGGTGACGCCACCACGCCCACCGACGGCAGGCTGATCCCGGACTACCGCCAGCTCGGCGTCCGGGTACCGACCATCGTGGTGTCCAACCTGGCCAAGGCTCAGGTCGTGCACCACGGCCCGTTCGAGCACGCATCGACGCTGAAGATGATCGAGAAGACGTTCGGGCTGAACGCGCTGACCGCCCGTGACGCCCACGCCGAGGACCTCGGCCAGGTGCTGGAGCACTCGCCGCGCCGTCCGGTGCGGCCGGGCGCGATCCCGACCAGCGCCCAGGTGTTGGGCCCGGTCGACGACCCGGCGGCGGTGTGCGGCGTGGACAGCGTGCAGTCGGTGGCACCGGCGCCGATCCACCTCGGCAGGGGCCACCACGACCACACCGAACACGCACCGCAGGTGGCCGGCATGGACAACTTCGGCCGCGAGTTCCGCAAGCACAACGGGAAGTAGCTGTTCCGCGCGGCGCCCCACCACGGTGCCCACGCAACCCGAGGGTGACGAGGGGCGTACACCGTGGTGGGGTCGCGAGCGATGTCCGAACTGCTGGCGCAGGTGTTGGGCGCCGTACCGCGGAGCGGCTTCGAAATGGCATTCGGCAGCGCAACATGACGCTGCCCGGTGATCGGCGCGGCCTGTTCGACGCGGCGCTGGATCTGCTGTTGGTTCGCTGGGACGAGCAGCGCGGCATCACGATCGATGGGGCGTGGCCGCACAGCAAGGAGGAGCAACTCGTTCTGCTGCGACGGTTCGCGTACTCCATGGTGGTCAACGGCGAGGTGATCCTGTCCCGGCTCGACGCCAACGCCAGGTTCGGCCGGGCCATCCAGGGCCTGCGGGCGCAACGTGCCGAGCCGGACGAGATCCGGTTCGTGCACCGCACGTTCCGCGACTACCTGGCCGCCAGGGGGTGTCGACGCCGGTTGCACCGGGCTGCTCATCGAGCACGCGCACGAGGACGCGCGGTAGTACTCGCCAAGGTCGACTTCGGCGACTTGCGGGTGCCGGTCCGGCGGTGGGACCGGGTGCTGGCGTTGAAGCACTTCGCCCGGCTGACCGCGGTGCGCTGCACCGGGGACATCACGCCGCCTGGTGATCCGCAGGGCCGACGCCGCCGAACTCGCCGCGGTGGCGGCGCTGCCGCCCGGTGTCCAGGTCCTCGGCGAGGACACCCGCGACTGGGCGGAGCTACGCTGCGAAGGTGCGGACACGACCGACTCTCACCTGGACACCCACCGGCGCACCCGCGCCGAGGACGACCAGCTTGACCGAGGTCAGCGATGCGCTGGCGCGTGGCGGTGTCGCAGTGCTCAGCGGGGCCGGGTTGTCCACCGAGTCGGGCATCCCCGACTACCGGGGCGCCGAGGGCACCCTGCGGCGGCACACCCCGATGACCTACCAGGAGTTCGTCAGCAGCGAGACCGGCAGGCGCCGCTACTGGGCCCGCAGCCATGTCGGCTGGCGGACGATCGCCCGCGCCAAGCCCAATGCCGGGCACGTCGCGGTGGCCGAACTGCTCGCGCGAGGACACGTGTCCGGCGTGATCACGCAGAACGTGGACGGGCTGCACCAGGCGGCCGGCACGCCCGGTGTGGTGGACCTGCACGGCAGCCTGGATCGTGTCATCTGCCTCGGCTGCCGGCGCACCAGCGCGCGGCTCGAACTGGACCGGCGGCTGCGGGCGGCCAACCCGACCGCCGATGCCGTGGCCACCCGGATCAACCCCGACGGTGACGTCGAGCTGGCCGAGGACGTGGTGCGCGCCTTCCGCCTGGTGGACTGCGCCGACTGTGCCAGTGGCGTGCTCAAGCCGGATGTCGTGTTCTTCGGCGAGAACGTGCCGCCCGAGCGGGTACGGCAGTGTTACCGGCTGGTCGACGACGCCAGTGCGCTGCTGGTGCTCGGCTCGTCGTTGACCGTGATGTCCGGGCTGCGCTTCGTGCGCCACGCGGCCAAACTGGGCAAACCGGTGTTCATCGTCAACCACGGCGAGTCCAGAGGCGACGCCTACGCCACCGTGTGTGTCGACCTGCCCCTTGGCCACGCGCTGACCGAACTGGCGGCCGGCCTGTGACCGGCCCGTTCGCCGGCGTGTCGATCGCCGACCTGGCGCAGCGGGTGCGCACCGGCGAGACGACGGCCGTGCGTCTCACCGAGTCGGCGCTGGCCGCCGCCGACGACATCGGTGCCGCCCTGAACTGCTACGTCACCGTCGACCACGACGGCGCGCTGCGAGCCGCCGAACAGGCCGATCGCGAACTGGCCGCGGGCTTCGACCGAGGACCCATGCACGGCATCCCGGTCGGGGTGAAGGACCTCATCAACACGGCAGGCCTGCGCACGACCATGGGTTCGCGGCACTTCGACCAGCACGTGCCGACGACCGATGCCGCCGTCGTGGTGTCGTTGCGCCAGGCCGGTGCCGTGATCGTCGGCAAGACCCACACCCACGAGTTCGCCTACGGGCCGACCGGCGATGTCGCGCACACCGGGCCGGCGCGCAATCCGCATGATCGCAACCGGATGACCGGTGGGTCGAGCGCCGGCTCGGGCGCGGCGGTGGCAGCCGGGCTGGTGCCGGCCGCGCTGGGCACCGACACGGGTGGTTCGGTGCGCATTCCGGCGGCGTGGTGCGGGATCGTCGGGCTGCGGCCCACGCAGGGCGCGGTGTCCGGTGCTGGCGTGTTCCCGTTGTCCGCCACGCTGGACACGGTCGGTCCGATGGCCGGCTCGGCGGCGGACACCGCGGTGCTGTGGTCGGTGCTGGCCGGGCGGCCCGTCGATACTCCCCCGGTCACCGGCCTGCGGGTGGGCGTGGTGCGGGCCGAACTGATCGAGCGGGTCGTACCGGCCCAGGCCCAGGCGCTGGAGCGTGCGCTGGCGGAGCTGAAGTCGGCCGGGATGGCCGTCGCGGACGCCCCCGTGCCGGAGATGACCGACTGCGCGCGGTGGTACGGGCAGATCCAGGGCCCGGAAGCCCGTGCGGTGCATGCGAAGCGGATCGAGACGGCGCCGGAACTGTTTCAGCCCGAGGTGTTGGAGCGGCTGACCAACGCGACCGAGGTGCGTGGCTGGGAGTACGTGGCCGCGCAGGAGGCCAGGGCCCGGCTGCGGCCACTGTTCCCGGACCGGGTCGGCGCGGACGTGCTGGTCCTGCCGACGGTGCCGATCGAGGCTCCGCCGATCGGTGCGCGGGACACCGATCTCGGCGCGGGCTGGACCAGCCCGACGATGGCGGTACTCGCCTGCAACACCACGTGGAGCGTGCTCGGTCTGCCCGCGATCAGCGTCCCGGTACCCGGCGACGGGCTGCCCGGCTCGGTGGAACTTGTCGGCAGAGCAGGCAGCGACGACCTGCTGCTCGCGCTCGCCGGGCTGCTAGCCGCGCGGCTTTGAGCAAGACTTTCCTTGTGCGGTAAGGACTTTCGTCCCCTATCCCCGGTCAGCGGCCAGATGACACGTTGCGTGCGCGGTCACGTTGCCCTGCCCAGGTTCGGGAAGGAACTTCATGCCGTTCGCACGGTCGTCAACAGCCCGGCGCGTCAGACGTGGTCTCGGCGCGCTGGCCGTCGGTGTGCTCACGATGGTCACGCTCTCCGCGACCACGGGCACCGCCGCCACGCGGGCCGGCGTCAACCACCACCCGGCCGCCCCGAAACCCACCGTCGTGCTCGTGCACGGCGCGTGGGCGGACAGTTCGAGCTGGGACGGCGTCATCAGCGGGCTCCAGCACGACGGCTACACCGTGGACGTGTTCCCACCCCGCTGCGCGGCCTGGCCGGCGACGCAGCGGGCCTGCGCCAGTACCTGACCGCGATCACTGGTCCCGTGGTGCTGGCCGGCCACGCGTACGGTGGCGCGGTCACCACCGACGCGGCCACCGGCAACGCCAACATCAAGGCACTGGTCTACATCGACGCGTTCGCGCCACGGACCTGTACATCCTGCCGTCCCTGTTCCCGTCCGCGTTCGCCAACGACCTGCCGGCCGCGCAGGGCAGACTGCCCGCGGTGACGCAGCGGCCGATCGTGTTCGGCGCGTTCAGTGAGCCGTCCACCGAGCCGGCATGCGGACCATCCCGTCCTGGTACGAGGTGGGCACGATCGACAAGGTGTCCGTGACCGCGCCCGACCGGGCGCGGTCACGGTAGGCTGATCACGCACTCGGTGGCACGTCGACGAGAGGAGGTGGGACCGATGATCAGCCCAATGACGATCATGCGCTCCCGCCTCGCCATGAGGGTGCCGGGGAACTGACGGGAGCGCGTCACTTCCGGAAGGACCCACATGACCGAACTGGTCATCCGCCCGCTGTCCTCGGGCGAGGAACACCTCTTCGACACCATGCCGACTCCGCCGGTCGGACCGGTGCTGCTCGGCCAGACCTACCTCGGCATGCTGGCCATCCGCGAGTACCGCCCCGAATGGACGTGGGTGGCGCTGGCCGGCGACACCGTCGTGGCCCGCGCCGCATGGTGGGGCGGACCGGAGGACGACTCCCCCGGTTCGCTGGACTGGCTCGATTTCACCGATTTCGACGCAGCCGTGCGGATTCTGCGCGCCGGGCCACGCAAGCCGTACTCCCTCAACACGCCGCCGGACTGGCAGGCCGATCCCGACCTCCGGCAGGCCGTCGAGTCCCGGATCGCCGCCGCGGCCGAGATCGGCCTGACGCCGCTGGTCGAGCGCTACTGGTACCGCTGGACACCGGCCGACGGCCTGCCGGAACGGCCCGGCAGGCTGGAATTCCGGCCGGCACCGGACGACGACGTGTGGCTGGATGTGTTCGCCCGGGTGCACGACGGCACGCTGGACGAGCACGCCCGTCGGGTCATCGCCGAGTCCGGCGTGGCCACGGCCGCACAGCGTGACCTGGCGATCCTCGACTGGATGAACAGCCCGAGGGACTGGTGGCAGCTGGCCCGCACCCGGTCCGGTGAGCTGGTCGGCTTCACCATCCCGGCGGACAACCACACCGACCCGGTGATCGGCTACATCGGCGTGGTGCCGGAACACCGCGGCCACGGCTACGCGTACGACCTGCTGGTGGAAGCCACCCACCTGCTGGCCGCAGGCGGTGCCGACCGGATCATCGCGGCAACCGACACCACCAACACGCCGATGGCGGCGGCGTTCGCGAAGGCCGGCTATCCGGTCGCCTGCCATGTGATCGACCTGGCCTGACGGACCGAGCCGCGCCCGGGCCAGCCTGCCCGGGCGCGGCCGATCGGCTAGAACACCGCAGTGGGGAACGCGACCGGGCTGTGCCGGCCGGCCTTGTCCACCGCGCGCACGCCCAGGAACAGATTGTCCTTGGTCAGCGGCACGGTGACCGACGTGACGTTGCCGACCGGGATGCGGTTCGTCCAGTCCGGTTCGGTGCACGGTCGCCACACGATCTCATAGCCCACGACATCGGTGTCCGAACTGGCATCCCAGGAGATCGAACTCGTATTGGTCAACACACTGGCGTTCACCTCCGCGTTCTTCGGCGTGCCAGGACCGTTGGCCAGTGACCACATCACGGCCATGTTGACCCTGGTGACCCGCCGCAGGAAGGCGAAGTCGACGAACTCGATCAGATCGCCGAACTGCACACCGTCGACCACCCGGACGTCCTGGTGCTGATGGGCGAAGTTCTCGTGCGGCTCGGTGAACCGACCGGCCGGGTAACCCCGCCGCAGGAACGGAATATGGTCGCTGCCGCGCAGGTAACGGTCCCGCCGGTAGATGATGTGTACGGCCATGTCGGTCTCGCTGTTGCTCGCCACGCTGCTGGCGAACCGGGCCAGTTGCCGGCTCGCCGAGTCGCTCTCGCCACCGACGAGCTGCCGTAGTGTGGCCTGGGCTGGTGTCTCGGCGGAGGACACGCCCTCGGCGAACAGTCGCAGCGCGTGCGGGTCGACGGTCCCGTCGTCGGCCTTCGCGCTGCCGACGATGTCGTTGGAGAACATGCCCTGGATGTCGGCCTTGGCCGCGGCGAACTGCTGGGCCAGGAAGGTCGAGCCGTACACGCCCTGCTCCTCGCCCGCCACCGCCGCCATCACGATGGTGGCCCTGGACTCCCGGGTCGCCATGATCCGGATCAGTTCCATCACGTTGGCCACGCCAGAGGCGTCGTCGTCGGCGCCGGGCGCGTCGCTGGTGAAGTTGGCCAGGTCGGTGACCCGCGAGTCGTAGTGGCCGGTGACCACGTAGATCCGGTCCGGCTCCTCGGAGCCGTGCAGCGTCGTGACCACGTTGGTGATCACGGTCGGGGTCGGGATGCCGGAGGAGACCGGCTGGGTGAACGACTGGAGTTCGACGGTCATCCGGCCATTGGAGGGCGCGGCGAGCGCCTGCATCCGCGCGAAGATCCAGTCCCGTGCCGCGCCGATGCCACGGTTCGGATCGGTCTGGCTGGACAGCGTGTGCCGGGTGCCGAACGAGGCCAGTTTGGCGACGATGGCATGCAGCCGCTGCTGATCGACCTCTTTCAGCATCTCCTTGAGTTCATGGTCGGGCGCTTGCGGACGGATGGCCTGCCCTGGTCCGGACGGCCAGTCCTTCGTGAGGTCCGCGGTATCCGCGAAAGCGGCACCCGGGGCGGCGACGGTGACCGCCCCGGCAACCGCCGCGACCGCGGAACCGGCGAGAAAACGTCGCCGATTCGGCCGTATCGGGGAAGATTCCTGTCCTGGCTTGTTTGGGGACATGGCCAGGTTTCTACGCTGCGCGATGATGCGCTGTCCATCCTCCCAAAGAACCAACTCCAGGAATGCGTCGGAAAACGATATTCCGATGCTAGACCCGGCGAACGACGTGCAGCAGATACTCCCTCCGGTTGAGCGGATTGTGGTCCGAACGCGACCGGGCCGGAATCGCGCCATGCACCTCCCGGTAGTGGTCGAACGCGCACTCCAGCTCGCCCTCACCTCGGGTGAGCGACGGCAGCAGCTGTTGCAGTTCGTGCACCCTGGCGACCGGGATGTCCCCGGCCAGCAGATACCCACCGGCGACCGTCGTCTGCGTGCGCGGCGCGGCACCCAGCCGGACCAGCACCGGCAGCACGGTGCCGAACAGGTCGGCAGGGATGGTCAGGCCGAACCGGTGCATCGGCTCGTGCACCGTCGTCCCCGCCTGCCGCAACGCGTTCATCAACACCAGCGGTGTCAGGTACCGGAAGTCCCAGCCGGTGCTGGACATGCTCTTGTCGAACGTGCCGTGCGCGTGGCTCTGCCGCGGACAGTAACCGGAGTGCGTCATGGTGACCGTGCAGTCGGCGACCTGCCAGCCGTTGATGCCCTGACGCAGGGTCTCGACAATGGTGTCCTCGACCGCATTGAAGAACGCCAGCGGCATCGAGCCGAGTTCGACCCCGAGCTGGAACGTCACCCCGCTGCCGAGCGCGGCGGGTTCGACCCGCAGCCCGATGGTGGCCAGAAACGGATTGTCGTCCCCGCCGATCTTCTCCATCGCCTCGCCGGTGCCGACGAGTCGCTCGATACAGATCGTGGTCGTCTCGCGGAATGTCGCTTCGACACCGAATTCGTCGGCCAGCGTCGCCTGGACGACTTCTTTCTGCACCTCCCCGTAGAGCGATACTGAGATTTCCTGTCGAATTTCGTCCTGCCGCAGATTGATCAGCGGGTCCTGTTCGGCGAGTTGGGTGAGTGCGACGTGCAACGCGCCCTTGTCCGACGGACGGCACGGCAGGACAACGGTTTCCAAGGTGGGTGGCGAGAAGTGGTGATCGACGGCCACGGTCGGCGGCGGCGTGCCGAGCGCGTCACCGATCCGGACGTCGCCAAGACCCCACAGCTTCCCGATCTGTCCGGCGGCGACCGAGGCGCCACGTACCGCCGAGCCGCGGTCGAAGACGCTGATCGCGGTGACCTTGCTGTCGTCGGTGCTGGCGCCGAGGCGCAGTCGGTCACGGACCCGCAGTGTGCCGGTGAACATCCTGGCGTAGGCGATCTTCTCGCCGGCACGACCACGCTCGACCTTGAACACCGTGCCCGACACGGGACCGTCGACATCGGCCGGTGCCGCCGGCAGCAGTTCCCGGATGCCGTCGGTCAGCGCGTCGACACCAGCACCGGTGATGGCCGAGCCGAAGAACACCGGATGCACGAGTGCCCGCCGGACCTGGGCGGCCAGACGCGCACGCAACTGCCGATGGGACATCGCGGTGTCGTCGGCGACGTAGGCGGCCAGGAAGGCGTCGTCGTGGTCGGCGAGCAGGTCCACCAGGCGCGCTGTGAACTCGGTGTCGGCCGGGCCGTATGAGGTGTAGGCAGCCGCTCTGCTGCCCAGGCCGCTGGCCGACCCCATCGGAATGACCGATGGCGTCAGCTTCTCGGTGAT